>JAZQJW010000060.1:0-51876 GCA_045541835.1 Sodaliphilus sp. | reverse complement strand
AACAGCTGCCACATTGGATGCATATTGAGCGTCTGGCTCACGGATGATTTCAACTCTCTTGATATTCTGGGAACTGATAGCCTTCAGTTCCGAGTTATTTGTGACTTTACGGTTATCAATGTAAATCTCAGTCTTTCCATCACGACCGATTAAAGATATGTCTTCGTTTGCGTTAACGATGACACCGGGCGTCCACCGCAGCATGTCGAGAGCATTGCCAGCATTACCCATGATTGTGCCATTCAGATTCCGCAGCGTGTAATTTGAACCCTCCCGTTCAATTTGCATTTTGTTGGCTGTCACAACCAACTCATTAAGTTGGCGGGATCTGCTCAAGAAAATGTTGTCCCAGTTGATGGTGTCATTAGGAGATACGTTCAGGAATGTGGTATCAGATGGCATGAAGCCATCAGCATTGATGCTGGCATGTATATCACCTTTGTTTGTCTTTATAGGAATTGTGAAACTTTCCTCAAAGTCACTGAACTGGACTGGCTTACAGGTCGTATCACTTGGCGTAATGGTCACAGTATAGACCACATTTTCGCTCAAGTGTCCGAAACGCCCAATAATAACTGTACTCTTAGATATTGAGTATGACATCATTAAGCTAATTAATGCAATTGTTATTCGTTTCATTTTCTTCAACATTATTGTGATTTGTAATAAAAAGATTAAAACGTCTATTGAGTAGGAGTCTTGAGAACTTATCCCAATGGAGCCTTTCACACCACTATGCAAATAGTTCAGACGGCAGCAAATCTGAACTTTGAATCATCAACCTTAAGATTCCGCCTTGCGATGGACTTCCTTGCCTTTGGATGTGCATTTACAGTTCTTCAACAGCAATAAGGATTTGCTCATTTGGATTTCACCAATGTTTGACGAGCATAATCCAGAGTCAAAGTTATAACTTTGACTCTGGAAAAACACCAAAAGATTAAGGATCGGTGGGAGTGCCACTACTGCCATTGTCAATCAATTTGTAGCCTCTATAGCAATCTCCATTAATGTAAATTTCACAAATGATGATGAAATCACCGCCCAGGATGTTGCCCATCTCATCGTTACTGAGAAGATTTGCGCAGTGGGGCATTCCTTCACGAAGCAAATCGACTCCACAATTCTTTTTTAAATTACTCATTGTTTTAAATTTAATAGTTAGTAAAAGCGAATTTACACATAGTGGCCATTATGTAGTTTTTATATTTCTTTCAATATTGGGAATAAGTGGACAATCAATGGTTGCTCATTGAGGACAATAATACCAGACCCAGATAATGTCTTTAATGGTTGTTCATTGTTGTCAATAGCCCTTTGGAAATCACAATCAATGGTGATTTCATAGCTGTTTCCTTTTCGACAAGAAGATGTCTTAACAATCCTCCCAACAAAGGATCCGTAACAACTACTTGGATATTCATTGAGATTAATGACTACCGTTTGATTCCGGTGAATTCTTCCATAATTGTATGGAGAAGTATATGCAACAGTTTTATAGTCGCCATTATCCCTAAGTTCACTAATGACTTCAACGGTTAGTTTCTCTTGATATGGAATGAAACAACCTATTGTAATTAAGAACAATATCAAGATGAATGTACTGTAAATTCCCCAGTGCGTAATCCATTTGGGTACCCTCCCAATGAATTCGTCGGGTTCTTTCCACATATCATTATGTATTGAGTTCGGCATAATTAGTCACCTAAGTTTAATTGGTTCTTTACTAAGTTATAGTATGCCCCATGTGAGGAAACCAGCTCTTGATGAGAGCCTTGTTCAATCACTGAGCCTTTTTCCAAGACAACAATGTTGTCTGCATTCTGAACTGTGCTTAACCTATGAGCAACAATAATCACAGTCTTTCCCACAAAGAACTCGTTGAGATTCTTAATAATCTCTTTCTCATTATTGGCATCCAATGAATTAGTTGCCTCATCAAGGATGATATAACTTGCATCTTTATAGATTGCACGAGCTATCAGGATGCGTTGTTTTTGTCCAGAACTTAATCCATGCCCATCAGTCCCGATCTTAGTGTGATACCCGGTTGGTAAAGATTCGACAAAGTCATGTACACAAGCCTTTTTCGCCGCATCTAATACCCTTTGATGATCAGATTCATCATTTGAAATCGAAATATTTTTTTCGATGGTGTCACTGAAGATAAAACCATCCTGCATGACCACTCCACATGCGGCTCTCCAATTGCTCATTCGGAAGCGGTTCAATTGTTGATTTCCTAACATGATTTCTCCAGAAGCTGGAGAATAGAAACCAAGCAACATTTTGAGTAAGGTCGTTTTCCCGCTACCGCTCACGCCCACAATGGCGGTTATTTTACCACCAGGTATAACCAGAGACAGGTTGTTGAGAACCTTAGATGAACGGGGTCCATCATATTGAAAAACAACATTTTTCAATTCTATATCAGCGGATTGAGGTATGTCATTGATATAATCCCTGTCTAGACATTCCTCATCATCTTTACCTGTGATTTCTCCCATGCGTTCAACACTCATTTTTGCATCCTGCAATGACTGCATGAATCCAATGAACTGATATAGTGGCGCATTTAACTGTCCAATAATGTATTGCAGAGCCATCATTTCTCCTATCGTCATATTACCGTTAACGACAGCAAGCGCAGACAGGAACGATATGGTTATATTCTTAACTTCATCAATGAATCCACCACCATTGTTTTGAATTTGTCCAAGGGCTAGACTCTTTGAGCTGATCCTAAATAATCTTGCCTGGATTTCTTCCCATTCCCATCTTTTTGCCCTTTCACAGTTGTTCAATTTGATTTCCTGCATACCGTTAACCAACTGAATAAGGTTACTCTGGTTGTTGGACATTTCTTGAAACTGCATATAATCCAATTTGCGGCGACGTTTCATGAAGACTTGAACCCATACTACGTACAATATGCTGCCAACCAGGAATGTCGCTAATACTTTTCCATTATATGTTGCCATTACAATAGTATATATAATAAAGGTTATCAGCGACATCGTAGTGCTGATTAAAGTCCCGGTTAGAAACGTTTGTACACGGTTGAAATCCTTTATTCGTTGTAAAATATCACCGATATTCTTCGAATCAAAGAATGCGATGGGCAAACGCATCATTTTTCCGATGAAATCAGATATATATGTTATGCCAATGCGTGTTGTCACATGAAGCATCAGCCAACTGCGAATGATATTGTTGGACATTTGCCCAGCCGTCAACAGCAGTTGGGCAATTAAGATGATAATTATGAACGAAACATTTTTTGTTTGTATACCAGTATCTACAATGGCTTGAGTCAAAAAAGGGAAAACCAAGCTAATCAGACTGGCAGACAACAGGGCAAAGGCGATATAGAAGATGTATTTTCCGTAAGGACGGATATATGCCAACAAATCCCATAGGCTGACTTTATCTTTTTTATCAGCATCCTGTTCAAAAAACTCAGGCTTGGGCGCAAGGAGCAATGCAGCTCCAAGATGATTCCCGTCATTTCCGTCAATTTGAAGCCATGCCTTCTTGAAAGCCTCTTCATCATACTTGAGAATTCCTTCTGCCGGATCAGAAACAACAACAATTGTCTTATGCTTCTTTTTTTGGATTTCTAACACAACAACAAAATGTCTCTGATTCCAATGGATTATGCATGGTAACGTAGCATCCTCAATTAATTGTTGCCATGAAATCTTTACGCCTATTGTCCGAAAACCGATGGCTTCTGCAGCATCGCTAATTCCCAGCAGAGAGACTCCATTGCGTGTAATATGGCAGAGTTCCCGCAAGTGTTTTTGAGAGAAATGCCTGCCATAATGTGAAGCAACAATCCTCAGTGAAGCTGCTCCACAATCCATAGCGTCCAATTGATGATAATGAGTCCGTTTCATAATAACCATTTATATGATATGTTAGCATTAACCTACCAATGGTTCATGATTTATTTTGTTTTTCTATGCAAAATTATCTTGAGTTAGTATCGTATGAAATACCCAAAAGGGTACTTCTGCATGATTTACAGGTACTTTGACCCATTTGGGTATCGTTTTTCCTGTATATCCCTACGTTTTTTATTGTCGAGCAAAAGAATTCAGTGCATTTCTCAATCGATTTGCAGCTGATAAATCAAATAGCAATCACTTTACCTACCCCAAAAAGACAGCTTGCTTTTGAAACACTCATCTATGATGGCCCTATTGGAGAGTTCAAAAACCAGATAAGATTAGTTTAAAAAGCCTTGACTATTGCAGAACAGAAAGGGCGAGGATGGGCTTTGTCATCACCTTCACAGCATTAACAGACTCATAATAGTTATAGCAACAATTTGCTACATAATGCTACACATTCGCTACGAATTATGTGGGTAATAGCACATCGTAATTCATTGCAATTCAACACCGCTACACATAGATACAATCTATTCTCTGCGAACTCCTGTGCCTAAACTTAGAAATTCACATCTCATCATGTATCTGTACATATTTTCACTTCATTTTGAAACACCCTCTTATATTATGTTGCTGGAATCTTATGTGATAGATGTGCTTTTGCATCATAAAATTTAAGGAATTTTGGACGATTTGAAATTTTGTTTGTGAAAACTACGGCTAATCAAAAAAAAAGCCGTACTTTTGCAAAAAGAATAAGCAGAATTGTATAATGGACACATCGACAAAAGGAATACTGACACCCAAGGACATTGACGAAGAGGGGAGATACTACTTTGTTCGTAAGGCTATGGATGCGGGCGATGTGGTGAGGTTGAAAAATGGCCTATATGCCACAGAGGACGGACTGGCTGATACGATGGTGGACGTGGAGCGTATAGTTCCAGGCGGTGTGCTGTGCCTTTATTCGTCGTGGGAGCACTATGGGCTGACAACGCAGATACCGGGCTCGATCTATGTGGCTGTGGAGAAGCACAGGAAGGTGGTGGTGCCGGCATTTCCGCCTATCAAGCTGTGCTACTGGGAACAGAAATACTATGAGATGGGCGTGGTGGAAGCGGACGTGGCTGGTCATAAGCTGCGGATCTATGACATTGAGCGGTCGGTGTGTGACGTGGTGCGTTTCAGGAACAAGGTGGGAATGGACGTGATGACGGAGGTGCTGCGAGCTTACCTGAGACGCAAGGACAGGAATATTGCGAGGCTGACGGAATATGCGGGAAAGATGCGCATTGGAACGATAATGACTCAATATCTGAACGTAATGGTGTGATTAAGGGTTAATGATTCAAGGTTAATGGTTATGGCAGAAATAAAGAACTACGGGAAATCGAACAGGACTAAGCTGTTGAACCTGGCACAGAAGACGAAGGGGGGGAACTATAACCTGATTCTGCTCCGCTTTGTACAGGAGAGGTTCTTGTATAGGTTGTCAATGAGTGCATACAGGGAGAATTTCTTCCTGAAGGGTGGAGCCTTGCTGTATGCTCATGAGCGGTTTGCAGCGCGCCCGACTCGTGACATGGACTTTCTGGGCGACCATATCAGCCGTGACAAGGAGAACATAAAGCGCATTATGCTGGAGATAAGCAGCATAGCGTGCGAGGAGGATGGCGTTACGTTTGAGTGCGGTGAGGATGATGTATGGCTGGAGGAAATTACCATGGAGAAGGAGTATAATGGCACTCGTGTCCATATGACAGCACACATGGATACGATAGTGCAGCCGTTTTCGATTGACGTAGGATTTGGCGATGTGATTGTGCCGCATCCTGCCCAGCTGGACTATCCGCTGCTGATTGAGGGTCTGCCTGCCGTGAATGTGGAGGCCTATTCGCTTGAGACGGTAGTGGCCGAGAAGTTCCAAACGATGATAGACCGCGGTACGATTAACAGCAGGATGAAGGATTTCTTTGATGTGTATACTCTTCTGAAAGCGGACAAAGTGGACGATGAGTTGCTGAAGGAGGCCGTGGTTGAGGTGTTTGCCAATAGAGGGACGCGGCCAGATGCAGAGCATGTGGTGTTCAGTGATGAGTTTGCTCAGAACGAGGTACGTCAGAAGATGTGGAAATCGTACTTGAAGAAGATAAAGTATAAGGATGAACTTCCGTTTAACGAGGTGATGAGCGTTATCAAGGAGCGGTTGCAGGGTATGATGGGATGAAGGGGACTGTGGTGATTGATACCGTGTGAGCAGGAGAGAATTATGTTGAGTTTTAAAAGGATAATCAAAATACTACCACTTTATGAAGATATTTGTTTATGGAAAGACAAATGACGATAAAGGTTCTCAATTGGAAGCCTTAACAACTGCTATCCTTAAAAGTATGGGCTATTCCGTTGTTCGTAATGAGGTTAAGTCTGGCGGCAACGAATTAGATGTTGTAGCTACAAAAAGGGAGCCCATAGGAGGAGACGTGAGCTTGATTTGTGAATGTAAATCACGCAACGACCTTATTTCGATGAACGACTGGTTGAAGTTTATCGGAAAATTGCATTTGGAACAGAGAAAGAACCAGATGACGCATGGACTGATGATCGCTTTGAATGGTGCTAACGGTAATGTATTGGGCTCATATAAGGATATTAAGTCAGACAATTATATAACCCTTATTACTGGCAAAGACCTATTGGCCCATATCAATGCCATTCATCAAATGATACCTGAAAAACAGGTGCCAAAGATGATTGGACAGTATTCTAGGAAGGATGTCGTAGATACGAATATAATATATTATGAGAATTGTTTCTACTGGCATGTCTGTTTTCCGAATGGAGAGTACACGATACTGAAAGATGACTTATCAAATGTGGTTGATGACAATCTGGATTCTTTCAAAGGATTGATAGAATCGCAAACGGAATCCCGTCTATATATTGATATTAAAGAGGAACAAGAGGCTATACAGAGGCGCTCATTCATCCGTTCGTTAGTATTGAGCTATACACTTGACGAAGTACACACCTTAGATGAAATAACGAAGTGGATTAATGGTGTACGGGATGGCTTTACTGTCAGCGATGCTGAGGTAAAAGAAGGCCTCGATGCAATTCCGTATTTGAATATTGCAGAAGATGGTAAAGTTTCTGTGATAGATGAAAATGATATAGATTTTATAGAGTTTTATCGTTTTATCTTGCATGATACTGTTTCTACAAAAGTAATGGCTACGAGTTTCTATAAGAATCATATCAATGAGACGCTGCTTGCACGAATACAGATACTCCAAAAGAATATACAGATACCGGAAGGGAACGTGGATGAATGTTTGTTCTTATTGAAACATTCTCCAACTGCGCTTTCGTATTCTATACATGAAGACAGAGATTTAACCCGCTATCGGAGTAAGGACAAGGCGCTATTCCCAAATATTGAGAAAGCGCATACAGAGTGGTATTTAGATAATGTGATGAGGGGCTTTATTACTGATTACAACAATGGGGCACTCAGTGAGTACTACCTTGATACTGAAAAAATTGCCTCGATAGAGATACATACCAATCTGAAGATATTTAAAGACGGGTTAACCCCGAAAGAAATACACCATTTCAAGGCGGAATGTCTTGGACATCTGGGAGAAGAATATAATAATCAGGCAGTGTTGATGGTAAAAATACCTGAATGAGTATGCAAGAATCAGAAGGTGTAAAGAGAGAATGGATGAAACCTGTCGTTTTAAGTATTATCGATGAAAATGACAATCAGAAAGAATGCTTTGTCATGCCATCGAGAGGGCTTAAGCTGATAGGAATACGTTTTTATCCTTGTCAGGAAAAGGATAGTGAGAACATTAAAAAAGCCATGAACATACAGAAGAACCTGTATGGTCATGATTGGCTTTATTTCAATAAAGGGTTTACTATTGTTGAAGATAAAGACGGTAATCCTAATGTTCCCACCATATCTCATATAGAAGTTGAAGAGAACGCTTTTGATTCTAGCTTTCTTCTTTATACTGAAGCGGCCGGGATAAACGTTGGCTTCAGTGCCATCATAGGACAGAATGGAACGGGAAAGAGTACCATAGTGGATACGGTAATCCGTCTTGTCAATAATCTATCTGCAGCTATTATAGGTGAAGACTATGTTTATTCGAGTGCGCAGCATCTGCACTATATTGATAATGTGTATGCTGCGCTTGCGGTATATGTTGACACTAAAGTCAGGATTCTTACTTGCTTGGGAAAAGTGTTGTATGTAACAACATACGAAACAGATGTGCATCAACTTGCAGGCATTTACGATAACGAAAGGTTGAACGGAAAAGTGGTGGAGATCTATAAACCAGGGGTTACTACCACTGTTTTGGGTGGAAATGAACCATCGGAGAAATTACTTCCAGCACAAGATGATCTTCACCATGTTTTAACAGACTGGTTCTATACGTTGGTTGCCAATTATTCACTTTATGCCTACAACTACAGGGACTACATTAGCGAGCGGACAAATGACGCAAAGTTGTCTATACTGAGGAAAATTAGGCCAAAAGACAACAAGCCAGAAGATGAATATTGGTTGAAGGGCGTGTTCCATAAGAATGACGGTTATCAGACGCCAGTTGTGATACACCCAATGAGGAATAACGGCTATGTGAACGCTGCCAATGTGAACTATCTCGGGAAGCATAATCTCATATCGCTTGCTTTTGTTAAAGCCAAGAACAGTCATGGTTTTCCTTTTAGGGTGATTAACAATACCCATCATCTGGTGGCCTTCTACTTTTATAGGTCGGAGACAAAAAACTATAAGGGAGTTGTAGAAGGGATTATGAACGAAAAGTTTGATTTGGACGAAGATCAGAAAGAACTTTTCCGAAGTCTTGTTGATCCAATCAGGAACTTCTGGGCAAAAGCCATAGGGGTAGAATATAAAGAGATCAAACAGGGGACACCTGAGCAAAGGGCATGGGACTATCTTATTTATAAGACGATAAAGATATTCTGGAGTTATAAGCACTATTCAAAAGCATGGGAAAGCCTGAACGGGGAAAAACCCCAAGCGGAACTCAGTACACACTTGACAGAACTGATAAAGGATTCATCGCATCGAACCCAGAAACTGAGACAAGTGCTTGCATACCTCAGATTCTGCAAAGAAGAAGAGTACTATATGAATAAGGATGTGGTGGTGGATTTGGATTCGATATATGCCTGGATGACGACAAAAATTGGAAGTCAGTTGTATCCTGATGCGGACTATCATCCGATCACGATAGAAGATTTACTACCACCGCCATACCCAATCATCAATGTGATATTACAACTTGTAGATAACGAACATTTCGATGAATACAGAAAACTAGGAAACAAGAGCTTGCATATTATACCCTTTGAAGGTTTGAGCGCAGGTGAAAGGCAGATTGCCTATACATTGGGTAATATAGTATATCATCTGAAGAATATTGAATCGGCCAAACAAGATTTCAATAATGAGATGAATCATCTGCAATCGTTGAAATACAACTATGTTAATGTAATGCTTGACGAGGTGGAGTTATATTTCCATCCAGACTTGCAGCGGCGTTTTGTCTGTTTGTTGGTTGATGCGATCAAAGGCTTGAATTTGGAAAGTATAAGCGGCATCAATGTGACGCTGATAACCCATTCACCCTTTGTGCTAAGCGATATACCAGATGAGAATATCCTTTGTTTATCTCGGTCCAAGGACGACCGTTTGGAAGGAAAAACCTTTGCCGCCAACATTCATGACCTGTTTAACAATACGTTCTTCCTGCCTTATACGGTCGGAGAACTGGCCAAGAGGGAGATAGAGAGGATTGTTGGTTTTTACAATAGATGGCAAGCCGATTTGCAAACCATTAATGGTTTGCAAATAACAAAAGAGACTTATGAAGAAATAGTTGAGAGAGACTGGGCAAGAATGATGTATGTAGCCAGTTCAGTGGGTGATGAATACCTTAGAGATGAACTCAATGATATGCTTGATGAGGTTGCTGAGTGGCATGAAAGGGGGATAGATCATGAAGAGAATTAAGTACCCACAGCGAAGCAGTCGAGAATTTGATGATTTGAAGACCAATTATAAAGCCATTTATGCAACACACGAGCTGCAGACGATGGAAGATGGGTGGAATAATTGGAAACTCAGGAATAATGTGACCAATATCCCTGAGACTGTAGAGCAGTTAATCGTAGCCGATGTCGATGCGCTGGCTGATGTGTACGATAGGTTTGTGCAATTGACGCAGGTACAGGAGAAGGTCGTTAACGCAAGCACTGGGAACAAAGAAAGAAGCCAAGAGTATAAAGAACTGGATAAGATCTTCAGATATTATAAACATTATGATAGTAGGATAGCAAAGTTCTTTCACAAATATGCCGATGAATTAAGCATATGCAGTTGTCACTATTGCGAATTGGCATACGTGAATACTTATCAAGTGACCGTAAGTGGACGGGCAATGGTACGCCAGCATTTTGATGTTGATCATTACTTGCCCAAAACACATTGCCCTATATTAGGACTGTCGCTTTTCAACTTTGTTCCAAGCTGCCAAGTGTGTAATTCGAGAATAAAGTCTGATCACGTTATTGGGGCAAATAAAGTGGAATGGGCAAAGTTTAGTCCTGTTTCTGAAAACTACGAATTTGAAGATAATGTGAAGATACGACTTCGGATGCACCGTGGCCCTGACACAGCCTTTAAGAAGAAAACGGAGTATTATATCTATTTCAGGTGTAAAAATGGGTTCAGGGAGCCTGTTAATTTCTTCCATCTGGAAGAACGGTACGAGTTTCATAAGCCGGAGGCGATGAGAATCAAGCAATTGAAGGCAAGGTACCCGCAAAGTGCCAGAAGGAAGATAGCGCGATTGTTGGGATGTACAGAAGCGAGGGTTCGAGAGGATTTGTTTCATGAACACTTTCTGAAGGACAATGAGCGATGCTTTGCCAAGTTGACTAGTGATATGCTGAAATAATGAATATAGATGGCAGATAAATTTGATATAAATCTTGAAAAAAACTGGTTTAGTAGTATCTGTTCACGAAGCGAACTGGAGCGAGTTCTGAACGTACAGAATGCGCAAGACTATATCCTGCGACTGCGGGCAGAGACGATAGCGGACAACATGCGACTATACCGATTATTCCTGCACGAACGCAGAAGGTATGAGGCTATGGGATGGAAATGGGCTCTGGAGAAATACTTCACGGCCTATAACTATATAGACGTACTACATCACTTGGACAAAGAGAAAGAAGCATTATGCCGACAAGTGGCGTTTGGCGCTATCATTACCAATGACCCTAACGGCCATATCTTTGACACCCCATATGGCATTTGCTCGACATTCAGCATAGCACTGAAATATTTCTCTCAGTTCTCTTGTCTAGCATTGTTTCGTTTAGCTGATAAGGTTCCAATGGAGGTACGGGTTCAAGCTATGAGAATTGCCATCAGAATAATGTTGCAGCGTGAGGCGTTGGACTTTGAGATGGATCCACGAGGCATTGTCCCAAATGATATACAGAAGGTGATAGCCCCTATCTATCCACAACAGATAACGTTTATTGCTGCACATGAATATAGCCATTACATCAATGGAGACCTGACGAAAGAGGCAACGGTGAAGCAGGCTGTACTGAAGGCACATTTTGATGATGAGACGGACTACAAGATGCTCAATGCTTATAATATAAGCCAAAAGAAGGAGTTTGCTGCTGACATCGGAGCAATGACCTATCCGAAATGGAATGAGGATTGGTACGCGAGGATATATTATGCCACCATGATGTGGTTCGCATCGCTGGCCATCTATGAAGCTGCTGAGAATACAATATTTCCACCAAATGGCAGGCAAACACATCCTGGAGCAAAAGCAAGATACCAGAACTTGTTGAATCTAGCACCTAAACCTGTGGACTTTGACAAGGAACTGTATTGTAAGCAAATTCCAGAACTGGTGAGTTGGTGGGAGAAATTCATCATAGAGGATGTGTCGGAGAATTTTGAAATGTATGAGATGTATGGGTCGCTGTATCTTGCTGCGCCGAATACAGAGTGGAGGGGGCGAGAACTGATAGATCGTGTTGATTATTAATTTTTGTGGAAGGCTTCGACACATGGTAAATACATAGGTATGATTCAAAGCTAGGTGAAGCTCGACTATTTATATGCCATTTAGTGTTTATAGCAAAATGACCGTTAAACTAAGTCAAAAGTGTTAAATGTGAAGGCTTTGAAAGTTGTACTGCAAAACTCTACCATATTTGTACCGTTTAATAAATAATCAACTGATAATTAATGAGTTGCATCTTCTGCATCGGGAAGTAGAGTTTTAGAGACAACACTGATCATCCGTTCTGGGCGATATCTACAAGAAAAGTGGTAGATTTCGCCCACAATCTTCACATTTCGGGAGAAATCTATCGTTTTTTAGTTTGATTTCGCTCGGCTTGCAGTACCTTTGCGGTCTTAAATCAATTTTACAATGAGAGACATGGCCATCACCATACAACATCATTACTCACTGCTCGAGCACAACACCTTCGGGATGGATGTGAAAGCAGCGCAGTTCATCAACTACAAAACGGTGGATGAACTCATCGAGGTCTTGGCGACCCTCAGGGAGCGCGGCGAACGCATCCTGCACATTGGTTGCGGAAGCAATCTGCTGTTCACCAGGGACTTTGACGGGACCATCCTGCATTCCGACATCAAGTTCATTGAGGAAGTTTCCCGCGACGAACAGCACATCTACTTTCGCGTGGGCTCGGGCGTGGTGTGGGACGACTTCTGTGCCCGAATGGCTCAAAACAACTATTTCGGGCCCGAGAACCTGTCCTATATACCGGGAGAAGTCGGAGCCTCGGCCATCCAAAATATCGGAGCCTATGGTGTGGAAGTGGAAAGCATCATTCATGAGGTGGAGACGATAGCAGTCGCCACTGGTCAGCCTCGGGTGTTCCAGGTCAATGAATGTGAGTATGGCTATCGTGACAGCATTTTCAAGAACCGCTTGAAGGGGCAATACATTGTCACTGCAGTGGTCTTCAGGCTGTCGCTCATCCCGGTGGTCCATCTGGACTACGGCCCACTGCGGGAATTCTCCTCACATGGCGAGGAACCCACGGCCCAGGCCATTCGCGAAGCGGTGATTGGTATCCGCCGTTCCAAACTGCCTGAGCCCAAAGAAATGGGCAGTGCCGGCAGTTTCTTTAAAAACCCGGTGGTTCCAGTTGAGGCCTTCCAACAAATTGCAGCCACCCATGCCGATGTACCCCATTATGAGGTAGATGACCGCCACATCAAGGTTCCGGCAGCATGGCTCATCGAGCAATGCGGGTGGAAAGGCAAGCGGCACGGCGGGGCCGGTGTCTATGAGAAGCAACCGTTGATCCTTGTCAACAGGGGCCATGCAAGACCCAACGACATCATGGAACTGGCCGCCCTCATCCAGCAAAGTGTTTTCGAGAAATTCCACATACAACTTGAACCAGAAGTAAGCTACATCTAATACACTAAAAAAAATCTGAATATCATGGCATCATTCATCGTAGAAGGGAACCATCGCCTTCACGGCGAGATCATACCTCAAGGAGCCAAAAATGAAGCGTTGGAAGTCATCTGCGCAACCCTGCTTACTACCGAAGAGGTCATCATAGAGAACGTCCCCGACATCCTGGACGTGAACAACCTCATTCACTTGCTCGGCGATATGGGCGTCATCGTCAAGCAACTGGATGACAGCACCTATAGTTTCAAGGCTGAGCACATCAATACCGAGTTCATCGAGAGCCAAGACTTCATGAAGGAATGTGCCCGATTAAGGGGCTCAGTGATGCTGATTGGGCCGCTGTTGAGCAGGTTAGGCAAAATGTATTTTGCCAACCCCGGAGGAGACAAAATCGGGCGTCGCCGCCTGGACACCCACTTCAGGGGCATCAGCAACCTGGGAGCGGAATATGCGTTCGATGCCGAAAAGCGAGCCTATCTGTTTGAGTCAAAGGGGCGCCTGAAAGGAACTTACATGCTGCTTGACGAGGCATCAGTGACGGGAACGGCCAACATTGTGATGGCTGCCGTCATGGCACAGGGCACAACGACCATCTACAATGCGGCATGTGAGCCCTATATCCAGCAACTGTGCCGGATGTTGAACCAGATGGGGGCGAAAATTTCCGGCATTGCCTCCAACCTGCTGACCATCGAGGGTGTGGACCGTTTGTGCGGTGCGCATCATCGCATCCTTCCCGACATGATCGAGGTGGGCAGTTTCATTGGCATAGCGGCCATGACGGGCAGCGAACTGACCATCAAGGATGTCTCGTGGGACAACCTGGGCATCATCCCTGACAGTTTCCGCAAGCTGGGGTTGAGGCTGGAAAAGCGCGGAGACGATATGTTCATCCCGCATCAGGAGCACTATGAAGTAGAACGTTTCCTGGATGGTTCAATCCTGACACTGGCCGATGCGGTGTGGCCGGGACTCACCCCCGACTTGCTGAGCGTGCTGCTGGTGGTGGCAACGCAGGCCAATGGCAGCATCCTGATTCATCAGAAGATGTTTGAGAGTCGCCTCTTCTTTGTGGACAAACTCATTGACATGGGTGCCCAAATCATCCTGTGCGACCCTCACCGCGCCGTTGTCATCGGACATGACCACCACATCCGCTTGCGGGCCAACCACATGGTCTCGCCCGACATTCGTGCCGGGGTTGCCATGCTGATAGCCGCCATGAGCGCCGACGGTGTGAGCCGCATCGACCACATCGAGCAGATAGACCGCGGCTACGCCAGGATAGAAGAACGCCTCAACGCCATCGGCGCCAAGATAACGCGTGTCGAATAGTCCAGCCTGCGAGAACAGGGGAATCGTCCTGATTATCCTGATTGGCTAAATGTGATTCCGAGGTCAGGTTGTTTTGCGCTTGAACTTGTTCTTGAGGCGCTTATAGCCCTCGACGCCCAGGATGGTCAGGCCGCCGTATTGGCAGGTCTTGGCCAGGCCGAAGAGGACAGTCCATAACACGCCCTTTGCCGTAACACTGATTGGCAGCAGCATTTGGGCAAAGGACAGTATATAGAACGGGATGCAGCACAGCAACACGATGACACCGGTCCTGAAAGAGAGTGACTGCAGCCAGGATTTCAATTTGTGCCACAGGTGCAGGAACGCATCTTTGGGCGAGCGGGACATTACTCTAAAATCTTCTCGGCCATGCGCTTGCCGGCGTCATAGGCTGCCTGCAAATCCTGCTCCCAATGCTCGTCACGATACTTGCGCTTAGCTTCCTCGGAGAATCCGGCCAGTTCGAAATTGTCGTAGTTCTTTACCTGATAGGTATTGTAGGCTATCAGACGTTCGGGCTCGCCCAGTGCCGCCTTGATACAATACTCCATGGAGCCATAGCCCTGGCTGTTATTGCGCTCGGGCAGGCCGTTCATGGTCTCCAACAGCACTACGGGCATCCGCTTTGGAGCAGTCATGCTGTAGTCATTGTAGGAGAGCCAGGGGAATGCCAGTCGCTCCAGAAAGGTGCGCATCTGGCCCGTCACGTCACCAAAGTATATCGGCGAGCCCAATACCAGGCCGTCGGCTTGAGCAATTTCTTCCAGGACCGGTGTCAGCGCATCCTTGAACTTGCAGACGTTAGATGCCTTGCCCTTGATTTTGCAAGCCATGCACGACATGCAGCCCTTGTAGTCGAGATCATACAGGCGCACTGTCTTGACTTCAATCTCACTGCTCACCGAGCTTGCTCCCTCGGCAAATCTCTGCAACATCGAGGCCGTGTTGAAAATCTTTCTTGGACCTCCATCGATAATGATAATCTTTTTCATGATGATATGGTTTTTTGTTTCGTAATTTTATTTCTCTTAGAATATATCAGCAGAAGCCCCAGTATGGCCAAGACTATGCTGCCGACAACAACTTTAGCGTCAGTCAAGATGATAGCCGGCATTTTCGCCATCTGCAAGTCGCCGAGCCCGAGCCAGCAATAAACCGCAAGCAGCGTTGCCGTCAGATTGCAGCCGGCATGTAGGGCGACGCTATTCCAGATGTTTCGTGACCAGATGAATATCGCTCCGTAGAATAAGGCATTGATGAACGCTCCAGGGAAATTACGCACGTGAAGCATTCCAAATAATAGGGCCATCACCACACAGACAGCTATCTGCGCCCGCCGACTACGGAATGGCGAAATCGCCATTTGCCTGAAACACAGTTCTTCGAGTATGGGCGCCAGCAACACGGCATGAACACTGGCCAGCAGTTCCTCACGCAATTCTGAAGTCGTGTAGGTTGTCAACGGCTCCAACTGCACGGTGTGAACCAGGCACGTGAGACCATATAGGATATATTCTTTCGCGACAAACCAGAGCGGAGCGATTAACAACAGCCCGACAATGAGAAGGGCCATTGGCCGTTTAAGTTGGAATTGTCTGGCAACAGGGAATAATTTCGGCTCTACCCGTTGAACGAGAAAAACCGTCAGCCCGATTCCTGCCAATGTGAGCAGCCACGACAGTAACTCGCCGCCAAAACCCAGCGAGTCACTGTCAAGCGGCAATGCAGTGATATAGATGAGTGCAGTGCCGTATGCCGCCGCGAGTATCGGCATCAGGGACTTGAGAAGGCCGACCAGTTTGTTCATGCCGTCAAGGATTCATCCCTGCTTGCGATTCTCACTTTATTTGAGCACCGTCGGCGAACGCGTGTCCGACTTTCTCTCCTAATTTGATGTAGGTGTGGTGAATGGGGTCGAAAGTGATAATCTCCATTTTCTCCACATCGGGTTCGCCATCGCGTGCCAGGTACTTCTCATCGCAGAGGACGTTGACGATTTGGGCCACGAGGTTATAGCCATGTTCTGATTGATCAAGTTTTTCCTTGATGCGGCATTCCAAGCTCATCGGGAACTCCTTGAACAAGGGGGCATTCACGTTGGGGGCCTTCTCTACAGTCCAGCCAGCCTTTTCCATCTTGTCGGGCGTGTCGCGGCCACTGGTAATGCCCACGTAGTCGGCCGCCACCATAGTTTTGGCAGTGGCAAAGGCGACTGTCAGGTCACGGTTGTTTTTGAGATTATCGGTCGTGGCATGAGAGCCAAGCGAAATCATGATTTCGCCATTATCCCACTGTCCGCCCCATGCCGCGTTCATGGCATTGGGTTTGCCGTACATGTCGTAGGTGCCAATAATCAATACGGGTTGTGGAAGAACCCAGGGTTTTGAACCAAAGCTTTTCATACTCATGTCTCCTTTAAATTAATTATTTAATAAATTTAACTTTAGATGCATCGCGGGGTTTGGCCTCGGGCTGCTCATCGGGATAGCCGATGGCGAGGATGTAATTCAGTTTATAGCCCTCGGGGATGTCGAGCCGGTCAAGGAAGAACTTGGCATCGGCATTCGCATTCAGGAAGCGCACCGGGCCACCCAGGCAGCAGGTGCCAAGCCCCATCGCCTGTGCTGCCAGCATCATGTTCTCGCCTAGCAGACCGGCATCAAGTTCTCCTCCACCCTCGACAGGGGTGCAGACGCAGATGAGGTTGGGCGCGTTGCGGAACATGTTCTTGAAGTCCTTGTCCCGCTTCACCTGCTCGGGGTTATTGCGCTTGTAAACTTCAGTCACGTCGGCAATCAGCTGCTGGTCTTCCACCACGCGGACAATCCACGGCTGGCGGTTCATGCCACTTGGGGCATTGATGCCGACACGCACGATCATCTCCAGTTTCTTGTGCTCAACAGGCTTGTCGAGATACTTGCGCACCGAGCGCCTGGCCATCATGTTGCTCAGGACGGGGTTCAACTCGAGCTGAATATCGGCATCGACGTCGGTCATCTTATCCGTCGGCTCGTAGCGCTTCACCACACGGCCATCGCGAGAAACAAGGAACTTGGTGAAATTCCACTTGATGTCGGACTTCTTGTCGTAGTCGGCATCCTGCTTGCGGAGCATCTCATCCATGAATTTCCCCCTCTGGTCGTTGAGGTCGAAGCCGCCGAAACCCTTCTTCGCTTTCAGGAAGGTATAGAGCGGTGACTCGCTGCCGCCATTCACGTCAATCTTGTCGAACTGCGGGAACTTGATGTTGAAGTTGAGCGTGCAGAACTGGTGAATCTCCTCGATGGTGCCAGGAGCCTGCTCGCCAAACTGGTTACAGGGAAAGTCCAGGATTTCCAGCCCTGCGTCATGATATTTCTCATACAGCGCCTCCAGCTCATCATATTGGGGCGTGAATCCGCAACGGGTGGCGGTGTTCACAATCAGCATCACCTTGCCCTTGTAGTCGGCCAGTGAAACATCCTTGCCCAGATCATCCTTTACCGAGATGTCATAGATACCCTGTGCCGACACGGTCAGCACGCCCATCATGGCCATGAGGCCTAATATCATTTTCTTCATTTCCATTACTGATATTTAGTGAATTTATACTTCTCGCGCAGTTCTTCCTTTTGCTCGTCGCTCAGGCTGGTGAAGTAGGCCTTCCAGCCAGGGCAGAAATTGATGTGCCAACGCCAGAAGCGCCCCATCAGGGAGGCGGGCTTCCGGTCGTAGTGAGCACGGAATTTGCAGTTTTCACACATATGTGCCATAATTCTATTATTTTTTTAAAGTGTCAATAATCATGTCTAATTGCTGTGCGAGGTTTTGATAGTCTTGGGGCTTCAACGGACAGGCTTCAAGTTGCTTGCCCATTCCGGCGGGGATGAGTTCGCTGGCCTTCTGTTCCAGGTCTTTACCCTGCTCGGTCAGGCTGACGATATTTTGCCGCTTGTCCTGTTCGCCTTTCTTGCGCACGATGATGCCCAGTTTCTCCATGCGTTGCAGCAGCGGGGTCACAGTGTTTGTCTCCAACAGCAGCCGATGGGCAATGTCATTCACGGGCTGGCAGTCCTTCTCCCACAGCACCATCAGCACGAGGTACTGCGGATAGGTGATGCCCAGCGCATTGAGCATCGGTGTGTAGGACTGCGTGACCAACCTGGCTGCCGAATAGAGACGGAAGCAGATCTGATTGTCTAACTGTAATTCTGCGTGCATCATTCCTGATTAAGCCAGCATGGCTTCAACATCCTTTTCAAAGTCCTTGGGCTCGGTGGTGGGTGCGTAACGCTTGATGGTTTCACCGTCCTTTGAAATCAGGAACTTGGTGAAATTCCACTTGATGTCGCTGTCCTTCTCCACGCTGTTACTGATCGACTTGAAGAGCAATGCGACACCCTTGGCCTTGAGACCGTGATACTCCTCGGTGGGAGCCTGGGCCTTCAGGTACTCGAAGATGGGTTCCGCTTCAGGGCCGTTCACATCGGTCTTCTTCATGATCTGGAAGGTAACGCCATAGTTCAGTTGGCAGAATTCCTCAATCTCTCCGTCACGGCCCGGGTCCTGCTCCTTGAACTGGTTGCAGGGGAAGCCGATGATGACCAGACCCTGGTCCTTATACTTCTGGTTCAACTCTTCCAGGCCGGCGAACTGGGGTGTGAAGCCACACTTGCTGGCGGTGTTGACAATCAACAGCACTTTACCCTTGAACTCCGAAAAATCTATTTCCTTGCCTCTGCTCGTCAGAGCCTTAAAATCATAAATTGTTGCCATATCTTATTAATAAATTATAAATCGTTATTGCGCTAATTGTTTTCGCTGCAAAGTTATAACAAAAATATCATATCGCAAGCGATTTTTCCCGAACTTTAAGATAGTTTAACATTATATCGTGCGCGATATAATTAAAACCCAATGCTTGAGAGGCGGTCTCTACGGGTTTAGCCGAAGCGTCAAGAGGATTGAGTAGAGGCAATGTTTCCCGGTTTTTCGCCTCAGTTTTCGTCATTTGCGGTTTTTTCCCTATATTTGTACCCTGGTATTTTCAATTTTGGGCAATTTCTGGAAACATATCGTTTATCCGCCGGTGTCTGTCAGCGACGAGAGGCTGAAAGAAGCCTTCGCCGGCAGGTGGGTTGTCGTCACGGGGGCAACTTCGGGCATCGGCGAGGCGTTGACGCTCAAGTTAATCAAGGCCCAGGCCAACCTCTACCTGATTGCGAGGAACGAACAGAAACTGCAGGCCCTGTGCAATCGGGCAAAGGAGAACGGTTGTGAGGCTTGCTATGCCGCCATCGATTTAAGGCAACGCGACCTGTTAGATGCCCTGTGCGTCAAACTCAGGGAGCAACTCCCGTCTGTGTCCTGCCTCTTCGGCAACGCCGGGAAATCCATCCATCGGGCCATAGACGCCTCCATCGACAGGATGCATGATTTTGACCGCTGCATGGATTTGAATTACCGTTCGCTGGTGGCCCTGTCGCTGGCCCTGATGCCGGCATTGAGGAGGGCGAACGGCCGCATTGTCTATACCTCGTCGGTGAGCAGCCTGTATCCATTCGTCCCGGGCTGGTCGGCCTACCACTCTTCAAAATGTGCTGCCAACACCTGGTGCAGGACCGCACGCAGGGAGTATCGGCAACTGGGGGTAAAAGTCCAGGTAGCCTATATGCCTCTGGTCCACACCCCGATGTCGGATGTTAACGAGAAGTACAAGAGTCTGCCCGCCTATTCGGCCGACGAAGCGGCTTGTATCCTGCTGCGGCTGGCCATGGGCCGAAAGTTCTGCTACAGGCCGTGGTGGGCCATTGGGGGCAAATGACAATCAGCATTGAGGAGGGCGGTCATGAACAGAACCATATTGGCAAAACTGGTCAAACTGAACATCATCACACCGGGCGGTATCTGCTGTCTGGCCAGTTGCTTTGCCCGTGACGGCATCTCACTGATGGCACTGCTGCGGTTCTCGGCTCGTTATTACCCTGACCGCTGCGGGCTGGTGTCGGACGGGAAAAGGTTCACCTACAGGGAGATGTATGACCTGGCCCAACGCCTGACACGGGCTCTCCATGCCGATTACGGCTTGAAGGCCGGTACCAATGTCGGTCTGCTATGCAGGAGCCACTACATGGGAGCCTTGCTGTTGCCAGCATTGTCACGCCTGGGCGTCAGGATAAAACTGGTCAATACCGACATGGCTTCCACTAAGTTGATGGAGTTCGTCGAGCACAACGACCTCAAACTGCTCATCCATGACGCCGAACTGAAGGGCACGCGAATCCCCGAGGGCCTACCATGTCTGACAAGGGAGACCGAGGACCTGTTCGACGCCTTATCGCTCAAGAGGGGCAACGACGAGACATCCATCCCGCACGTCACACGCGGCGGCGACATCTCAGTCTTCACCGGCGGCTCCAGCGGCAGATACAAGGAGGCCCCTCGGCGGATGTCCATCTTTCAGTTCCTGCCTCCGTTTTTCGCCCTGTTGGAGGTCCTCCGCATCGATGAGTATGACAGCGTGTTCCTGCCCTTGCCCGTTTATCACGGTTTCGGCCTCTCCACCCTCATCATCTCGTTGCTGATGGGCAAGAAAATCTGCCTTGCGAGACGTTTCGACGCCGATGAGGCCCTGAAGACCATTTCCAGGGAGCATATCGAGGTCTTGCCCCTGGTGCCCGCCATGCTGGCCCGGCTGTGGCAGTCCGATGAGGCTCCCTCGCTCATGCAGGGCGTGAGGTGCATCATCAGCGGCGGAGACCAGCTTGACAAGAAATGGATAGACCTGACGACGCGGCATCTGGGCAACGTCGTCTTCAACCTGTACGGCACCTCCGAGGCCGGATTCTTTATGGTGGCGACACCCGAGGACCTGGCAAGGAGCCAGGAGGTGACCATCGGCAGACCCATCCGGGGCGTGAGATGTAAGGTAGGAAATGACGACAGCCATGGCATCGGCCCGTTGTGGGTGCGTTCCAGTTGGGCGATGGTCAGCATGAAGGGCAAGTGGCAAAACACAGGCGACCTGGTCCAGCGCAACGCCGAGGGACTATATTTCTACCGTGGCCGCACCGACAACATGGTCGTCTGTGGCGGCGAGAACGTCTATCCCGAGCATGTGGAAAGGGTCATCAACAGTCACCCCGACGTCGTAGCCTCGGTGGTGTATCCTGCCAGCGACCCTCGAATCGGGACGGTGTTGAATGCCCGAATCGAACTCCTCCCCGGCTCCACCCTAACCCCCGACGACATCAGGTCATGGCTGCAATCGCGCCTCTCGCGGGCCGAGATGCCCCATCAACTACAGGTGGGGCCCATCCCTGTGCTGGAGACCGGTAAAATCGCGCGGGCCGAGACGAGGCAATGAGTTTTCAAGTCCGTCTCACGGCACGTTGATGATGGCTCGTGGTGAAAATTTCACCTTCTTTTGCCGCTGGATTACAGCCTTTTTCCTATTTTTGTGAGCAATAATCAACTAATAATCATCCAACACTATAGAACGATGAAACAGAGACACGTGATTTCACTCGCATTGGCAATACTGGCATTGCTGCCGTTCAGTTCATGGGCACAGTTCAACTGGCCTTACACCATCAAGGACGGGACCATCGTGACCGAGGTGCCGCAACGCCCTGCGGGCCAGCGGTCGGCCGTGGGACTGGCGGTGGAGAAGATTCCTGTCGTGAGGGTGGCCTTCGTGGGACTGGGCATGCGCGGTCCTGACGCCGTGGAGCGCTGGACCCACATCCCCGGCATCGAGGTGAAGGCCCTGTGCGACTACGAGCGCGACCGCGCCGAGGCATGCCAGCAGATCCTGCGCAAGGCCTCCATGCCGCGAGCCGACGTCTATTATGGCGAATATGGCTACAAGGAGTTGTGCAGCCGCAGCGACATCGACCTGGTGTATATCGCCACCGACTGGCTCCACCACTATCCCATTGCCCGTGAGGCGCTGGAGCATGGGCATCATGTCGCCATCGAGGTGCCCTCGGCCATGAACCTGACCGAAATCTGGTCGCTCATTAACCTGAGCGAGAGCAAGCGCCTGCACGTGATGATGCTCGAGAACTGCTGCTACGACTTCTTTGAACTCAACTCGCTTTACATGGCACAGAGGGGGCTGCTGGGCGAGGTCATCTATGTGCAAGGGGCTTACCGCCACGAGTTGTCGCCCTATTGGGACGAATACTGGAAACGTGGCGAAGATGACAAGTTGGGCTGGCGCTTGGACTACAACAGCAAGTTCCGCGGTGACGTTTATCCCACCCACGGCCTGGGACCCATCGCCCAGGTGCTTAACCTTCACCGCGGCGACCGCATGAGAACGCTCGTGGCAATGGATACCCGATCCTTTAATGGCCAGGAACTCTACAAGGCTCGCACGGGCGAATATAGCCCCAACTTCAAGAACGGTGACCACACCACCACGCTCATCTCGACCGAGAAGGGCAAGGTCATTGAAATCCACCACAACGTGATGACTCCGCAACCCTATAACCGCATGTACCAACTCATCGGCACCAAGGGTTTTGTCAACAAATATCCTGTCGAGGGCTATGCGCTGGCCGCCGATGTAATGAAAAAGGCCGGAGTCAATGTCAGCAAGGACTATACGGGCCATTCCTACCTGAGCAAGGAGGACACCGAGGCGCTCCTGCAGAAGTTCACCTCGCCGCTCGTGACCCGCTACGGTGAGGAGGCCCGCGAAGTGGGCGGCCACGGCGGCATGGACTTCATTATGGACTCGCGCCTGGTCTATTGCCTGCAGAACGGTCTGCCGCTCGACATCGACGTGTATGACCTGGCCGAGTGGTGCTGCCTGGCCGAACTGGGTAGCCTCTCGATGAACAACGGCAACAAACCCGTGCAGGTGCCCGATTTCACCCGAGGCGAGTGGAGCAGGTTCCGTGGCTACCGCCATGCCTGGGCCAAGCCCGAAGAGGAGGCCGCCACACGCGCCGCCGCTATAGAATTCACCAAGCAACTCAAAGCCAAAGGCGCCGCCGAGCAGGAATGAGGAATGAGGAATGAGAAATGAGGAATGAGGAATGAGGAATGAGGAATGAGAAATGAGGAATTGATTCCACTAGATGGTCTAGAATATCTAGAGCATCTAGAATCTAGGGACTAGAAACCAGGGACTAGAAACTTATAACTTAAAAAAAACTTAAACCCAATGAACGCTATCGACACGGCCAGCATTCTGGCACAATTTGAGATAATGGGGACGGTCAACGAGGTCAAGTCCCTGGGCAACGGACTCATCAACGACACCTACCATGTCGTCACCGACGGTGCCGCGCCCGACTATGTGCTGCAACGCATCAACAACGCCATCTTCCAGGACGTGGACCTGCTGCAGCACAACATCGAGGTGGTGACCGCCCACATCCGCCGCAGGCTGGAAGCCAGCAATACCGACGACATCGACTACCGCGTGCTGCAATTTGTCAAAGCCCGCAGTGGCAAGTCCTATTACCGCGACGAGGCCGACCGCTACTGGCGCGTGATGGTGTATATCCCAGATACTGTCACCAACGAGGCCGTCACCCCCGAGAGCGCCCGAGACTGCGGCAAGGCATTCGGCAACTTCGAGAAGATGCTGGTCGATGTCCCCGAGCCACTGGGTGAGACCATCCCCGACTTCCACAACATGGAACTGCGCATGCGCCAACTGCGTGAGGCCGTCGCCAACGATGCCGCCGGGCGCCTCGCCGAGGTGCGCGACATCGTCGATGAACTGGAGCGCGATGCCGACGAGATGTGCCGGGCCGAACGCCTCCATCGCGAGGGCAAGTTGCCCAAGCGCATCTGCCACTGCGACACCAAGGTCAACAACATGCTGTTTGACCAGCAGGGCCAGGTGCTGTGCGTCATCGACCTCGACACCGTGATGCCCTCGTTCATCTTCTCGGACTACGGCGACTTCCTGCGCACCGGCGCCAACTTCACCGCCGAAGACGACCCCGACCTGTCGCGTGTGGGCTTCAACGAGGAGATTTTCAAAGCCTTCACCACAGGCTATCTCGAGTCGGCCCGCGACTTCCTCACGCCCATCGAGGTGGAACTGCTGCCCTATGCCGTGGCCCTGTTCCCCTTCATGCAGTGCGTGCGCTTCCTGACCGACTACCTGAACGGCGATACCTACTACAAAATCAAGTATCCCACCCACAACCTAGACCGCACCCGCAATCAACTAACCCTCTACCGCGACGTCCGCCGCCACAACGATGCGATGTCCACCTTCATCCACACCCTCCTCTAATCAGACAACCGTAACAACTTGA
Organism: Sodaliphilus sp.; assembly: GCA_045541835.1. Taxonomy (GTDB): domain Bacteria; phylum Bacteroidota; class Bacteroidia; order Bacteroidales; family Muribaculaceae; genus Sodaliphilus. Next base: position 26,838 of record JAZQJW010000060.1, on the reverse strand, counting down.
TCAGATAGTAAGAACAACAAAAAACACAAATAAGCATCCGCCTTGTAGAGATAAGAATTTGCGTCTCTACAAGGCGGATTGTTTTGTCTAACGGGAGACGCAAAATTTTGCGTCTCTACATCCCTGCAACGGGAAGCCCGCGCAGATGTCAATTTGTATATCTTGTATTTCTTGTTTTCCTTTTATTTTCGGCAGCGGACGCCTCTTTAAACTCTAACCTTTAACCTTTAAACTACTAGCGCAGCGAGTTTGACCTGCGAGCGTTAGCGAGCATCACGCCCACTGGAAGTTGTCGGTGCCGGCGGCGAGTTCGAAGTGGTATTTGGTGATGCCCAGGTCCATGTGGGTGTAGCCGACGAGGGAGAAGTGGCGCTTGGCGAGGACACGGGGCTGCTGACCGGCCTCGGTAGGCAGGAGTTCGAAGGAGAACTTCTGCTGGTTGATGGCGGTGGGGGCCAACAGGGCGGCCTCGACGCCGCGACGGAACCAGTCGGGCGACGTGTCGCTGATGTTGCTCACCTGGTCGATGCGCTTGATTTTGTGGGTCTCGCCCTGGGTCTCGCCGTAGCCGATTGAGATGTAGGCCTGGATGGTCTCGCCGTCGTTGAGGACGTAGGTTCCCTGAATCTTTGTATAACTCAGACCCACCCAGCAGGTGTTGAGCCCGATGGTCTGGGCAAACAGCACGAGTTGCTCGCCATAGTAGCCGATGCGTTCGTCCAAGTCCTCGGCCTTCTCGCCAATCATGACCAGGTAGTCGGTCACATTGCGGAACTTGCCATAGCGGGCAAAGGGGCCCAGAAAGGCTTTCGGCTCGTTGCGGATGAGCTGGATGTGCAGCCGCCCGATGCGGTTCACCTCATCAATCTTGTCTTGCAGCGCACGGGCATCGGCATCGGTCAGCGGCTGCTCTTGATAGGCCCTCACGCTATGCCGGGCCAGGATTGCTTCTTGCAGTGTCATCGTTGAGTGTACTTTATTTCGGATAAAACTAAAAACCAGCGACTAGAAACTAGAAACTATGGACTAGGGACTAAAAACTTAAAACTCAAAACTTAAAACTATCATACACCTTCCAAGCGCTATCGAGGGCAGCCTCGTCGTGCACGTCATCAAAGAATACAGCCTGGCGGCTGTCCTTGAAGGGTGCCCAGTTGCCGCAGATGATACCGTCCAGGGCAATGACGGGATGGAAGATACCGCTATTGTTGTGGGCGCGGTGGGTGTGCTGTGACGGCAGCACAACATCGCGGCTCTTATAGCCAATGAGGTATTCGTCATAGGGGGGCAACAAGAGGTATTTGCCCCTGCGGTAACCTCGCGTGCGGCAGTCATCGGTGAGGTAGAAGACCCGGCCACGCCACGCCACGTCGTGAATCGTGTCGCCCAACAGCGCGATTCCACGGCGACAATCGCCGATGTTCAAGCCCGACCACCACACGAAGTCCTCTAGCGTGGCGGGCTGGCGGCTCTGGAAATACCTGCGTGCCAGCAGCATCAGGGCCTCGTCGCGGTCAATGGTGCTCCTCTGTCCCACCTTATCGGCCGTCAAGGCATAGGAGGCCTTCATAGGCAAGAGGTCGCCGCTGCACAGCAGTCCCGTCATCTCGGCCATGCGGATATGGTAGGACAGGCGATGGGCATCCATGACGATATCATGCTCGATAAGGGCTTGGACGAAATCCTCTTTGGTCACACTCCCTTGATCGGCAACCGTCTGGGCAAGTATGTCGCCGATGGCCCGATGCTCTTGCTCGGGAATGTCGATACGGTTGCTGTGCATCCATCCGCGCGTGACTGCGATGGCCTTGGGGGAACACAGATCCAGCAGGGGCCAGTAATCCTCGGCTGTGACCAGTTGCCATGTGCCACGCATCAGGTGCAGGCGGATGATGCGTCCGCTGTCAAAGGCCGCCTTGAAAGCCCATGCCGACGGCTTGCGGGTGCGCATCTCCACGGCCCACCGCATCATGCGGTATTCCTGGGCCTGCACGGCGCCCATGTGGCTGACGACCGCTGCGGCATCGCTGAACTGCGGTGCTGCAAGTTGCTGGCTGAGGAGGCGGATGGCAACGGGATTCATCGGGTCACAATAAAAGAAGGGGGACTCAATAGCGCGGTCGCTATTTCACCCGTTCGTTCAACTCCCCGCAGTCGTCGAGGAGGTTCCACAGGCCGTCCTCGCTGAGGACGCCGCGCTTCAAGTCGGCGGGCAAGAGGCCGGCCTCGTCGTCGGCAAAGTCCTGGCGCCACAGGTCGCTACTGTAGTACTCCCGGAGCGCGGCAATGGCCTCCTGGGCCTCGTCCCACTTGTCAAGGGCCGCCGACAGGCGCTTCACGGCCGCCTCGACACGGTGCATCTGCCGCTCCATCTTGCGGATGCGCTTGACCTGCTCTTTGTTGTCACTCATGGCTGCACGTCGCTTGGTTAAACCTCCAGGAATCAAAAATGCACTTGACGCTCAGGGGCCGAGAAAGAGAAGAAACGGGCGGTGGCGTCCTGGATGTAGAGGACGGCCATGTTGTCATCGTCAGCGCTGTACATCGACTTGAGGCCCTCGTTGCGGTTGAGGAACTCCTCCTTCACTGCCAGGGTCTCGTCGGCCACCAGCACGCCGCTCAGGCGCATCCACTCGGTGCCCGAAGGCTTCAAGGCGCAGATCTCGAACTTGCCGTTCGCGGCCATCTGCTTGTACACGTCCTTCACCTTGCCCGTCATGATGTAGAGACGGCCATTGATAATCTCTGAAACGCCGAAGGGGCGCACGCGGGGCTGGTCGCCATCGACAGTGGCAATGTAGAATGCTCCGCACTCTTTCAGGTAAGCCTGCACTTCTTTCATGTTCTGTTCCATCATTTCCTTGCTGATTGTTTGGTTGGTAGTTGCTTCTTGTTTGTTACCGGTCGCCGGGTCGGTGGCCTGATTGTCGTTGCCTGATGCCGTCAACACAAACAGCGCCGCCAACACGAGTAGAATCTGTTTCATTGTCATTGTCATTTGGTTAAACTTGAGGGATTCACACCCTTGGTTATGCATCGGCCATCGGCAGGCGACAACACCCTCGACGGCACCTGTCGCAAAGGTAGCACAATTCCGCGACATGACAAAAAATCGCCTTCCTCGGCAAGGCATCCCCCTCGCTCCCGGCACAGCAAGGCCCCTCACTTGTCAACACCCGTCAGGGCAAGATGCCCGGCTTTGCCTGATTCAATTGCCCGCCACTACTTGCGCCAGCGCTTCAGGCGGGGGAAGTACCTCTTCATCTGGCCGATGTACTCCTCCCTGGTGATGGGCTGCGGCAGGTTCTTGTTGACCTCGTCGACAAACCAGGCGCAATGTTCAATCATCTCGTCCATCGTGCAGTCCTGCAAGAACTTGCCGTCCTTGTAGCAGTACTGGCAGTAGTCGAAGTTCGTGCTCCCGTTGGCATCGGTGCCGCAATCCTCATTCTTAGTGAGCGGCATGCCGCAACTCTGGCAGAACTGAGGAAGTTGACCTGGCAACAAGGTTTTCACCTTCACGGGGAATGTCGCTTCATAGGCCTCGAAAGCCTCGGGGTTCTCGTCGGCGACAAAGTAGCCCTTGGGCGGGCCATAGGTCGCCTCGGTGATGCCGTTTCTCTCCAGCCAGCCGGGGATGAGTTCCTGGGCAAGGAAATAAGGCACCTCGGCATCGCGTGGCTCGGCGTGATAATGAATCTTCAGTTTGCTGGCCAGGTCGAAGCCCGCATGGCGGTAGAAATCGATGTTACCCTCCATGCAAAGGAAGCCCACGCCCAATCCACGGGCCTTCTCCAACGCATAGTTCAACAGTTTGAGGCCATAGCCCTTGCGCTTATAGTCGGGATGGATGCTGATGGGGCCAAAGGTCCATGAGGAGCGATGTGTGCCGTCGTCAAGGACAAGTTCTGCCATCGAGAACATGACATGGCCTATAATCCTGCCGTCCTCTTCCATCACCAGGTCCAGTTCGGGGACAAAATCGGGATTGCTGCGGTACTGGTTAAGCACATAATGCTCGGTGCAACCTGGACGATAAACGTTCCAGAAGGACTCACGGGTGAGATCCTCCACCTCACGGTAATCCTCGGGTTGTTCTAATCTGATATTCATAATGAAGCCCTTAAACCATTTTGAGATTTACATATTCTTTGTTGGTTAACTGCAACAAAGTTACTGACAGTTGCAGAAACTTCCAAACAACTTGCGGTATCTGCTATATGTTTTTAATAACCTTTTGTAGTTCTTCCAGGAAACGCGCGGCGTGGCCACCGTCCATCTGTACGTGATGGAACTGGAACGAGATGGGAAGGGTGACCTTCAGCCACTTCTTGCGGTAACGGCCCCACATCACCATCGGGTTGCAGAACTGGTCGGTGTACTGGTTGACGATGCTGTCGAGTTCGGTTGCCGTCATCGCCGATGTCCCTATTACCATCATGTCTTCCTGAAAACTGCTTGCACAGTTCTTTTTCGCCGACTGGGTCAAGTTGATGTAATCGGTGCTGAACTCATCCAAATCATCGGTAAATGGAATGTCGCATGAGTTGATACCGCCATCAATATTGTTCACAATCACATTGATGGCGAGGCGGTCATAGTTGAACAGTTGACCTTGCTCGGGCAAAGTATAGAATTCTTTAATCTGACTGGCTGCCTTGCCGATGCACCAACAAAGGAGCATGTTGAATTCTAAGCTCCTTTGTCGGCTCATCCTGTAAATGCGGGTCACGTCAAGGGTCTTGGTGAGCGTCACCATCGGCATGGGTGATGACATCCACAGTTCAAACGCCTTGGCCCGGCTGGTGTCCTTGGGGTTGACGACCTGTTTCATTCCAGTACAAAACTGCGGGGATAGAAGTCGCTGTAGAAACGGCCATCGGTTGCCGTGAACTTCAGCACGCAATAGTTGGGATCAGTTACGCCACCGGGATAGTATTCGGTGTCGCCATCGCGCCAAATCATCTCCTTGCTGGCAGCATCGGTCAACACCTCCATGGTGCCACGCAGCATCATGCCCTTGAAGCCGTCGGCATCGCAGAAGTAGATGGATGCTTTAGGATTGGCCTTGTAATGGGCCACACGCAGGGAGAACGTGTTGGTCGTGAAATAGAACGTCTTGATGCCCTCACGCACACGAGGCGACAGCATGGCCTTGGAGCAAGGGAAGCCCTCCTCATCTACCGACGAGATAAAGGTGACGGGCAATGTGTCGGCCATCTTGGCAATCAGGTCTTTAACGCCTACCAGGGCGGGATTTTCGGGAACCGCCTCATTGATGGTCATCTCCTTGCGCCAGCGCTTCAAGTGGGGGAAATACATCTTCATTTGACCGATGTATTCCTCCCGAGTGATGGGCTGCGGCAGGCCCTTGTTGACCTCGTTGACAAACTGGGCGCAGTGCTCGATCATCTCGTCCATCGTGCAGTCCTGCAAGAACTTGCCGTCCTTGTAGCAATAGATGCAATACTCTTCGTTCTTAGTGCCGTCGGCATTGGTGCCGAGCAGTTCCTCGGTGAGCGGCATACCGCAACTCTGACAAAATTTCTGTTCCATTGTTTCTAAATTATATTATTCTACCGACAAAGTTATAGAGAATTATTGTTCATGTCAATTCATTCAATCAATTAGTTGCTATAATTCTTGATGATATACTGCCATGCCTGTTCCTTGTCTTCCAAATTAATGACACAATCCGGCTCCATACAGGTGTCATCTACAGTGGCGGCATCGGGACGCGCAAAGAACTTGCAGGAAATGCTACCCAATACCCCGGTGTTCGGGAGTCGATACGGTAGGATTTCGCCATAATGGGAGGGCGAGAAAGTGGATGTCGTGCCGACAATGGTACCGATGTGGTTGTCACGGGCCATTGTCAGGAGGATACCTGCACTGCTGTAGGTCTTTGGACCCATGACAAAGATGACATTCCCCTCATAGACAGCCGGTTGCTGGTAATCGGCAGGAACCTTGGGCGAAGGCATCTCATACAGTTCGTCCTTGTGGCCCTCATTCTCCCATCTGGCCTTGACAGCGGCGATTTTGGGATTATAGGCCGCCATGAGATTTGAAAAACGCAGATAGGTGGTATAATTCTCCAACTTCCCGACGGGACACAGGTGCTGGAGCAACGCGTCACAAAGGCGGGAACTGCCACCACCGTTGTATTGTGCATCGATGACCAGCGTCTTGATCTTCTTGGCATCCATCTCGGTGAACATGTCATCCAAGAAAGCCTCGAAGGGGTTCTCGGGCATATCAACACACTGATTGAACTGCAGATAGCAGATGCTCATGTCGGGAAAGACGGTATAGTCATAGAGGGCGTCATGGCGGCACATGATACAGTCAACGTCTGCCGCACTCGATTCCGCGGCCTCGGGCTCCTGTTTGTCTGCGTTTTTTCGTTCCTGCATGCGCTGTACCGTGGTGAGGTCGGTGTGCTTGTCGTGAAGCGGGCCCAAGACTGCAATAAGGGTATCGACAAAGTCCTCATCCGACTGGATGCTTGCACATTGCTGGAGGAGTGAATCCTTCTTGGCAAACCATTCGGCTCGACGCTCGGCTTTAATATAATAAGGGTGCGTGTCAGCCACCATATCCATAAACAGGATGGCGTCTTTCTGATACTTATTGCCCGACAGGTATTCATTACTGGACTGGTAAGCAGAATCATTCAGAATCTTGAACTTACTTACGTCTTGGGCCATGGACCATTGCCAACCGACAATGAGGATGATAAATATATGAATAAACCTTTTCATCATATCTAGTTTGCTACTATTATATTAATCGATTATTCCCTACTTATCAAATAGTTACATGCGTGCCTTCTGCTTCTCGCCGGCGCCGGTGCCGCGGTACTTGCTGCTGGCGGCGTTGAACTTCCAGGTAAGGTCAAGGGAGAAGGTGCGGCGGGCGGGATTGCTGGTGTACAACTCGCGCGGGCCATAGATGGTAGCACCGGCCTTGCTGGTGTTGAACAGGTCCATGCAGCGTGCGTCAACGGTCAGTGAGCCCATGCGGTGCAGGCTGATGTCCTTCTGCACTCCGATGCCGCTATAGAACCGGCTCTTGTTGATGCGGAAGTTGTCGTAGTCACCGCGCGATGTCACTTGTAACATAACGTTCAGGCGCCAGTCGTGCGGCAACTCGATGTCGTTGTTCCACGTCAAGCCCAGATACGGATGGTTCAGCGTGAGGATGGAACCGTCAGCAGTCGGCGTCTTGTAGTTCTGGAAGATGGCAATTGCCGTCCATGTGGGATGCCAGCAACCAAACACGGGCCTCAACGACGGCATGACGGTCAGCCGGTTGTAACTCTCCCTGCTGTTGATGGGATGCACGAGGCTGACGAGCGGATCCTCGGAGCCGGGATAAGGCTCGGTGGACATCGTCTCGGAGTCCTTGATGCGTGCATAGTTCAGCGACAGGTTCATCCACTGGTAGGCGGCATTGAAAACCAGGCTGTGGGTGTAGGTGGGCTTCAGGTAGGGATTGCCGCTCTGATAACTGTAACGGTTAATATAGACGGTCGAACTGGTGAGGCTGCTGTAGGCGGGGCGCTGGATGTCGCGGCGGTAGGACAGCGACAACTGCACCTTGCCCACCGGAGCCGACACCACAAACGTGGGAAACCAGTCGCCATAGTCGCGGCACACCTCATCCTCGCGCTCATTGAAGTTGTAATAGTCGTTCTTCAGGTGCTCGTAGCGCAGACCAACCTGGGCGAACACCAGGCCGAAGCGGGGGCCGAACTCCACAAAGGCTGCCGTCGACGGCTCGTTGATCTCGGTGTCGGTGGCCTTGGCGGGGACACTTGCCGTTGCCGAGGACGAGGAGGCATCGGGAGTCGGGGGCCAAGCGGGCTTAGGAAGACAATTAATTAAGGCAACTCCTTGGCTCACAGAACGACATGGCTACGATCCGACTTCCAGGCCGAAGCGGCGGCCGAACTCCACAAAGGCTGCCGTCGACGACTCGTTGATCTCGGTGTCGGTGGCCTTGACGGGAACACTTGCCGTTGCCGAGAACGAGTAGGCATCGGTGCGGTGGTTGTGGGAGTATTCACCGCCCACCGACAGGTTGCCCTGCCAAACGGGGTAACTCAGGATGAGTTTCGATGCCCAGAAGTTGTTGCGGCTGACGGTGTTGCTCTCGATGCTGCGGCTGACGGTAACGCCGTCCAGGACGGTTGCCTCGCTGGTGCTGCCCGGAGTCTCGGTGCGGTCAAACAGGCCGTCCACGTTCAGGTCAATGCCCAGCGAACCCACCTTGCCGTTGTAATAGGCATTGAAAATGTGCTTCCTGAAACGGTCGTGCTGCTCGACGTCGCTCACCGAGCGCTCGGTGAAGACGCCATTCACATAACTATCGGTGGTGAACTGGTCATAAAAGTCGGCGCCGGGGTGGCGGTCATACTTGTAAAAAGCACCCATACTGTGGTTGTCGTTGAACATATAGTTTATCTGCAGTTGGGGCGACAAGCCTTTCCAGATGTTCTTGCCCTCCTGCGTGACAAGGCCCTCGACCCGGTCAGGGCCCACAAAATAAAACAACTGGTTTTCCTGCAGCATCTTGGCGTGTCCGAAGCGGCCTGCCCAGAACGAAGCGGTGATGTCCAGACCACCCGTGCGGTAGTTCACATCCAGGTTGTTGGTAATCGTGTGGCCATACTGGTACATGCCCGACAGGTTGTCTTGGAAACTGAAGCCGTCACCCTGCGCCTTCTTCAGCGTGATGCGCACCACGGCCTTGGTCGAGGCGGCATAACGGGCGCCCGGGTTCTGGATGACGTCGATGTGCTGGATCTGGTCGCTGCGCAGGCGGGACAATTCGCTCACATCCTGCACCTTGCGGCCGTTGATATAGACCTCGGCCTCGCCGCGTCCCAGCACCGTCACGGCGCCATCGCGCTTGGCCTCGAGCGACGGCACGCGGGCCAGCGCATCGGCCACGGTGCCTGCCTTCTCGAGGATGGTTCCTTCGACAGTGGTGCGCATGGCTTCGCCCTTGACGCGGGTCTTGGGCAACTGGTTCTTCACGACCACCTCGCCAAGCATTAGCGTGGCTTCCTTCATCTGGATCATCTGCCCGTTAAACGCTTTGGGATTGAGGTATTGTGTCTCGTAGCCGATACTGGACACCTTCAACAGGCCATCGCCCTGAGGGGTGATAATCTGGAAGTGGCCCTGTTCATCGGTCATGGCACCCTGCACAAAGGTCGAGTCGGGCATCGACAGCAACACCACATTCACAAAGGGCATCGGTTCACCATTCTCATCAACCACGGTTCCATTGAAATCCGGGGCTTTGGCAACAGCGGCTGCCGTCACCATCATTGCGGCCATCACGGCCATCATTCTGCTAAACATTGTCTTATTCATGATCGTAGTTATTATTTGTTGTTGTTTGCAATCTAGACGCATAAGCCATCAATAAAGTTTCATGAAAAATTCCAACTGAATCATCAGGCTCTCTAATTCCTAATTAACAGATACTCCGCCAGCGAAGTTGCTGGCGATGATGTGCAGACACGGGGCGCCCGTCAGGATTCTCCCGGCGGTCTTGTTGCTGACACCGCCAATGAAACTGTGGCTCTTGACCTGCACGTTGACTGTAGGAGGAACCAGCAATTCCACGCCACCCAGGAAGGTGCGGATGTCTATCTCCTCGTCCTCGGTGATGACCGCTTCACGCAGGTCCAAACGCAGGCCGCCACAGAAAACGTCAAGCCTGGCACCATGGAAGGTTTCACCATGATAGATGTACTCGTCACCGCCAAACCGCACGGCACAATTGATGCGTTTGCCATCCTCGGCGGGAGGCACGGGACGCCTGAGCCATTGCTCGGGGTTGCGACGATAACTATAAATGATCAGTTCGATTCCAACACAAAAGACGATGAGGGGACCGAGATACTCCATCCAGGGATGGGTCCACAGCCAGTCCAAGTTCAAGATGCTCCACATGGAGGCCAACTTCAACAGCGCCCCCAGCACGAGAATAATACCGATAATTGTTCTTCTAGTCATAACCTTAATCTTTTCTTGGCAGCATTGTCGCTGCATCAATCACACTGCAAAGGAACGGCCAAAGCCTTATCCATGCAAGATTCTGGGATATTCTGCACACATATGTGACGAATGACAAAATAATGCGTGATTAACAGCATATTTGTGACGAATGGTATTGCCGAATCACGACATTTGCATTACCTTTGCCATGTAATGAAAGAAGGAAAAGAACAAGGACAGCAACAGGAAACGATCATGATTCGCGTGATCAGTTGCGTTTTCACCGTGCTTGCATTGGCCATCTTCAAGCCTTTCGGCCTGGAGGCATGGCAATGGATGAGTTACGTCCATCTGCTGATGTTCGGTGTGCTGGGCCTCGGTTGTTGCATGTTGACCGACGGCATCCTGAAATATGTCTTGAAGATGCCCAAGTCCTATCAGCAAGGGGTCGATTACATCATCCGCCGCAACCTGTGGTTCCAACTCATCAACACCCCGCTCGTCGCGCTCTCCATCTGCATCTATCGCCACCTGGTGATGAGTGACCTGGTGGCAGGTAACGTGCTGTCATGGAGCAATTTCTTCGAGACGCTGCTCATTATCGCGTTCTGCTCATTTGCCATAGGCCTGTACTGGCGCTTCAAGTTCCGCAGCAGGTTTTTGGCTGTCGAACTCGATGAGACCCGCCTGCTGAACGAGCAACTGAAGAAACTGCAGCAAGAGACCCGGCGCCGGGCCGAAGCGGTCGAGACAGCAAGGGTTGCCGAAACGGCATCAGCCGAACAGCCTTCAGCCCCGATGCCCCAGCCCGAATCAGCAGTCATGCTGCAAGGCAGCACGAGCGAGTCGGTGTCGCTTCAGATTCCCGACTTACTGTATATCGAGGCTGTCGGTAACTATGTGAAAATCTACCACTTGCGAGAAGGAGAGGTACACCACGACACCTTGCGCGCCACCTCTAAACAGATGGAGATGGACCTGCAAGCCTATCCGAGGATTGTCCGCTGTCACCGCGCCTTCCTGGTCAACCTGCAGCAAGTGGAGCGCATTGTATCTCAATCAGGTTCCATGCAGTTGATTATCAAGCACTGCAACGACACCATTCCTGTGTCACGCAGCAATATGGCCCAGGTCAAGGAGGCCATTAAACTCGCCTAAGCATATCAAATAACAATGTTCAACAACTAAATACAGCAATAAGGATGAAACAATTACACATTTTGAAAGCAGCAGCGGCCATTGTCATGCTCTCATGCATCAGTCTCAGCGCTCAAGCCGTGGGACTCAAGCAACAAGGGACCTCGGCAACCGACATTGTGCCCGAGGGCTGGGCCCATCATGAGGCACAGGGCGACTTGAACAAGGACGGCATCATGGACCTCGTTGTGATGGCGACCCCCGACTACAAGGAAAACCTGAAGATACGCGACGACGGCTACATCTATAACTTCAATCAGCCCGTCCTCGCCATCTATTTCGGCAACGCCCAAGGCCAGTTCCAACAATGGAAACAGTATGACAACGTCATCCCAGCCGATGATAGCGAATATTGTCAACATGACATCACCATGACAATCACCGACCGCAACACCCTGCGCATCGCCACAGAAGTGTGGTGCTCGGCTGGCTCTTACGGCACATCGACCGACACTTACACCTTCCGCTATCAAAATGGCGACTTCTACCTCATCGGCATGGATCACGAGGAGAGACAACGCAACACGGGAGAGTGTATCACCACCAGCGAAAACTACCTAACGTGGAAACGCCAGGTGTTGACGTCAAACTTTACCAACACGAAACCGCCCAAAGAAAAATGGAGCAAACTGCCCAAAAAGCCCCTCGAACATCTCGGTGACAGAGAGCTTTAGCTATATCGGCGGTATGATATCATTAAATCTATTTGTTCCTTAATTAAACGATAATAGCTATGAAAAGATTCATATTTATTTTGATGTGTATGGTAGCCCTTTGTGGCTACGCCCAAAAAAGTTACCCCAAAGACGTGTTGACACCTGTTGAAGGCGAAATCACTAAAGTGAAATTCAAGGGTGCAGCACCCGGCATCTGTGACTTTATCACAACATTGAACAACCAGGAGGAAGGGATGTTCATGGATAGTGGGAATGTCATCGATTCCTGGAATCATTATCTGAACAATGAAAAACAAGAGCCCGGCGCTGATATTATTGTTGATAAGAAAAACGGTTATGTGTGTCATACTTTCAATTCTTCTTATGAAATAAACGGTGAGACCCGCGAGGAAAAAGCCACCTGTGAGATGTGCTATTGGAACTGTGCCGACGGCAAGCACAAACTATTTGCAGTCTCCAACAGCAGTTCCATGAATGGCCACTATTCTGAAGGACAGGTCGATGGCTTGTTTTTTTACCTCTACGATAATGCGAAGCACATCATATGGTATGTTCCTAATTACCAATTCGGCATTGATGTGAATCCCGAAACCGATGAAAATTATGAATATAATGCTCAGACCCAACAAACCCACGTCAAGGACCGTGAGACCGGCGAACCGTTGACGTTGAATCGTGAGGAGTTTTATCGTTGGCTTGACGAGAGACCTGTCGTGGTCTACCGCTTGCCCAGGAAGGGCAAAAACATCATCGCCGAAATTCACTATGCCAATCGGACCGACACAGTGGAACTGGTCTGGGACGGCATGAATTTCAACAGGAAATGACCCGATTGGCAAGAAACGCCAGCACCCTTTATTGACCTAAGATTTTCCGAGCCTGGACTGTGCCGTCGCTCAGGTGCGTCACGCTGATATAGATGCCGCCTGAAGCCTGGCTACGGTCCATACTCATCCCTGTCATCGTGTAACAGTCGGTGGCATCGACAGTGACGCCATCAGCCGTGGGCTGCTCCAGACCGTCGCTCTCCCAATCGATGTCTTCCAATTCGGGCATCTCATAGGGCTTGAGTGAGTTGCAGGTCATCATAGATACGCCCATCTTGCCATATTTCAGGTAGTTATCCTTAGTATCCACGGTCCACATGGCAACGTGGAGACCCATATCATGGAATTTCTTCACGGTGCTCCCGTCAAAGTTGCCGATGGAGATGCTGGGGTTGAGACCGTATTGCCTGCACCACTCCTCGTTGCCCTCCCAATTGGCGTTGCACAGCCACTGGCGCGTGAACTGCGGATAGTGCTCGGCAATATACTCCTGCGACTTTTTCATCGACGTGAGAAAAATGACCTTATCGGTCAAGCCTTGGTCAATGACCAGATGGGCCAGGCCGTCGAAATTGCTCATGTCGTTGTTGTTGATACCCGTGGTCCACTTGAGTTCAATCACGGGGAAAACGCCCTTCTCGACACAGATGGCCAGGTACTCGGCCACGGTGCAGATGTGGCCCGTATAGGTCACACCGCCACGCGTCTGGTTGTAGACCTCGGCACGCAGTTCAGCCAGGGTGGCATCGGCTACCGTGAGGTTGCCGCCCAGGCGGTTGGTCGTCTCGTCGTGGCTGATGACGTAAAAACCGTCCTTGGTCACACGCACGTCACACTCCAGGCCGTCATAGCCGTACACGTCAACGCCGTTGCGGTAGGCCTCGGCCGTGTTCTCGACACCGATGTTGCAGCCGCGATGGCCCACAAACAGAGGTTTCCAAGCCCAAGCATCAGCAGCCAGGACCAACAGGAAAAGAATGGTAAAAAGTTGTCTCATCGTCATTATACTTGAATCTGTGTGGGCAAATATACATCAATTTTCCTGAATATCAACCTATTTCACGACGTAGCGTGAAAAGAATTGCCAAATTTCCTCGCCCGTGTCGATGTCATCGGTGAACCATGAGTGAACACCGCCCACGACTTCGTAGAGCCACACGTCGCAATGTGTGCTGGGGCTTGAGTAACGGTGCTTGATGATGGGATGGCCCTCGGCACCTTTCAGGCTCTCGACACGCTCGGTCTCCTCACTGGTGCAGCGGTTCTTGGCCACCCAGTAGCCCACGGCAAGCGGTACGGGCAGGTAGGCACCCCAGCCACCCTGGTTCTCCATGTCGCCGGTCCACTCCGACACACGGTCCTCGGTGCCATGGATTTCCATCAACGGGATGGGCCGCTTGGCCTCCATCTGCTCATAGGTCCAAGCCATCGTCAGGCCAGCGATGGGAGCCACAGCCCTGAAGGTGTATTGTTCGCTGTAGGCCATCAGGTAGCACATTTCGCCTCCGTTGGACATTCCTGTCAGGAAGGTGTTCAGGGTGCTCAGGCGGTAGCGTTTCTGGACATAACGGGCGATGCTGCACAGCGCCTTCACGTCATCCACTTTCCAGCCCTGCTGGAAACAATAACCCACGTTCCAACTGGGCTCACCCTGTGGGTCCTTCAACCCCTGGGGGATGCACACGGCGAAACCGTGGCGGTCGGCAGGCCCGATCATGATGTTCTCACGCCTGATGCCGGCCCCGTAGCCGTGCAAGACAAACACCAGCGGTGCATCTTGCGCCATGCCGTCGGGCAGGTACATCACGAATTGCCGCATGCGTCCGTCCACCTTTACCGAGTCCTCGACATAGGTGCCGGCACTGCAAGGCAGGGCAGCCAGGAGCAGCACCAGCGGCGCCAATGTATATTTAATAAAATGTCTCATGCCTTTTTGCTTTGAGGAATTACAAGATTGAGGATGACGCCGGTGACTGCGGCAAGGCCGATGCCGCTCAACGAGAATGAGCCCATCGGAATCACAGCGCCACCGATGCCCAGTGTCAATGTCACGCTCACGATGATGATGCAGCGCGTCTGGTTTAGGTCCACCTTGCTGCGCATCAGGTTCTGGATGCCCACCGAGGCAATGGAACCGAACAACAGCAGCATGATGCCGCCCAGCACAGCGCTGGGGATGCTCTGCAACAGGGCGCTCAACTTGCCGATGACCGAGAAGACGATGGCCGTTGCTGCCGCGATGCGGATGACCACGGGGGCGGTGATGCGTGTAATCTGCATAGCGCCGGTTACTTCACTGTAGGTGGTCACGGGAGGGCCGCCAAAGAAGGAAGCCACCAAGCAAGCCAGTCCGTCGCCCAACATCGTGCGATGCAAGCCGGGATCCTTGACAAAGTCCTTGTCGGCCACTGCTCCGACGACATACACATCGCCAATATGCTCAATCACGGGCGCGATGGCCACAGGTATCATGAACAGGAACGGTTCCCAGGCAAACTGCGGCAACTGGAAATGGGAGATATTCTGCGGCAGGGCAAACCAGGAGGCGGTGCCCACTGCCGAGAAGTCCACCAGGCCCATCAGCCAGGCAGCAATATACCCAACGATGATACCGCACACGACAGGCACCAACTTGAGGAGCCCCTTGCCTAAAACCAGCACGATGATGGCCGTCATGAGCGAGATGAAGGCCAGCAGCCAGTTTTCTTGGGCCATATTGACGGCGGCAGGTGCCAGCGAGAGACCGATGCAGATGATGACAGGCCCGATGACAACGGGCGGAAACAACCGCTCGAGCACGCGACGGCCCTGCCATTTAATCAGCGCCGACATGATGAAATAGACCAATGCGACACCCGCGATGCCGGCTATCGTGCCAGGCATGCCCCACTGCTTGGAGGCCGAAACGATGGGCGCGATAAAGGCAAAACTGGAGCCTAAAAAAATGGGCACCTTACCTTTGGTGACCATGTGAAAAATAAAAGTGCCGATGCCGGCGGTGAATAATGCGGTGGCTGGGTCAAGTCCCACAAGCAACGGGACGAGGACTGTTGAGCCGAAAGCAACGAAAAGAAATTGAATGCCCACAATCGTCTTGCGGGTGGTGGATAGATTAGCGGTTTCCATTGTTTGACTCATTACGAGTGTAGTGTTTTCTTAAATCGGTCACAAAGGTAGTGCATCTTGAGAGGAGCACCAAAAATAGTAATCTTTTTTTTACATTTCAGAGTTGCAGCCCATCCCCTAAAACAAAAGGATGTTGCAAATTCTCAATCGACACTTCCTTTCCTCAAGGCATTAAACAGAGCATTCCGCATCTCCAAGGGTGGTCTGCAACAACAGATTGACCATATGAGGGGTATGGGCATTAAGGTCCATACCCTCAGGGAGATGAGGATATTCATGGAACAACATCCTGAACTGTTCGAAAAAATTAGTACTTTTGCAAAACAATTAAATCCTAAACAAAATGAAACCGAAAGCAGAAATCAAGGAAATGGAGCAGTTGCTCAACAGCAACGACAGACAACAAATGGTGGATTACTTGCGGACGCACAAGCCAGAATCCAGAGACGAAATGGAGATATACGAGGATCTTCGCGATAGGGAGTACAATCTGAGGAAGATATTGACAGAAGAAACAGAGAAGACGAAGAGGCTCTTGAAAAATTCGCAAAGAAATAGAACAACTGGATAAATGAAGTAGATCAGTATCTTGAACAAACATATGGTCACCGCTTCAGACAAGGTTCTGAATCTTATGTCTACAGAAAAGATGCTAATACTGTAATCAAATCACGTAGTTTTACTGGATACAATACAGTTCAGGAAGCTCTTGAGTCAATAGAACTTCATAATCGACTTTTCCCCGAAACAGCAATGAAAGTTGTTGCTTTCGGAAGAAGTGATGGTGAGTTTACTGTTGTTTTAGAACAGCGGTATATAGAAGGTGATTTTGCCACTAAAGAGGACATTGAGCAATTTATTACTGAACGATTTGGTGCTGAAAAGGATACCTCTGTCATTGGTAATACATCTTATAAAACCGATGAATATCTGCTTCAAGATTTAAAGTCTAAAAATGTCATTGTTCAAATCATTGATGGCCGTAAACAATTGTTTGTTATTGATGGCGATTTCTATCATGCGCAAAAACGTAATGACATTCAACTTCTTCAAACTCCTTCAGGCGAAGTCTATGGTTTTGTCTATCAAGGTGAAATCTATATGGACGAAACCATGTTAGATTCTCAAGTTCCTATCCATGAGTACACTCATATCTGGGATGAAGCAGTTATGCAGTCCAGCCCGAGGTTGTGGGAGAAAGGTAAGCGATTACTCAGAGATTCCAAGAACAGCGTATTGAGAAAACTGTGGAATGAGATTGCTGAATCGGATGCCTATGGCAAGAAATGGCAGGCACAAGGCAAGACTGCCGAGGAGATTGAGAATCTCATAACGGGTGAGGTCCATGCAAGACTGGTTGGTGAGAAAGGAGCGGAACTTCTTGAGCAGATTGAGAAGGCTCAAGGCGGCAAGGGACTTATTGCAAGACTCAAGAGATGGATGACGGATGTATTTAAACATCTGGCTAAGACCTTTGGCACATGGACTGATGATGCTCTTAATGAACTCACCCTTGAAGACTTCATCAATATGCCTTTGAGGGATTTTGTGGATGGCGTCAATCCTGGCAGTTATTTGCAGAATCAAAATAAAACCGTTAATTTTGACGCTATCAACGAAGCAGCTGAGTCTGGCATATGGACAGATGAAGCGTTAAATGAACTTGAAACTTTAGCAAAACAAATAGAAGATGGAAGACATTTACCTAAACGATTTTCACAGAGAGAGTCAAAAGCGCTTAAGGGAATCCTTGCGCAAGCAGAAGCACTTGTCACCGCAAGAAGTGCACGAGATGCTTCTGAAACACAAGGCTCTGACCAGGGGTACAGACGACAGGAAGAAGATGTGATTCTTGATTGGGCTGCAGCAAAAATAGTAACCGTTTTTTTACATTTAAAAGTTGCAGCCTATCCCAAAAACATCCCCTTGCCACATCATTGTCAGTGTGACAAGGGGATGCTATCTCAGTTAACAAAAGCGGTAGCCTACTTGCGGTAGTAAAGGACACCATTGTAATAGATGGCACCTTCATCGATAATCCACGCGACCACTTCAGGCAGGGGCATTTCAGCAATTTCCATGTCGACGAGCAGATTGCCCTGCGCGTCATAGGCTGCACCTTTTTCAAAATACCATTCATAAGGAGGGCAGCAGTCAGCCGTCAAAAAGGGAGACAAACGGCCATCTTTTTCCTCATACAAGCTGACAAAGCCGTCCTTCTCAGGCAACTGGTAATA
Organism: Sodaliphilus sp.; assembly: GCA_045541835.1. Lineage (GTDB taxonomy): Bacteria > Bacteroidota > Bacteroidia > Bacteroidales > Muribaculaceae > Sodaliphilus. Next base: position 8,758 of record JAZQJW010000060.1, on the reverse strand, counting down.
CCTATAATAGGTAATTTTTTCGTCCTCGTTGGAATAACTAGCCATCATCACTAAGCAATTCTTCAACTGCTCTGGAGTAAAACGATCGGCGTCCGGTTCTGGATAAGTGTGGCCATTGCTATTGCTGCGGAAAATGCGCAGACTGTCACCATTCTTTGCCTCAAAGGTCGCTCCCTTCTCGACGTCGGCGACAGGAAGCCATGCAGGTTTGAAGGTTTTGATTGTCACGCTTGACTTGGGGTATTTCCGAATAACCGCTTCCTCATCATCATATTCAGGCTCCCACGTGAACACAAACTCATCGCCATTCTCCTCAATCCTGGGAGCGAAAACATCACTCTTGTCAGCGATGAAGTCGCCAGTCTTGAGAGCGCCATACGGTCCCTCAAGGTCGGTAGCAGCATAGTAGGCAGTGATGGTTCCAATAGGCGGCAGGTCGGGTTGCTTGGCCTGCTCATCTTGTTGGCTGCCAGTCTGCTTGCCTGTACAAGACATGACTACAAGGGCTATCAATAATAAAAAAAATGATTTGATTTTCATATCTAAAACAGAATCTGATTAATATTACTTCTTCTTGCTCTCCAGGTACTGGTCATACTCCTTACCCGTGGGTTTATACTCTTCGGGTGTAGCCATCCAGACAATCTTAAAGTTAGAAAAATCATCCCAACCAGACCACTCAAGAGTGTACTTGACAGAACCTTTGGCAGGAATATCCTTGCCGGCCTTCTCTTCGTATGTCGTTTTAGGTTCCATACCAGAAATGTAATTTGTGTAACGGTAACTCAAACGATAGTCGCTAGCGGGGACATCTTTTTCACTGGTGTTGGTGACAACAACATAGCCCTCGCCAACATCAATACCAAATTGCGGGGTGCGGGTCATAACCATTTTTCCTACCTTGAGAGGATTGGGCACATTCTCAAATTCTGCCTTCATTTTCTCGAAGTAGGCAAGAAACTCGCCATCCGCCATGCGGCGCGCATTCTCCAGGTCGGGCAACGAGTCCACAAACTGGCCTCTCGCCTTTGCCGTCTCTTTCTCGTCCTCGTCATAGGTGAACAGGCCGTGGCTCTTTACAACTGTCATCTTGCCTTCGGCGTCACACTGCACCTCAAGGGTGGCATCGCCCAACTTCACCAGATACATATTCTCCTTATCAGGAATCTGGCCAACGATGACGCTATCGCTCACAGGAGCCAACGTGATCTCCAAACTATCCATACCTGGATACACCGCTGCTAAACTGTCGGGCTGATTGTCTCGCGCATACTGCGCCACCTTCTTTGCAAACTCAGCAACTTCCGCCTGCGGTCATTGCAGGCTGTAGTCAACAACAACAGCCCAGCCATCAAAACAAATAAACTCTTTTTCATCATGTTGCTATTTTGATTGTTAAACTACTTCTTATGCACATTTGTCTTGAAGCCATCTCTAAAATGGTCATCTGACATCATTCGGCAGAAACATATCACCAATGTTGATCAGGGCCATGACCACATCGACAAAGCCCTGACTCTTCGGAACCCTTCACGCTCCAATCAGTACATGGGCATCTCTTTCCTGTATAGGTCTCCACATAGTGACATGGGCCACTGTGACCTGTAAATGAGGGTTGGCTACCTCGATTGAAATCAAGTGTTTCATCATATCTCTTCTCAAAAGGCCCCCAATCCAAAAGCCACAAAAAAGCGAGCACTACAACAACAAAGATGACTACTCCTTTTAAAAATTTAAGTAAATCCTCTTTCATAATTATCTGATTATCATCATTAAGGTTCTATCAGGAACGAAACCTTTAAACGCACGTGCACTGTGACACCGCCACAGATTTCGTCATTTGCCCTATCAATATCTGTTTTTAGACGTTACAAAGTTAATGTAATCCAATCACAATTGCAAGAAAATGTAGTCATTACTTATGAAAAACCCACCACATCCTCGTGGCGGTTATCATTCCGTAATTTGTCTCAGGTACTATTCAGTCACCCTAAAACCAACGGTTAATTGCTAAAAAAGAGTTATCTTTGCATCATGACAGCAAGAGAGATAATCGGGTATATGGAGTCGTTGCGGAATGAGAAGCAGCGGCTGGTGCTGATGGGGTTCTTCAAGACGGGACCTGGTGAATATGGCGAGGGCGATGAGTTCCTGGGACTGAAGGTGCCGCAGACACGCGAAGTCGTGAAACTGACGGGGCATGACCTGCCCATCGGAGAGGTGCCCGAGTTGCTGATGTCACGCTGGCATGAGGTGAGGTTGTGCGGCCTGCTGATACTGGTGGCAAGGTTTGAGAAATTGACAAAAAAGCGGTTTGAGAATGACGAGGCAGCCATCAACGAGCGCGATGAAATCGTCAAGATGTATCTCCAATATGCCGAGCAGGCCAACAACTGGGATCTAGTGGATTTGTCAGCCCCGAAGATTCTGGGCCACTGGCTGCTGTTGCCCACTCATCTGGGCGACAAGCGGGCCGTGATGGATGAATTAGCCGCCAGCGATTGCCTGTGGCGGCAGCGCATGAGCATGGTGAGTACCTGGAAGACCACCCAGGCTGGCGACCCGTCGTGGTGTCTGCGCTATGCCGAGCGGCACCTGCATCATCCCCATGACCTGATGCACAAGGCCGTGGGCTGGATGCTGCGCGAGGTGGGCAAGCGCTGCAGCATGGACCTGTTGCGCCAGTTCCTTGACCGTCATGCCCACGAGATGCCGCGCACCGCCTTGCGTTATGCCATCGAGCAGATGAGCGATGACCAGCGCAGATACTGGATGTCCCGTTGAGGCGGGCGGCTTCACTTGCCTTTTACCAAATCATAGGAATTGCGCACCAACTGCTTGAGCAGGGTGTCATCGACATCGGAGTTCAGTTCAATGCCGATCCAATGGCGCTTATTGCCGTTATAGGGCTCACCGATGGCCTGATAGTGTTCCTTGAGTTCGGCCATCGCGGTAGGGTCACACTTGACGGTTATGGACGTGAAATCGTCGATGTTGAAGTAGCAGAACATGTGTCCCCCGATGCTGAACACGAGAATGGTGAACTTTCCCCTTGAGAACTTTTCAAAGGGTGTTCCCTCGGTCACATCGGGCAGCGACAGGCAATATTCACGCAACTGCTCAATGTTCATGGGGCATCGTCTAGCGACATGTCGAGGCAGCGACTAGTCATCAACGATGACACGGGTCACGAGGGGCTTGCCGTTCTCATCAACCAGAACTGTCAGCCCGGCTCCGTAACCATGCTCCACAAACAGGTAGTTCACGCCGGTTGTCGTGTCAACGATTACCGATGCTTCCTTCAAGATGCCCTTTGTCTCGGACTCTTTCCACACAAATCTTTTTAATTCCTTGCCCATATCACTCTGATTCATTTGTTGTCATTGGATGCTGTATGGACGCAAAAATACTGCAAAAGGCCGTATTGCACAACTATATAGACACAAAAAAATGTCCACAAATTGACGTGGACATTCTGTTGTCGTTACGGCGTCGAGACCGCAGTTATTCGCTTTCCGGTGGCAAGGATTCGCCGGGCTCTGCTGGAACCGCACCGGTCATGGTATCTTCCACGGGAATGCCCTCGACGGGAACATCGCTTTCAGGTCCCTGAGGGGAAACGTACCCTTGGGTAGCCTCATAGGGCAAAGGCGGGGGCAACACCTGGGCGGCAGGGACGGGGACCGGGGTGCGGTCATCGGTCATCCTGCTGATGAACCGCGCTCCGATGGCTATCAGGAAGATACTTACCGCAATCAGGGGTATACCGACCGACAGGGAAACTCCCAAACTGTTCTCGAGCGACTCAGGCAACGTACAACTGATCACGGTTGCAACGGTGTTGTTGAGGGCATGGATAAAGAAACAGGGCCAGATGCTTCGGGTGCGGTAATATACCCATCCCATGAAGATGCCGATGACAAGTGCCGTGAACCCCTGGGCATAATTGCCATGGGCGACGGCAAAGAACAATGCCGAGATCACTATGGCAAACCAGGGATTCCAATGCTTCTCAAGCAGGCGGCGCAAAATGGCACCCCTGAAGATGACCTCCTCGGCCAACGGTCCAATCAGGCAAATGCCAAAGATACCGAAGGGATTTGTCATCAGACCACCGAAGATTTTGCCCAAATCATCATCGACAGGAATGGGCACATATTCCTGAACCATGATATCCAGAATCAGGCAGCCCACTGCACCCACCGCGGCCCACAGATACAACTGCCCCGACGAGAACTTCTCGCCATAGGTGAAACCGTAGCCAAAACTGAAACGGGTGTACTTACGCATCCAGAACACCAGCAGCACGAGCAGATTAATGGTCAGCAAAGCGCCTGCAAGCAGTCCGGGAGTCTCAAAGACGGATTCATAACTATCAATATCATATCCAAAAATCCCCATCACAATGAAGGCTACCATGAAAAACATAGCACCGCCAACAATGGTAAGGAATAACCAGATGAAGAAATATTTAAATGCTGCTTTCATAATGTTCAGTGTTTATTTAAATCATTGTTTTTACCCTTTAGACGCACAAGTGGCACAAAAAAATATATGAAAACAGTGAAAAAGAAAGTCGTCAAATATCTGGGCGAAAAGTCAGTGCGCCCTCGCCGTTCATTAATAAGACGATAAATGTTTGATGCTGAAAGTTACTTTCTGCGCTTTAGCCACCACGCTCTAAGCTAATGCCTATTTCTTGTCAATGTGGTTAATAGGTAGCCGAGCAAGAGAAGTAAAACTATGACGGAAAACGACCCCAAAAAATGATTTGTGCTGAATGGGTGATTGGGGGTCACAGCATATTCTATAAATACATCGTATAATACCCAAAAAAAGAAACCACATACCATCATAATAGCATGACGCCAAAGTGTTCCCCACACCCCAAAGCCAAATATCTGCCTATAAGCGAAAAAGTAGTATACAGCAAAAAGAGTCAGTCCTGATGCTGCAATCATATCCTCTGTAGCGCCGCATAATAATCCCAATGAATAAAGGAACAATTCTATCATGATTTCCAATGTGGACATGAATACAGCAATAAAGAAGGCTTTAGGTATTGAGAGATGTGAGAACTTCGGGGAATTTTGGAATAAAACCCACGTAGGGAAAAGGAAACACAAACTGAGTATTATCCTAGACCAACCCGCATTCTTTTCTTCCCACAATGTCGTAGCGCTAGTTGTCTCTACTTGTAAGTTCAGAACTTGCTGGAAAAGCCAGTAATAGATAATTGTGTAGAGGATTGCGACTAAAAACAGCATCTTCACGGGTGGGAAACTCACCTGAAACTTGCCTCTGAGATATTCTGAGATGAAGTGACCAGGCCGCACTATCAGTTGCCATAAACTATAAATGAGAGAACGATTACTCAACCCCCAAACTTCCATCACACCCTTCCGTACACTGTTCCAGCTAATATCACCGACTCCTGCCTTTTGGGAGCAACAGGGGCAGAAATTGCCCTTGTAACGATGCCCGCAGCATAGACATTCATGCTCCTCATCGCTTGGGAAATGGAACTCGTAGGATTGGTGTAGCCAATTCTTGATTTTCTTTAACCTTTTTTTCAGATCCATTGAATTCAATACAATTAGTTGCTCTCTTTTCAAGGGCAGAGATAGCGAAAATTTCTCAATATCATTTCTTTTCGGTTATTGGCCGGGTGACCTCGTTGACGAGGTAGACGATGCTCTGGTAGGGGATGCCACCGTTGGTTTCCAGGCCCACCTCACAGGTGCGGCTGTTGCTGTAGCCCATCTCGATGCGGTTGTCCTCCAGTTGGCGGCGCAGTTTCCTTAACGCCCAGCGATTGACCTCGGGATGCGTCCAGCCCCGGTCGCCGGCAAAGCCGCAGCAGCCCACGCCCTCGGGCAGAAAGACATTGTTGCTGCACAGGTGCGCCAGACTGGTCATCTTGTCCACCAGGCCCATTTCGCGCGTAGAACAAGTGAAGTGCAGGGCAATGCGGCGGTCGATGGGCGAGAACTCCAAGCGGTCGCGCAGGTATTCCCAGATGAACTCGACAGGCTCGTACAACCGCATGCGGCTGATAAATTTCCTCAAGCGATGCAAGCAGGGACTTTGGTCACACATCACGGGGTACTTGCCCTGTTCACTGGCTTGCCACAGGGCCTCGTCAAGTTCTGCGGTTTTCTTGTCTGCGATGTCGAGCATGCCCTTGGACTCCCAGATGGTGCCGCAGCACATCTTTTCCAGTCCCTCGGGGAAAATGACCTCGAAGCCCGCCTTGAGGCACAACTGCACCATCTCATCGACGAGCGAGTTCTTTACGGGCGAGCCTTTTGACAGGCCCATTGTCTGGTTGATGCACGAGGGGAAATAGACCACCTTGAGGTCACACTCTCCTACCCTACCGGCCCTTGGCTGACGGGCTTTTCCTGGCATGGCAGGTGTCCACAAGGGCAGTCCCACCTTGTGCATGGCTCCGGCAACGCCCTTCATGGCCGATGAGCCGAGGACGTTGTGACCCAAACGCGCCACATCAAGCGTGAAACGAAGGCCACTCTTGATGCCAGCAAAATGCCTTGCGGCAAAGTCGCCAGCCTTGTACCCCATGCTTCCCTGGGGCAATGCCTCCTGACGCACGAGGTGAGTCAGGTCGGCCACATTGATTTTCATCGGGCAGGATGTGGAACACAGGCCGTCGCCAGCGCACGTCTGGTCGCCCTGATAGCGGTATTGCTTGACGAGGGTCGCCAAGCGATTGGGGTCACTGCCCGTCTCGCGCAAGTGGGAGATTTCGCGCTGGATGACGATACGCTGCCGTGACGAGAGGGTCAAACCGCAAGTGAGGCAGTTCACCTCACAAAAGCCGCACTCGATGCACTTGTTGGCCTTGAGCACACCCTCGATGGTCTCGCGTTGGCTGTCGTGGCGCCCGCTTGCATTGGCGGCCATTTCCAGCCCACGCATCTTCAGTTCGGGCAGCGGCTTGAAGTGCTTGATGAAGCACTCGGGGTCGTCGTTGAAGATGACACCGGGATTGAGCAGATAACGCGGATCAAAAATCTCCTTCAACTCACGCATGGCGGCAAAGGCCTCCTCGCCCCACTCATACTTGACAAACGGTGCCATGTTGCGGCCCGTGCCGTGCTCAGCCTTGAGTGAGCCGTCATATTCCTCAACCACGAGGCGCGCCACGTCATGCATCATCGCGGCATAGCGCTGCACCTCGCTCTCATCGCTGAAGAGCTGATTGATGATAAAGTGGTAATTACCCTCGAAGGCGTGGCCATAGATACAAGCATCCTTGTAGCCATGGTCTGCTATGAGTTTTTGCAACTTGACAGTGGCTTCGGGCAGGTCCTCGACGGCAAAGGCAACGTCCTCGATGAGGCATGAGGTGCCCACGGGACGCGCTCCTCCCACGCTAGGGAAGATGCCAGAGCGGATGGCCCAATACTTGCCATAGACGGCAGGGTCGGTAGTGAATTCGACAGGAATATAGGTCTTGAACTGCGACAGGCAGCCGGTAATCGTGTCGATGCGGTGCTGGAGGTCATCGGGCGTCATGGCCTTGGTCTCGGTGAGGATGGCAGTGAGGTTGTGGTAGTCTCCAGGCTCCACGCCCTCAATCTTGCCCGCATCCACATCCTGCTTGTACTGCAAGTAGACGGGATCATCAACCGAGGCTAGCGAGAGGTAGTCGAGCATCTCGGCGCTCTTGACCATCAAGTTCTCCTCGCTCATGGCGATATCGTCCTCGCCGGACTTCAACTGCTTGAGGGCAACCACCGCTTCGCAACTCTCCTTCATCGTGAAGAAGTAGAGCATCGCCGAGGCCTTGCATGGATAGTCATGCAGCGTGCGCATCGTCACCTGGCTGATGAAAGCCAGCGTGCCCTCGCTGCCCACCACGCAGTGGGCGATGATGTCAAACGGGTCGTCATAGGCGACAAAGGGCCGCAGGTTCAGGCCCGTGACGTTCTTGATGCTGTATTTCTTGCGGATGCGGTCGGCCAGCGGCTGATTCTTGCGAATGCGGTCGCGCAGGGCCTCAATTTTGGCGATAAACTCGTGATGGGACCGCTTGAATGCCTCGCGGCTTGCAGCATCGCCCGTGTCAAGCACGGTGCCATCGGGCAACACCAGACGAGCCGACAGGAGCATGCGGTCACTGTTGGCATGCGTGCCGCAGTTCATGCCCGAGGCATTGTTGGCGACAATGCCGCCCACCATAGCCGAGCCGATACTGGCAGGGTCAGGCGGGAATACACGTCCAGAGGGTTTAAGAATCTGGTTCACCCTCGCACCCACGATACCAGGCTGCAGAGTGATGCTCTCGGCATCTGCCGCGACACGATAATCCTCCCAGTTTTTGCCGGCGACGATGAGGATGCTGTCGCTCACGCTTTGGCCCGAGAGTGATGTGCCTGCCGCACGAAAGGTGAACGGCAAGCCGTATTTGTTAGCGGTTTTTACAATCAGCGACACCTCGGCCTCGTCCTTGGCGCGGATGACCACCTTAGGTGTCAATCGGTAAAAACTCGCGTCGGTACCCCAGGCCAGAGTCCGCAATTCGTCGGTGTAAACCCGTTCACGGGGCAGCACCGCTTGCATATCCTTCAAGAACTTTTCCATAGCTACAAAATTAATAAAAAACAGCAAGAACTAATAATACTTAATGGGAAATTCATCCGTCAAGGTGAGTTCACCGCCCCACGAGTCACGGTAGACAATGGGGATGTCGCGATAGGCTTCGGGAATCTTGAGCACCTCCACCTTGCTCCAT
>JAZQJW010000059.1:0-6468 GCA_045541835.1 Sodaliphilus sp. | reverse complement strand
GACCCGTGCCGACGCCTTAAATTTCCGCACACCCTACCAGTCACATCCCGACATGCGCAAGGCCATCAATGCCAATGCCATCCACTATAACGACCGCCACTTGAGCGAGTTGGCTCAGGAGTTCCGCTATGGCTTCTACGGCAAGATGGACATCGCCATCGTTGAGGCTCAGAGCATCACCGACGATGGTGAACTCATCCTCGGCACCTCGATGGGCAACACCGCCACCTGGCTCAAGATGGCCGATAAGGTGATTGTCGAGGTCAACGACCAGATTCCCGAGACCATCCGCGGCATGCACGACGTCTATACGCCCGTTGACCCGCCTTACCGTCGCGAGATTCCCATCTACACGCCTCACGACCGCGTGGGCACTCCCACCGCCCATGTCGACCCCAAGAAGGTCCTCGGCGTTGTCAAGACTTCGCTGCCCATCAGCAAGGAGGGTGCCTTCACCCCCGTCGATGAGGTGACCGCAGCCATCGGCCGCAACGTGTGTGCCTTCCTCGTTAACGAACTCAAGGCCGGCCGCATCCCCAAGGAATTCCTGCCCCTGCAGAGTGGTGTGGGCAACATCGCCAACGCCGTGCTCGACGCCCTCGACAAGAGCGACGACATTCCTCCCTTTGAGATGTACACCGAGGTCATTCAGGACAGCGTGCTCGAGCTGCTCGAGAGCGGCAAGTGCAAGTTTGCCAGCACCTGCTCAATGACCTTCTCCAGCGGCGCCATGACCGAGTTCTTTGAGAAGGGTGAGGCATTGCACAACAAGGTGCTCATGCGTCCCAGCGAAATCAGCAACAACCCCGAGGTGGTTCGCCGTCTGGGCGTCATCACGATGAACACCGCCATCGAGGCCGACATCTATGGTCACATCAACTCGACCCACGTCAGCGGTACCCGCCTGATGAACGGTGTCGGCGGCTCGGGCGACTTCACCCGCAACGCCTACATCAGCATCTTCCTGTGCCCGTCGATCAAGAAGGACGACTGCATCAGCACCATCGTGCCCATGGTTTCCTATCCCGACCATAACCCCCACTCGGTGGACATCATCATCACCGACCAGGGCATCGCCGACCTGCGCGGCAAGGATCCCGTCCAGAGCGCTCACGAAATCATCGAGAAGGCAGCTCATCCCGTTTATCGTCCCCTGCTGCGCGAGTATCTCAACCTCGCCAAGAAGGGCCACGTGATGATGAACCCCGACATCGCCTTCGCCTTCCACAGCACCCTGATGCACGACGGCGACATGCGCAAGACCGACTACGCCAAGTTCATGAAATAAGGCTTATAGGCTTTAGCTATTAGGCCATAGGTCTTTCACACGGCCTCAGGCTTTAGATGCCTTTCGCACGACATCATTAAAAACAAGAAATACAAGATGTACAACCCGGGAGTTGTTGTTCTTGTATTTCTTGTTTTTTTTCTGTTTTTTACAGCAAGCCGCCAATAGCTCTACTTGTTGTGGACGGGACGAATCGACATGTGGTAAGCACGAAGATCATCAAGGAACATGGGTTTCATGTCACCTTGGGCAGCTTTGAAATAGAAGTCCCAGGCGGTAGCCACTTCACTGTTGACCCCATAACCACGGCCCTCGGCAGTGGCAGGTGTCGAGCAGATGGTCGACGTCCAATAGTAACCCGACTCATTGACACCATAAGGTCCCGTGTGGAAACGGGCATAGGGCTGGCTCAAGTCGTCACCATAGGAGCCTGCCAGCGGCATGATAATGCTGTTGCCGTTAGGGCCAATGACCTCATACCACTTGATATCTCCACGGGATTGCAATTTCCACTGGCACTTCTCACTCAGCTCCTTGGCTTCTTCATAAGTGGGCATGCGCCATCCATCACCCCAATTCATGGTCACAATATCCAATGTGGTGCCGCTGATGTCGGCAGGAGGATTGGTGCCGCCATAGTTATCGGTCTTCCACGTGTAAGCGTCATTTTTCCAACCGATACCGTCGGCCGACCACAACTTGCCCGTGGGATCGCCCCAAGCATAATGCACCCCATAACCTTCAACCGTCTTGGCTCCCAAGTTGCAATTGGCCCACATCACCGATAGTCCGAGATCCACTTGCGCCAAAATCTCAGGCTTCTCAATTTTATCAGTAGGCTTGGGGTCGGATTCAACATCAACACTCCAAAAGTTGTAAGTTCTCAAGGTATAACCATCATGTGCTTGACCATCCACCATCTTGCTGCGGATAATCTTTACGATGCAGACAGTAATCCCTTTCTTTTCGGCATAGGCTGTAGCATAACCATTATAGATGCTGTCACACACTTTCATTGCAGCAGCATCATTGACTTGGCGACTGTTCTGCTCTGATGTCGCTGCCGCAAGCGCCTTTTTCATTTTGACGATGGTTTTGGAGAGAACCTCATTTTTGCCATCGGTCATCGTGCCCTGGCTCTCATCTTCTTCCTCGTGGAGTTGCAATTCAACTTGGGATTGTATGGTCATATAATAACTATATGCTCCACCGGGTTCATCCTCTTTGTTCTCACATGACGTGGCCATCACCAGCATGGCTACGATTAGCCACGATAAGGTCTTGTAATTCTTCATCATTTTGTCGGTTATTTTGGGTTATTAATTTCGGTAAATAATTCATTTTCACGATACTTATGCCCATCGTGATGGCTTCTAATTCTTTAGACTTCTTTTACAAAAACGGTTTAATCACCCCCCTCGATTTAACTTTCGTTAACTATTCTTAGTGAGAATGAAACAGATTGTGTATGCGCAGAAAAACGAAAAAGCGGGTAAAAATAGGTGACAGCTTTCTCCTTTGTTGTAATTTTGTGGCTTGAAACGTCGATGTCAAGTGGCGTTTCAATCTTTTTTCATGAAAACCGATAGCGTTAATCATAAGGACTTGCGGGCGCATGGGGCAATGCTGCTGGCCATGGTGCTGTTCGGGCTGATGGCCACGTTCAGTAAGGACGTGCTCACCCATGGCGGCATCACCGGTCCCCAACTGGTGGCGTTCCGCGTCATCGGGGCTGCCATGTTGTTCTGGCTAGGGTCGATTATCGTGCCGCAGCAGCGCATCGAGCCACGGGACTTCATCAAGATTGCAGGTGCTGGCTTCTTCGGCTTCGCCTTGGCCCAGGGCGGCTACATCGTGGGGTTGAGTTTCACCTCGCCCATCAACGCGACCATCGAGCTGACCACGATGCCCATCTTCACGCTTATCCTCTCGTCCATCCTGCTGCACGAACGCATCACGCCGCGGCGGGCACTGGGCATCATCATGGGCTTCACGGGGGCCGTACTGCTGATTACCCGCACAACGGCAGGCGACGGACGGCCGACGGACTTTCGCGGCGACCTGCTCATCCTGGTCTCACAGGTGGGTTACGCCTTCTACCTGACGAACTACTCACGGGTCATCCGCAAGTATGACGCCTTCACCTTCAACAAGTGGACTTTTACCTTTGCCAGCCTCTTCATCCTGCCCTTTACCCTACCCCACATCCTACAGATCGACTGGCCGGGGATGAGTGCCCGAACGGCGAGTGAGATTATCTACATCGTTGCCGGAGCGACCTTCTTTACCTTCCTGCTGGTGGTATTCGCCCAGCGGCGCTTGCTACCCACCACGGTGAGCGTCTATAACTACGTCCAGCCCTTTGTCACCGTTGTTGCCAGCATGGCCATGGGCCTGGCCACTCCGCAATGGATGCACGCCGTGGCCGCAGCCCTCATCTTCACCGGCGTCTGGCTCGTCGTCAACGCCCGCCACCCGCATCCATAGGATTCCCTCCCCCATTCGCACCACCCACGGAGATAAATCATTTGTGCCCCGGCATTCGTGAAATTCAATTTAATTGCATGCGGATGCTAATTGGTTTAATTGGCGCAATTCGCAGTTTTTTGATAGAACAAAAAATTACCGCCCTGCGCGCTGGGAATTGATGATTGAATCATTTCCCGTGCGCAGGGCGGCAATCCTATCGGTTTTCACACAGCGGCGTTACTGGATGCCGTAGAGGGCTCCGTAATTGCCGTTCTGGATATCCTGAATCAGTTGCGGGTTGGACATTAACTGGTAACCACTGTAGAGCGTAGCCGCCAAGCCTATTGCGAGGGTGATGTAGAACCACATCTTGGCCGATGCAGCCTTCTTGTCACCTCCGGCGTTATCACCCTTGGTATAGCACGTCTTGGAACCCCAAGCGTTGAAAATGGCGATACCTCCTGAAATCAGACCAAAGAAGCTGGCGCCACAGCACAGGCACGATACCACGGTGGCGATGATGGATTCCATCAGCCACGTCTTGGGCATCGCCTGACGCTGCTGAGGCGTGGTCGGACCTCCCTGAGGGAAGTTGACAGGCTGGTTGGTCGTGGGACCCGGGTTATAGGGTGTCGTGGGAGTGGTGGGCTGTTGAGGCATCGGCATTTGGGGCATCGGTGGCAATGGCATCTGTCCGCCAACGGGAGGCATTTGAGGCATCTGCATGTCGACACCTCCGGTTCCCGTCACGTCAACAGGATTTCCTGTCAGCAGCGCCATCAGTTCGGGCACCTGGCTTGCCGAGGTCCAATTGGGCATTCCTTCACCCCAAACGAGTGAGTTGACTGTCAAACCGTGTGCCAGCAGTTCTCTGGGTTCAAAAGGCCCTGAAGGCTGGCCGTTTTCTGCAATGTAGTATCTCATAATCTTATTTTTTGGGTCACAATTTAGTAAGAAAACAATAAATACAACAAATACAAATTTATCCTCTGATGTTCATGCGGATGCCTTTGCATTCATTGTATTTATTGTTGTTAGATTCCTGTACCTCGCGGTTTAGTCACTGCACTTGGCGCACAGGAACTCGCGGTTCAGGCGGGCAATGTTGCTCAGCTTGATGTTCTTGGGGCACTCGGCGGCACAGGCACCGGTGTTGGTGCAGTTACCGAAGCCCAGTTCGTCCATCTTGGCGAGCATGGCCTTCACGCGGCGTTTGGCCTCGGCACGGCCCTGGGGCAACAAAGCGAACTGGCTCACCTTAGCGCTGAGGAACAGCATGGCCGAACCGTTCTTGCAGGCTGCTACACAAGCACCGCAACCGATGCAGGTGGCGCTGTCCATGGCCTCGTCGGCGGCATCCTTGCTGATGGGGATGGCGTTGGCATCCTGGGCTCCGCCAGTCTGGAAGCTGACGTAACCGCCGGCCTGCTGAATCTGGTCAAAGGCGTTGCGGTTCACCATCAAGTCCTTGATTACGGGGAAGGCGGCCGAGCGCCAGGGCTCTACGGTGATGGTGTCACCGTCGTGGAAGCGGCGCATGTAGAGCTGGCAGGTCGTGGCACCCGTGGCGGGACCGTGGGGATGTCCGTTGACATAGAGCGAGCACATGCCGCAGATGCCCTCGCGGCAGTCGTGGTCAAAGGTAACAGGCTCCTCACCCTTCTCGATGAGTTGCTCGTTGAGGATGTCCATCATCTCCAGGAACGACGTGTCGGTGGGGATGTCGCGCATCTCGTAGGTCTCAAAGCGGCCCTCGGTATGAGCGTCCTGCTGACGCCAAACCTTAAGTTTGAAGCTTATACTTGTATCCATTGTATTCGATGAATTTTAAAAGGGTGATTGATTATGACTTGTAGTTACGCGTCTGGACCTTGATGGCCTCGTAGTGGAGCGGCTCCTTGATGAGCGTGGGTGCCGTCTCATCGTCACCGTTGTACTTCCAGCAGGCGACATAGAAGAAGTTCTCGTCGTCGCGCTTGGCCTCGCCTTCCTCGGTCTGATGCTCCTCGCGGAAGTGACCGCCGCAGCTCTCGTGCCGGTTCAAGGCGTCATAGGCGATCAGCTCACCCATGGTGATGAAGTCACGCAGGCGGAAGGCCTTGTCCAACTCGATGTTCATGCCCTCTTGGGTGCCGGGGATGAACAGGTTGGTCTCGAACTCCTTGCGCAGCTCTTTGAGTTTCTTCAATGCGGTCTCAAGGCTCTCCTTGGTACGCGCCATGCCCACATAGTCCCACATCACGTTACCCAGCTCCTTGTGGATGCTGTCAACCGAACGCTTGCCCTGGATGCTCATCAGCTTGTCGAGGTTAGCCTGTACCTTCTTCTCGGCAGCTTCAAACTCGGGAGTGTCGGTCGAGAAGTGAGGCACGGTAATCTGGTCGCTCAGGTAGTTCTGGATGGTGTAAGGCAGCACGAAGTAGCCGTCTGCCAGACCCTGCATCAGTGCCGATGCACCCAAGCGGTTAGCGCCGTGGTCACTGAAGTTGCACTCGCCGATGGCGAACAGACCCTTGATACTGGTCTGCAACTCATAGTCAACCCAGATACCGCCCATCGTGTAGTGGATAGCGGGATAAATCATCATCGGGTTGTAGTACTTCACACCGTCGATCTCGTTGGCGAGCTCACCGGGATTAACGTCGGTGATCTCCTCATACATGTCGAACAGGTTGCCGTAGCGCTGACGAATCACGTCGATGCCCAGGCGG
>JAZQJW010000058.1:0-7186 GCA_045541835.1 Sodaliphilus sp. | reverse complement strand
GCTCTGCCAATACCTGACAAGATATAGTTCATATCATCGCCGGATGTCTGCCTGTGCATTCCGATGCTCCCGCCCGAATGGATTGTTGTGGGAATGATACGGTATTTTTCATCGTTGTACATCCGCACGGTCATCAACCCTATTCCCCCGTTCATACCAGGGAATGCTAGTTCTTCTATCTTGTTAAAATCAATAATCATAAGTTCCAATAAATTCCGATTTATCTTTCAGTAGTTGCTGCAAAGATAGCGATTTCTCGCAACACACTTGTGCTGTTACTATTTTTGCCTCTTGCTGTTAGTTGATGGCGAGCAGTTCGATGTCGAAGATGAGGGCGGAGCCGCCGGGGATGCCGGGTTGGGAAAATTTGCCGTAGCCCATTTCGGCAGGGATATAGACTTCCCATCGGTCGCCGATGTGCATCTGCTGCATGGCGATAATCCAGCCCTCGATGAGGTCGCGCAGGCGGCACGCCAGGGGCACATCGCCACGGCTGCTGTCGAATGTCGCCCCATCGATAGTCTTGCCCGTGTAATGGGCGGTAATCACGCTGCTGGGCGTGGGAGTCGCGCTCGTCGCGTCTCCCTCGGCCAGCACCTTGTAATAAACGCCTTTGGGCAGCGCTTTCACGCCGTCTTCCCGAGACTTTGCCACCAGCCAATCCTTATTGGCTTGAATGTATTGTTGACTCTTGTTCTTCTTCATATTGTGCAGCTTTATATAGTGGTGCAAAAATACCGCTTTTTCTCTATTATATGTCATGTTGAGGTCCAAAAAGACTGCTTATCAAAAGAGAGGTCGTTTACATTTTTCGCTTACTCCAATAAGCGAAAAACGGTCAAAATCGCTTATTGCGATAAGCATTTTTTGACGTTTTCCTTGTCTCATTCATGTTTTCCCATCAAAAACATTGAAGGCGGTTACTGTGCCTTGAGATAGTACGGTAACCGCCTTGATGCGTGAAAGATGTCAAAAGCCTGGCAGGCGATGTTGTTTACCGCTTGTCTGGAATGCCGTATTCAGCCCACCGCTCCTGCGGGTAAAAGCCCTTGAGTTTCGTCTTGAGGTCTTTGTGGACACCTTTGACGGCATCAAAGACCTCGTTCATGTGCTTTACCTTCGGCGAGAGTTCCTCACGTAGCCGGGTAACTTCGTCATTGGCGACCTCCAGCTTCTTCAACGACTCTTCGAGGGCTTTGATCTCCGTTTCCGTGAAATCTTTTTCGCCGTTTTCCTTCACATGTCTACGCAGCCCCTGAATCAGGTTCTGGCTTTTCTCAATCTGGATATCTACTGTTTTGGACATGGTTTTTTGAATAATTTTAGTTTGTTGAAAAATGATCTGATTTTGTTGCGAAGTTACAAAAAAACGGCTTTTTTTGATGATCGCCAATGTCCTCAATTTAGTATAAATTAACGATATAATCCCCTTGTATGCAACATATTTTAACAACCCATATCTCATGACAGTGACAGCAAATCTCCATATATAGCGCCATGTGTGCGACTATTAATGTATGTTAAATCTCGGCTCTTATAGCGCGCAATATATCAATAATTATTCGTAATTTTGCGCCCTCAAATTTGGTAGATTATTATGACATTAAGAACAACCTCCTTGCTCTTAATGGTCGTAACCGCAGTGATTGCGGTGAAGGCTCAGCAAGAGCAACGAATGACAGTCAATGAACTGTTTGAACTTGTGGAAAGCAACAGCAAGACTCTTCAAAGCCAGAAGATAAGCGTAGAATTTGCTCAGAAAGGAATCGAGGTGGCACGCACAGCGCGTCTCCCCGAAGTGAACGCATCGGCATCGCTCAGCCTGAACGGCGACGTGCTGGTAACTGACCGTGACTTTACCCACTGGGAGGGTTACGGCGCTCCGCGTTGGGGCAATTCGCTGGCCGTCGAGGCCCAGCAGGTGGTCTATGCCGGCGGAGCCATCGACGCGGGCATCCGCCTGGCCGAACTGCAGGCCGAGCAGGCTGCCATCGGCGTATCTCAGAGCCGCGAGCAGCAGCGCTTCCTGGCTTTGGGACAATATATGGATATCTTCAAGTTGAGGAACCGCGAGCAGGTGTTTGTGCAGAACATCGAGTTGACGCAGCGCCTCATCGCTGACATCCAGGCGAAGTATGACCAGGGCATGGCGCTCAAGAACGATGTGACCCGCTATGAACTGCAACTCGAGACTCTGCGCCTGCAACTCAAGAAACTGCAGGACCAGCGTTCCATCCTCAACCATCAGTTGGTGAATCAGTTGGGTCTTCCCAAGGGCACGGTCATTGTCCCCGAGGAAGGCATCATCAGCCAGGTTTACAGCAACGATGGCGAGGCTATGTGGCAGGACAAGGCGCTAGCCGAGTCGCCCATGATGCGGCAAGTGGCCCTGTCGCGACAGATGGCGGAGCAGGAGTTGCGCATTGCACGCAGCGACAAGTTGCCCAAGATCGCCCTTGTAGCAGCCGACAACTTCAGCGGCCCGTTCACCTATGACATCCCGCCCCTCAACAAGAACATCAATTATTGGTATCTGGGCGTGGGTGTAAAGTATTCGCTGAGTTCGCTGTTCAAGAGCGGCAAGAAGATTGAACAGGCAATGGTGCGTACCCGTCAGGCCGAGCAGGCACGCGAGGTTGTAACCGAGCAGTTGAACAACCAGGTGCAACAGGCCTATACCTATTATCAGCAAGCCTATGTCGAACTGGAAACCCAGCGCAAGAGCGTTGAACTGGCCCGACAGAACTATCAGGTCATCAACGACCGTTACTTGTCACAGTTAGCCCTAGTGACCGATATGATTGACGCGTCAAACGTCAAACTCAATGCCGAGCTCAACGAGGTAGATGCCCGCGTGGGCATCGCATGGGCCTACTATCGCCTGAAATATGTTGCTGGTGCCCTTTAGAAGTTAAAAGTTAGGAGTTAGGAGTTAGAAATTTGGAATTATCATGAGTAACAAGAAACTTGTCAAGAGAATATACAATCTAGTTATCACCGTTGTCCTGCTGGTGTTTATCGGACTGATTTGCAGTCGCTTTATCCACCCGGGCGACGTGGAATATACCGATGACGCCCAAGTGTGGCGCCACATCACGCCCATCAATGCCCGTGTGGGTGGTTTCATCAAGGAAGTGCGATTTGACGACTATCAGCGTGTGCACAAGGGCGATACCCTTGTCATCATCGAGGATGCTGAGTTTCGTCTTGCACTGGCCCAGGCCGAAGCGGGCCTGCGCGGCAGCCGCAGCGGTTCGGGCGCTGTGTCGGCAGGCATGACCACGACTCACAGCAATGTGCGCGCCGCCTCGGCCGGTATCGAGGAAAGCCGTGTGCAGATGGAGAATGCCCGCAAGGATTTTGAGCGCTTTGAGCAGTTGCTGGCCAAGGATGCCGTAACCCGCCAGCAATATGACAACGCTAAGGCCCAGTACGAGGCTGCCAAGGCCCGCTATGAGGCTGCCCAGAGTCGCCAACAGGCCACCAGCCAGGTGCTGGGCGAGCAGCGCCAGCGCTTGGGACAGTCCACTGCCGGCGAGAGCGTGGCACAGGCGCAGGTCAATCTGGCCCGTTTGAACCTGTCCTATACGGTCATCGTGGCCACCTGTGACGGCGTGATGTCGCGCAAGGACATCAACGTGGGCCAGCTCGTGCAGCCAGGCCAGCAGTTGGCTCGCATCGTCGATGACAACCAGGTGTGGGTGGTCGCCAACTACCGTGAAACCCAGATGAAGCACATCAAGGTGGGTAACAAAGTAACCTTTACCGCCGATGCCGTGCCCGGTATCACCTACCAGGGCGAAGTCGAGAGTATCGCTGCAGGTACCGGCAGCGCCTTCTCGCCCATACCCGTGGACAATGCTACAGGCAATTTCGTCAAGGTCGAGCAGCGTGTACCCGTGCGCATCAAGATCACGGGTAACAAGCCCGAGGATGTCGCCAAGTTGTTGGCAGGCCTGAACGTGCAAACCGAAGTCAAATTCTGACAATGGCCTGGAATCCTAACCAGAAGTTTGCGATGCCGATGTTCAATCCGTGGGTGCCCGAGAAGGTGCGCCCGTGGATTTATCTGCTGTTCGCATTCCTGTTCCAGTTGTCGGGCGGCATCTATTTCGCCAACATGCAGCACATGATGGGCAGCCTCTCGCTCATGCGCGAGGACATCCAGATGGTTGCCATGATGGGCGTTGTGGGTGTGAACATGCCCTTCCCGTTCCTGTTCCGCTTCAAGCTGCGTTTCACCAACCAGCAGTTGCTCATCAATGCTGCGCTGGTCATCGCCGTGTGCAACATCCTGTGCCTGTATGTCACCTCGTTGCCCTTGTTGTGCCTCATCTGCTTTGTCGCTGGTTTCTTCAAACTGTGTGGTACCTTTGAGTGCTTCTCCAACATCCGCCTGTGGCTCTCGCCCAAACAGGACTTCGGGGTGTTCCTGCCATCGCTTTACATCTTTATCTTGGCAGCAATGCCTGGCAGCAACTGGATTGCCCAGCAGTTGACGATTGCGTTCGGCTCGTGGACGATGATGCACTGGTTCATGGTGGGGCTGATGCTCCTGGTCGTGCTGGTCATCTTTACCTGCACACACCCCTGGCGCATGATGCCCAAGCCATTGCCCCTGGTCTCTCTCGACTGGCTGGGATGTATCCTGTGGTCGGCCGTGATGATCGAGGTCATCTGGCTGTTCACCTATGGCGAGTACTACAACTGGTGGGATGGTGCCATGTGGCGCTATGTACTGTATGCGTTGCCCGTGACCATCCTGGTTGCCGTGGGGCGCATGACCCACATCAGGCATCCCTACATCGACCCGATGGTGTGGCCGCACTGGCGCCTGCTGCCCATCCTGGGCATGTTCTTCGTGGCTGAGGTGATGAATGCCACGCCCCATGCGCTGCAGGGAACCCTAACGGGTGGCGTGCTGCACTGGGGTTACACCACAACGAGCAGGTTTTACCTGTTTGAGATGATGGGCTATGCCCTGGGATGCATTTTTACTATTCTGTGGGGAAAAGGGACGCCCACCTGGGGCATCATTCCCCGCATGGGTTTCAAGTACACACGGTTGCTGTCGATAGGTTTTGCCGCGCTGTTGCTCTATCAGGTGATGATGTATTTCTACATCTCGCCGGGGCTTAACATCGAACGCATCTACCTGCCCACGGTGTTGAGGACCTTTGGTTACGCCATCTTCTTCTCGACGATGACCTTATACCTAAAGGAACTGATCGAGTTCCCCACGTTTTTCCATGCGCTGACCGTTTCGGGCTTCATCCGCAACGGCGTGGCCGAGAGCATGTGCTCGGGCTTGTACAGTTACGGCCTGCGGCACCAGATCAACGACACGCTGGCCCGCGGCGTCCATGGCGACTTCAACAGCGTCCTCATGGTCGCAGTCAAGGAGATGTTCGGTATCATGTGCATCATCGGTACCATCGTCCTGCTGCTGATGCTGCTCTATGACGTTCAGCCCGTCAAATCCACCATGCACCGCATGCCCAAACTGAAATCCCTCGGCAAAATCATGATGCGCCAGTTGCGGCGTGAATCCGTCGCAACAGACTGACAGTGTTTACCATATATACCTGGCTAAAGAAGCCACCTTTTGAACTGCACCCCAAAAGTTAGACACAAAACTTTTGGGGTGCATTTCAGTGCGGTGGCTCCTTCTCGCTGGGTGTGCGTCCTACCTTAGCAGGTGCGGAACACGTGACCGCCATCTCCCATGTCATAGTCAGACATGAACAGCTCACGGGCTTACCAGTGTCCCCCGCCTCCGGGTTGAGTGTTGGTGAAATTATAGGTGGTGATCATGTTGCTCAGCGTGAGTGAGGCAAGGGTTGAGCCGCCAGTGACGCTTGCACCAGTTACCAAGCCGCCAAAATTGCTGCCACCGCTGACGGTCGCACCCGTCGTCAAAGTGCACTTGCCGCCCTTGGTCATACCTGGAGCGCTTACCAGGAGTGTGTAACTGCTGTAGCTGCGTGGAACGGCAAAAGCCAAGAGGTTGCTGCCGTCATTGCCGGCAAGGGCGATATAAGTACCACTTGTCAGGCTGCTGCCGCCTACAATGGCTACGGGCTGGGTCGTGCCGCTCGTGCTGGGTGTTGAGGTCGTGCCGCCAATACCCAGGACGGTGCCGCCGGTGATGGTAAAGGTGTTCTGGTCACAGTCGATGCCTTCCTCGGGCGAGGTGGTGCCGCAAGCGACAACCGTGCCGCCGCTGACGGCTATGTTACCGTTGCTGTCGATGCCGTCGTTATTTGTAGCATAGGCAAACACCTGGCCGCCACTGATGGCGATGTTGCCTTTGGCATTGATGGCGTCGTCGTAGGCATAGACCTGCACCTTGCCATCAGTGATGTAGAGTTTGCCTTTACTCTCGATGCCCTCGCTGTTTTCTCCTCCTGTAGTCCGTACCATGACGTCGCTGCCTGCCAGATGGATGTCTCCGTCGCCCTTGATGCCCTTGGGCGACGTGTTGTAGCTTCCATAGCTATAGACCGTGCCCGTGGTGATGACCTTAACAGTGCCGCCATCGAAGTGCATGGTCTGGTCGCAACTGATACCCTTGCCACCCTGGCCGGTGCTCTTCAGGCAAAGCGTTCCGCCGCTGATGGTGAAGGTGCTGTCGCACTTGATGCCGGCACTGCCGTTTACGTCATTATCGTCGCTGTCCCACTCGCCGGTGCCCGTGGTTATGGCCGTGAAGCGTCCCCCATCGATCTGGATGATGCCCTCACTCTTCATCCCCTTGGCTGCCACACCGCTGCACTCCACGTTGATGACACCGCCTCGCATCAGGATGGCGTCATTGGCCTTAATACCGTTGCTGGCAGTGTTCTTGACGTAGATGTTGTTGCCCGGTCGGAACAGGATGTAGTCATCGCTGGTGATGCCGCCCTTGCAGTTGGCCAGCACCTTGAGATGGCCACTGCCGCTGAAGAGCAGTTTGCCCTCGCTGAAGAGCGTCGCCTTCATGTCCTCGTCGGCTGGCGTGTCATAGCTGCTGCCGTCCTGCAGCGTGTTCCATGTGCCGTCGGCCAGTTCGATATAGCCACGCTTCTTCCATTGGCTGTTGATGGCTGCTCCAGTGGGGTTGGTGATATTCACTCCGTTGAGCCGCAAGGCATACTTGCTCTCGCCATAGAGTTTGAATGAGCCATCGCCTGTCGTGCCGCTCAGG
>JAZQJW010000057.1:0-61794 GCA_045541835.1 Sodaliphilus sp. | reverse complement strand
TTAATAAAAAACAGCAAGAACTAATAATACTTAATGGGAAATTCATCCGTCAAGGTGAGTTCACCGCCCCACGAGTCACGGTAGACAATGGGGATGTCGCGATAGGCTTCGGGAATCTTGAGCACCTCCACCTTGCTCCATCGCGGCGTGCCGTAGTCAAATGACTTGCCTGACAGAATCAGGGCATTGCCAGCATAGTCATACTCGTAAAAGCCGCCTCCCAAGCAGTTCTCGTGCGGCAGGAGCAGGTCACGATGCAGCGTCACCATGCCCAGACGCAGGTGACCGCTGCTGGTAATGATGAATTTGGGATGCTCCATAACAAGGTTGAGGAGATAATGCCTATATTGTATTCAGGATGTAGTTGATGAGCTCCATGACATCCGAGATATTGACCTCCTTGTCGCAATTGTAGTCGGCGCGGTCATATTCTTCTTGAGTATAGGTGCCATTAAGGATGATGTTAATCAACTCGTTGACATCCGATATGTTAATCTGTCCGTCGCCGTTCACATCACCGGGTTCATAGGCAGGAGTCGGTGGCGTGTAGCCCAGTTGGGCATCCATCCAGGCAATACGCTCCGTAATCCACTCCTTTATGAAAGTGATTTCCTCTTCATAACTGTTAGCGACAAAGTAGTTAGGCCAAAGCCAGGTACCCCAGCGCGGCCAGGCTTGGGAATTGCGTGCCTCGGCACCGCAACAGGTGACCTCATTGGCCAGCGAGTCGACCGTTGCCATGAAGCGGTCATATTGCAGGTTAGCTTCTCTCCACTGTGCCCAACGCGCCTTGCGGTCGGCCACATAGACCTTGTCGATATTCATTCTGTACCACCAGAATGGAATCAGGTGGTCTCCACGCTTATGGAGGTATGGATTAAGCCTGTAAACCCAGGTATTGGTCATGTAACCCTGATTGTGACGGCAGTTGCCGAATGCGAGATTCATGTCCCAAACCACCATTTTGAAGCGCGTGTCAACGCTGTCGCGACGTTTATAAAACTTGCCGCTCAGTCGATAGGCATCCATATTGTGACACACTTCCATGGTCAACTGATAGTCCATGAACGACTGGACATCCACAAGTCGGCGATATCCAACCACCGGGTCGCGGAACTTGGTAGAGGCATACAGGCTCTCCATCTCGTCAATAGCCGAATGGATATAGTCGATTTGAGCCGGGGTCATGTCATCATAGTCAGGTGACTGGTACTGAAAATAAATGAATGAAGTGGAGTCGTTATAAGAATAGCCGTTATTATCCACCGGCCTGTATTTAGAAACATAAACCGGACCTTCGGGAGCGCCGACCTCCATCAAGTAACCACCCGTGAGCGCATCGCCTTCCTCGCCGGGATCATCCAGATTCAGGCGATACTTGCCCTTGGAGACCACTTCGCACATGACAAAGATGCCGTAGTAGATGCCGTCAAGATAGACTTCACATAAGCGCCCTTGAGGCGTGTACTCCATCCAGGGACGTGCCACCTCAAAGCCCAGCAGGTCACGAATCATGCTGCGGTCGGAATAAGGTGCCAGCATCGCCCACTTGTTGTCCTTTCCCATGCCGAGGATGGAAACTTTCTTCTTGTCCATCTCCACACCATCCTCCAGCGGCTTGCTCAACGTGCGGAACTGATAAGGTTTCTTGTCACTCAGGCTATAAGACGAATTGCCGCGATAGCGCAGGGCGATGTAGCCCTCGTAATCAATATGCTGGCCCGGATGGGCAATGGTGTCACCATAATTGAGTTGCCCCTGGCCGTTGTGAATAATCTTCATGCGGGCCGAGACATAGTCATCACGCTGGATAGTGGCTCCATCCACATCAATCCACACGATGGGCATGTTGGTGGAGTCAATGACCACCGTCTGATCATCGGGCGGGAAATTGGCGGGATCCTGAGCATGAACGGCAATACCTGCGGTCATCACCAGCAGCAAAGTCAGCAATAAAAGTCGTTTCATGTTTATAATCATTGAATTAGGGCGCAAAATTAATCAAAAAAATCAATTAAACTTCCCACTTATGTCCAAAAAACGCCAAAATGCCTCAATTCCCGTCATCCCAACCAGAATTCAAGATGTAGTTGATCAGTTTAGTGACGTCCGAGATGTTGACGATTTTATCGCCATTGCAGTCGGCTGCTTCCAAGTCCAAGCCGTCAGCATCATTGTTCAACACATAATTAATCAGCGCTATCGCGTCACTGATGTTGACGTCGCCGTCACAGTTCACATCGCCGCGCAAGAAGGCATTCGGGTCGAAGCCCAGTTGCTCATCCATCCAAGCAATGCGATCGGTGAGCCATTGCTTGAGGTAAGCGACCTCGTCCTGGTAATCGCTGGCGATATAGTAGTTAGGCCACACATACTCACCCCATCGGGGCCATGCCGTGCTGTTGCGCTGCTCCGCGCCATGCGAGGTGAGCACCGATGCCAGGGAGTCCACGGTCGCCATGATGCGGTCCTCGCGCAGGTTGTTGCGCCTATATTGGGCCCAACGCGCTTTCAAGGCGGAGATGTATTCAGGGTCGGTGTTGAGTTTATACCACCAGAACGGAATCAACTGCGGGTCGCCCTGACTGTTGAGCGTGTTGTTGTTCTTGTAAATCCACGTGTTGGTGCGCCAGCCATTGTAGTAGTCGGCATTGCCATAGGCCAGGTTCATGTCCCAAACCACCATCTTGAAACGCGCGTCCTCACTGTCCCGACGCTTGAAAAACTTGCCGCTCAAGCGGTACCCGTCCACGTTGTGACCCAGTTCCATGGCAATCTGGTAGTCGATGAAATTCTGTACATCCAGGTAGTTGGTGTAGTCACGCGAGCCGGTAGGCCGGTAACTCCACAGGGTGGACTCCATCTGGTCAATGCGCCCGTTGATGTAGGCTACCTGGTCCTGATTCATTTCCTCATAGTCGGGCGACTTATACTGGAAATGGATGTACTGGTTGTTATAGCGAGTTCCAGTATTGCTAACGGGATGATATTTAGAAGTATACACCACCTCATTATCGGTACGGTTCACCTCCATGATGTAACCGCCCGTGAGTTCGTCGCCCGACTCACCGGGGTCGGGGATGTTGATGCGGTGCTTGCCCTTGGAGACGACCTCGGTGAGGACATACACGCCATAGTAGATGCCGTCAAGAAACAGTTCGCAGTAGCGGCCTTGGGGTGTGTATTCCATCCACGGCTTCGAGACTTCAAAGGCCAGCAGGTCACGCATCATGCTTTTGTCGGCAAAGGGGGCCAGCAGGGCCCAGTTGTTGTCCTTGCCCATGCCCAGGAGGTTCACCTTTACCTTGGTCCCGCCCTCTTCCAGGGGCTTGTCAATCGGACGGAAAGAATAGGGTTTCTTATCACTGGCGCTGAATGACGAACTGCCACGGTAACGTATCGCCACATAGCCCTCATAGTCAATGGTCTGCCCGGAATGGGCCACCGTGTCGGCATAATTGAGCCGGCCGTCACCATTGTGGATAATCTTCATGCGCGCCGTGATGCGCTCATCACGGTCGATGATGTTCCCGTCCACATCAATCCACACGATGGGCAGATTGGTGGAATCCAGTTCCACATACTCGTAGTCGG
The DNA here is from genome assembly GCA_045541835.1 of Sodaliphilus sp. GTDB lineage: Bacteria > Bacteroidota > Bacteroidia > Bacteroidales > Muribaculaceae > Sodaliphilus. Next base: position 58,200 of record JAZQJW010000057.1, on the reverse strand, counting down.
GCGGATAGTTCCACCATGACCAGGCACGGGCAGTTCCTGACAGCGTCAACACTGCCACAGCAAGCAATAAAAGTCGTTTCATCATATCAACATCTTTCTCGGTAGTCGCTACAAAGGTACAATAAAGTTTGGCCTCTTGTATTGATTTAATTCATTTTTATTCCGAATGGGTGGGAGGGGAAGGGTTGTTGCGAGGGTGGTGGGTGAGGATTTCATCGCGCAGGAGGGAGCGGTCGATGTGGACGTAAATCTCGGTGGTCGTGATGCTCTCGTGGCCGAGCATCTGCTGGATGGCGCGCAAGTTGGCACCGCCCTCAAGCAGATGGGTGGCAAAGCTGTGGCGCAAGGTGTGAGGGCTGATGACCTTGCGGATGCCGGCCAACTCGCACAACTGCTTGACGATGTGGAAAATCATCTGGCGCGTGAGCATGGCGCCGCGACGGTTCAGGAAGAGGATGTCCTCGCTGCCACGTTGGGCGACCTGATGGGAGCGCGTCTGTTCCAGGTAGAGGTTAATCTGCTCAATGGCAACGGGCGAGATGGGCACCAAGCGCTGCTTGTTGCCCTTGCCTTGGATAACGACATAGCGTTCCTCCAAATAGAGTTGAGAAAGTTGCAGGGTCACCAGTTCGCTCACACGCAGGCCGCACCCGTAGAGTGTTTCAATAATGGCGCGGTTGCGCTGCCCCTCGGCCTTGGACATGTCGATACAGGCGATCATCGCGTCAATCTCGGCGATGGTGAGCACCTCGGGCAGGTGACGTCCTATCTTGGGCGTGATCAGCAGTTCGGTGGGGTCAGTGTCCATATACCCTTCCAAGCGCAGGAATTTATAGAATCCCTTCACGCCACTGATGATGCGCGCCTGTGAGCGCGGCTGAATGCCCACGTCCTGCAAGGTGCAGATGAAGCGTTCAAGGTCGTCGGTCGTGGCACGCTCGATACCCACTCCGACATCGGCCAGATAACGCGTCAACTTGTCGATATCGTCACTGTAGGCCTGAGCGGTATTGGCACTCATACCCTTCTCCAGTGTCAGGTGCCCCAGGAAACGCTGCTTCACGTCTGATATGTCGGAAATGTCTCGCAATTTTTTAATTAGGAATGAGGAATGAGGAATTCTAGATTATCTAGATTTTCTAGAGCATCTAGAAACTAGGGAATAAGGACTAGGGACTAAAACCCCTCGGATGGTGTCAGTCAGCAAGGGGTCATAATTGTCGTTGGCAATGACCGTGATGTGATCGCCCTCGGGATGGATTTTCAAGCGGCGGTTGTCGCCTCCGTCCAGCCAGTCCATGCGCATGGACAAGGTATCACCATGCCAAGCATAGGCTGCCGCACTGGTAAACGGGCGTTTGGTGCCCACCAGTTGCTCATAACTCTCCATAATGTAGATGGGACGCTCATCGCTGGTAGTGATGCGCCACTGGCCACAAGCGGCAACAGCGCGCAACGAGCCGCGATGGTCGGTCATGGTGAACACGCGGTCGTCACCCTGTGAAGTCACCTCGATAGTCTTGACTCCCAGCAGGTTGTCCTCAAGTTCAATCGTTGCCCCCAAGAGCCGGTTTTCCGGCGGATGCGTCGGCATGCCTTCGGGAAGCGCTATGGCCCAAGGCTTGAGGGGTTGTGCCTCAGGGATTTCACCCGTAATGAGGGGCACGATGAGATGGTCATAGATAACGTTGAGTTCCACGCCGTAGTTGGCTGCACGGCCGTTGACCACGATGACCATGTCGAGGCTGGGGATGACGTCGATGAGTTGCCCGCCATAGCCTGTCGCGAAGAATGACTCGGCCCGGGGCTGCTGGATGGACTTCGTCTGGTATCCATAGCCCAGGTAATAGTCATCGATGTTATAGCCCGTGAACCATGAGCGAATGGTATGCCAGATGGAGCGCAGGAATTTCATGAACTCCTCCCACCACGACAATTCGGGTTCTGGAACCTCGCGCGTGCTGATGAGACGCTGACTCATGTCATGGACCCAACCGCTGCTGATGAGTTGCCGGCCGTTCCATTTGCCCTCTTGCAGCAGGAGCAGACCTATCTTGGCCTCGCTCTCGGCTTGGAGTCGCAGACCCCACCCTGCCGTCTCGACGCTGTCGGGCGCCAATTCCCAGTCACATTCGGTGATGTGGAGGGGGATGAAAATGCGTTCCCTGACATATTCCAGCAACGGTTTGCCCGTTACCCTCGTGACAATCATCGCCAGGGCATGAGTGCACATCGAGTCGTAATGGAACAGTTGGCCAGGCATATCAAAATCGCCCTGGAACCACACCGAAAGCCAGTCACCATCGCGCTCCAGGATGCTCAAGTCCTCCAAGCGTCCCGAGCTCATCATCAACAAGTTGCGCACCGTGAGGCTGTCAAGTGCGGGCGACAAGGTAGCGGGCATCTTGTCGCGCAAATATTTAGACACCTTGTCATTGACCGAGAGCAGGCCGTCGTCCACGGCAAGCCCCACGGCGAGGGCCGTCACCGTCTTGCTGGCGCTGTAGAGCGTGTGCAGTTGTTCGGCCCGATAAGGCGCGGCATGCAGTTCGCCGATGACCTTGCCGTGACGCAGCACCATCAGGTGATGCACGTCCACATCGGGCAAGGTGTACATCTCCTGATAGAAATGGTTGAGCAATGCCGTATCAACACCCTCGGCCTCGGGAGTGCTACGCGGCAGTTCGCCCACCTGGGCATTAACGCCCAGGCTCAAGCCCAAAAGCAATATGACCAACAAGTGACGCATCATGATGGTTATCTGGCCACAACAAAATGTACTGTCTCGGGTTTGGAATTGGGATAGGTGTCGCGCATGGTCACCTCGTGCTTGTCAAAATCAAAAACCAGGGTCGTTCCGCTAATCCAGTTGACATAGTGAATCCGCACCTCGAGCGTCGAGGACGATGTCCAGGCATAAGCCGCTGCCGCCACGAAGTCATCCTTGAGGTCGCGCATCATGTTGATGGCGTTGATGCTATAAACGGGATAGCCGTTCATCGGGGTATAGCGCCACTCACCGTAACCCAAGTCAAACATATCTTTCTTGCCGCTCACATTGTCAATTCGCACCAATTCGTTGCCTGGAATCGACAGATATTGAAAACCGTGCCTGTTGGAATCAATCTTTAGGATTGGTCCCGCATGAGCCGATTTTTTCTTGCCTTTTGGCAGCTGCAACATCGCCCTAGCACACAACTTATCCAACTTGGCCAGCAATTTTTTCTCGGGCTTTAATGGCTCATTATTGATGCCAGGCATCAGCTGGTTCCAGATGCAGGCCAACTCCTCGTGTCCGTATAGTTTCATGCCCAAGATAACCACGACGAGGTCAGCATCGGGCACGACGACGGTATATTGTCCCATGGCACCGTCGGCACGATAGGAGCCGGGCCATTTGCTCTGCCACACCTGGTAGCCGTAGCCCTGGTTGCCGTCGGTGGCGGGGACGGTACTCTTGGCACCACCGTCGATGAGTCGGGAACAGGCCGCTTTCACATAGTCTACGCTTACTAATTGTTTGCCATTCCAGTTACCCTCATTAAGCAGCAACAAGCCCAATTTTGCCATCGTCTCGGCCTGGACACGTAGGCCCCAGCCGCCCGTATTGATACCATCGGGACTGCTTTCCCAATCGGCGATGGTGATGTGCATGGGTTCAAAGAGTTTTTTCCTCAGATACTCCAGCATCGTATGTCCCGTCACGCGTTGCACGATGGCACTGAGCATGAAGGTGCACATCGAATCATACTGGAACAATGTGCCCGGCTCGGCGTCAACCGGCTTGGCGAGCCAGTCCTTGACCCAATCGGTGCTGTTGTTGCGCATCGTCCAATCAGGTTTCACACCCGATGCCATCATCAATAGGTCACGCACGGTCATCGAGGCCATGTTATCGCTGACAGGTACCGAGCGCTTGTCGGGAAAGAAGGTCATCACCCTGTCATCGAGGCGCAACAGGTTCTCGTCGATGGCACATCCCACGGCCAGCGAGGTGAACGTCTTGCTCGCCGAGTAGAGCGTGTGGCTGTCCTCGGCGCGGAAGGGAGCGGGATGCAGTTCGGCCACCACCTTGCCGTGGCGCACGACCATCACGTGGTGGATGTCACACTCGGGCAGCGCCATCAGCGAGTCCATCATGTTAATGACCGCCTGGGTGCTGATGCCCTCGGCTGCGGGCGTACTGCGGGGCAGGTCACCCACCTGTGCCGCCAGCAACAGGGGCAACAATGCCAGTAATATAACAATTTGCCGTTTCATGTTTTCAACAATAATTGATATTCAGAAAAAAACGCTCTAATCTCTAATCACTAATCCCTAATCTCTAATCAAACGTAGTTTTTCAGTGCTTCTTCCAGTTCGGTGCGGATAAGGGCTTTCAGTTCTGCAGGTTCCAGCACCTCGATGCTGGCGCCGTGTGACATGAGTTCCTCTTTCAGGTCATAGGTGATGCGCATCTTGTAAGTGAACAACGAGTAACGGTCGTGCACCTCCTCCTGCTGGGAACTGTGCAACGGCAGGGCGCGGAAATATTTGGCCTGGGTCGGTTCCACACGCAGGACGATGCGCTTGGGCTTGTTCTTGTTGGTGATGATGCCGAAACAGTCCTTGAAGAACTCCGACGGATTGACGTCCTCGGGCATGGTGAAAACGTCGGGCAGCATATTCAGGGAACTCATGCGGTCAAGCGAATAGGTCTTGATCTGCTTATCCTTGACGTTGTAGCCTATGACATACCACAACTGCTTGAAAATCTTGATAAAGTAAGGCTCAAGCATGATGTCGTGGGTGGGACGGGAACGGGTGTAACTCTTGTAGGAAAAACTGATGCGGTGGTTCTGCTTCAAGGCATCAATGATTACAGGCAAGTGCCGACGGGCCGACGGCACATTCTCGAGTATGATGCGCCCGCTGATGTCATGAGCACTGCTCAACATGCCGCTCATCGACACCGAGTCCACCAGCCAAGACTGCAAGCGAGCCTTGCTTTCTCCTCCAGGATTGTCGATATAATATTCAAACGTAGACTTGTCACACTGGATGTTGATGTCGAACATCTCCTCCACCCCGTCACGGTAATGAAAGAAGGTGCGGCGTGCCAGGGGCTTGCCTTCGCTGATGTCGCTGCGCAGCCAAGCCTCGCCGAGGTCCTTGAGCGTGATGCGGCCATAGCGGTTGATGGTATCCACCAACCACACATATCGAGTAACCAGGTTACGGGCCATTGTGCTTGAATGAATTAGAAATTAGGAATCAGGAATTAGAAATGGATTCTGTCAACCAATCGCTAACGACTAATCCTTCTTGATGAGCAGAGCCAGGCCAATCATGGTCAGGGCGGCATTCAACAAGAGTAACTCAAAGCCCAAGGTGTAGTCATAACTGCTCTTGAGCCACATCTGGATAAAGAAACTGATGACGGGAGCCGCGATGCACACCACGGGCACCAGACGGTCGCGCACGGGCGTCTTACACATCATGCCGAAGGCAAACAGGCCCAGGATGGGGCCATAGGTGTAACTGGCCAGCGTATAAACCGCGCTGATGGCGTCGCTGTTGCTGATGGCGTAGAAGATGAGGATGACAAGGCCCATTACAGCGGCCATAGCCACATGCACCATGCGGCGGGTACGGCTCAGGGCGGTATCGTCCTGTTTTTTGTCGGCCTCAAGGATATCGACAGTGAACGAGGTGGTGAGCGACGTCAATGCCGAGCCGGCAGCCGAGTAGGCGGCGGCAATCAGACCGATGATGAAGACTACACCGAGCAGCACCGGCATCCCCTCGCTGAAGGCTACCGTACCGAACAATTCATCCGTCTTGTAACCCTCCTCATAGACATTGATACCATGGGCTTCGGCATATATGGTAAGCAGAGTACCTAAAACGAGGAACAGGGCAATGACGATAACCTGCAGGAAGACGCTCACGATAAGATTCTTGGCCGACTCGCTGGCGTTCTTGCACGCCAGGCTACGCTGCATCAAGTCTTGGTCAAGGCCTGTCGTGGCGATAACCATAAAGATGCCGGCAATAAACTGTTTCCAGAAGTAGGTGCCCTCCTTGGGTTTGTCGAAGTAGAAAATCTGCGAGGTTTTATGTTCAGCCACATTTTTCAACATGACGCCCAAGTCGTAGCCCGCCCCTTTGGCAATGAAGTAGATGCTCAGCACCACCGACAGGATGAGGCAGAAACTCTTGAGCGTGTCGGTCCAGATGACGGTCTTCACGCCGCCCTGCAGCGTATACAGGAAAATGAGGGCGATAGTGACAATCACGTTGACGACAAACGGAATGTTCAGCGGCGTGAACACCAACAGCTGCAAGGTCACGCACACCACATAGAAGCGCACGGCGGCACCCAGCATCTTGCTGATGAAGAAGAACCACGCGCCGCTCTTGTGGGTGCTGCCGCCAAAGCGCTGCTCCAGGTAGCCGTAGATGCTGACCAGGTTACGCTTGTAGAACAACGGGATAAGCACATAGGCGATGACGAAATATCCCACGATAAAGCCCAGCGCCATCTGCAGGTAACTGAAGCCCTTGGTGACGACCATACCGGGCACCGAGATGAATGTCACACCCGAGATGGGCGCGCCGAGCATGGCGATGGCGACGATGAACCACGGGGCTTGACGGCCGCCGCTCAGGGCGGTGGCGGTGTCGCTCTTGCGCGAGGCAGCCCACGAGATGATAAACAGCAGTATGAAGTAGCCAACGATGGTGGCAAGTACAATCCAGGGAGTCATTATTTTTTGAGTTGTAAGTTGTAAGTTTTTTGTTGTAAGTAAGATTACTAACGCCTCTCGCAAACAGGCTATTCCTCATAGAGGAGGTAGGGCTTGCGCTGGACCTTGAAGAGTTCGACGTCGCCCTGCCAGGTCTCCTTAATCTCGGCAGCGCTCTTGCCCTGGGCAATCATCTCGCGCACGCGGGTGGTGCCCATGAGTTTGTCAAAGAAGTTGCTCTTCAAGTAGAACTGGTGCCCGCCCTTGGTGAGGTTGCGGTAGGCGTCGATGACATACTCCAGGTTGATGCCCTGGGCAATGACGTCCTCGGCATCCAGGTTGTGCAGGTCCACGCCATGGCACAGTTTGTCCATCTGCGGCGGTGTCTTGGCTCCCGGGCGGCTGGTGGGGGTGAACTCAAATTCATAGCCCGTCATGTCGGGGTGGCCATAGACCTGGAAAGGCCAGTCGGTGCCACGTCCCAGACTCACCGTCGTGCCCTCGAAATAGCACATCGAGGGATAGAGGTAGATGCTGAGCATATTGGGCAGGTTGGGACTCGGGGCGATGGGCAGGGTGTAGCGCGTCTGGTGGGTGTAGTTCTGGCAGGGGATGACGGTGAGGTCACACTTGCGGCCCTCTTTGAGCCAGCCCTCGCCATTGGCCATCTGCGCCAGTTCGCCCAAGGTCATGCCGTGCACCGTGGGGATGGGCAGGCGTCCCACGCCCGACTTGAGCGACATGTCCAGGATGGGCCCATCGACATACATGCCGTTGGGGTTGGGACGGTCCAGCACCATGAACTGCTTGCCGTAGGTCACCGCGGCATCCATCAGGTTGATCATCGTCACATAGTAGGTGTAGAACCGCAGTCCCACGTCCTGAATGTCGGTGACGATGACGTCGATGCTGTCCATCACCTGCTTGCTGGGCATGGGCGACTTGCCGTCGTAGAGCGACGCGATGGGGATTCCGGTCTTCTCGTCAACACCGCTCGAGACATGCTCGCCGGCGTCGGCATTACCGCGGAAGCCATGCTCGGGCGAGAAAATCGTCACCACGTTCACGCCGTTCTCGAGCATCAGGTCCAGGGTGTGCTTGTCGCCCACCATACCCGTCTGGTTACTCAACAAGGCCACACGCTTGCCCTTGAGCAGCGGCACATACTCGCTCGTTCGGGCAGCACCCAGCACGATGTCGCCGCTGACGCGCGTTGCTTGCTCTGTCGTCTGTGTCTCAGTCGTATTGCTGGTCGCCACCGGCTTGTTGGTGCTTGTAGTGCAAGCCTTGAGCGTGGTCATCGATGTGAGCGAGAACCATGCCATCAACAGCAATAAAAAATTCTTGGTCATACTTTTCATTTTGGTAGTTCTTTTGTTATTACCCTGCAAAAATAACTAATAACTTTGAAACCCCAACACCAACTCCCGATAATTTTGCCAAATATTGGCACAGGTCACACCACACACAGGAAAAACCCATTCAATCATGATTGATGAGGCCCCTGATTTGCTGAAACACAGAAAGTGAAAATGCGTCCTGCCAATGGCTGTTTAATCCATGACAGGGCAAGAGCATACAGGCTTAGTTCTTAACGTCTAATTGCAGGGTCGCCACGACAGGGTCATAGGAGATATCCAGCGGGAAGGCAATGGAGTGGATATCGGACTCAGGACGCGTGCAGATGATGTAGTTTTTCCCTTGATACCGCAACGGATAGAAGCCCATGGGCACATAGTCGATGTTGATGCCTTGTTCCTTCCTGCGCTGCCTTTCTTCAGGAGACAGCGATTCATCAAGCGCCGATGGCAGATAACGCGCCGTCTGGAACGTGGCAGGTAACGTGTCGGTCTTCAATTCCACCACCATATAATCCTGGTCAGGGAACACGAGAGCAGCACCCAGCACTTCGGGGCGGTCGGTCACCGTGGGCAATACACTGGCGCCATCAAGCAGTCGTCCGGAGTGATATCGGGCATAAATCGAGTCATTGACAAACTGCACGTTGTCCTTGCCATAGAAAGCGCGGTAAATGATTTCATGGGCGAAGAAATCGGTGGAACGGTAATTCATCGGTTTGATGAAACGGCTATATTCAGGGTACTGGCGTTCTTGCAGTATCACCTGACTCGGCGACGCGAGAATCTCGCTCACCACCTGGTCATCAAAAACCTTGTAGGCACTCAACCGTGACACACCACGCCCGAAGGTGAAGGCCGCCAGTGCCAGCGACACACCAAGGATGCCTACGCGCAACCATCTCCAGCGCGACATCGGCCACTCAAGTCCCATCACAACGATAATCAATGCCACAGTCGCCCAAGGGGCATATACACGTTCATGCAGCATGCCTAAGGCGAACAGCACCAACGTCAGACACAGGAAGACGTAAGTCCAGACACATTGCCTGACGGCGCGCCCCCGTTTCATTATCAGTGCGATGACACCCACGGCAACAGCGGCCACAGGGAGATAGAAGCGCCATGCTTTCTCATGGAAAATGAGCAGACGGCTCTTCATCAATTCCCCAGCCGGCATATCAACCACAATGCCACCAACAGCGGCTCGGCTCCATGCTGCCGGCGAAGCCACGATGAGCAAAACACCTATCAGATAGCCCGCCAAGCCGACCATCGCCCAACGGTCCAATCTACCGCGGTTGAAAGCATAGTACAGCACCATTCCGGCCAAGAAGCCAAACGAGGTCGCCTCGTTAAAGCCACCGGCCACAACAGCGCCCAACAAGAGTAACACACCACTGCCCCACCCCAACGGTGTCCCCTGGCGGCGCACAAGCACGTACACCAGCAGCAATGAGAACGTCACCGCCCACATGTAGTTGGCACTGCCGGCCATCCACAGCATCGTCTCGCCAGGCACGGGATAGCAGGTGCCCACCACAGCGAGGAACAAGGCCAGGGCAGTTATCGAGCGGCGCCCCGTACTCAAGAGACTCACCAAATGCGCCAACAGGCCAAACATCAACGTGTTGAACACATTGAAGGCCCCTTTTCCCAGCAAGCCGGCAAAAAGGGTGGGAACAAGGTCGGACAAGCGGCCGTTGGTGTTAGTGAAATGGTTGAAATAAGACTTCACCGCGTCGGCAAAGGTCTTGACGGGAGTCCACACGCCATCAATGAGCGTGAAAGCCAAGTCGTCCTCCTTGTAGGTGGTCAGCACATTCATCACCAGAAAGACGGCACAAGCCAAGATGAGGAGCGCCCAGTAGGCTACATCGTGCCAACGGCGGTTCCTCAAGACGGGAATAACGGGATGTGATTCACGCTCAGCCATAATCTGAATGATGAATGCGGTTGTTTATCGTTTGCGGCTCAAGGTCAATTCGCCCTTGTCACTATTATAACCCAACTGGAACACGATATGAGACGTGGCATCATCAATGAGGGGGAAGACCAACAACTGCTTACCTTGGTAATAGAGCGGATAGAAGCCGCGTGGCTCAAAGTCGGTCGAGAGGCCGTGGTTGCCACGGAAGCGTTTCTCATCGTCACTCATCGCCGTCTCAGGTGTTGCCAAGTAATAATTGGCGATCTGCAGCGTGGGAGGCAGGGTGTCCACATTGAGTACAACAACCATATAATCCTGTCCAGGAACCGAGAGGACGGTGTCGGCCACATCGGGTCTGTCGCTCACCAGGGGCAGCAGTGTCGCGCCATCAAGCAGACGGCCGGAGTGGTAACGCTCATAGACCGAGTCGCTGACGAACTGCACGTTGTCTTTGTCATAGTAAGCGCAATAGGTGGGTTCGCGGTTGAAGAAGTCGGTAGAGACATACCTCAACGGTGTGGCAAACCTGCCGGCTCTAGGGAAACGGTACTCATGAAGCACCACATGGCGCGGAGCGCGCCTGATTTCGCCATCGATGTTGTCCTCAAAGGCCTTCAATTCGTGCAGCACCTTCATCTCGCGTGGATAGACCACACCGCTCACCGCAAGGCACAAGACAACTACCGCAAGTCGTCCCCAACGGCGATGCGCCAGTAAGGCATCCAACGCCATCGCCACAATCAGGAAGGCGACCGTTGCCATCGGCGCGTAAGCCCGGTCATAAAGATAACCCAGGGCGAACATCAGCAGCACGAGGCAGGGTAGCACATAGGTCCACAAGCAGCGTCTAATTGGCTTAATGCCTTTCCAGAACAGCACGACCAGGCCTGTGAGCACCGCTAACGCGGGCAGCACGATGCGCACCATCATCTTGGCGAAAATATAACTTCGGCTCATCAACATTTCCTTGAAACCCATATTGACCTTGACATCGCCGAAGGCCACCCTCGCCCAAGCGGCCGGAGAGGCCACGATGAGCAGCACGCCCATCAGATAGGCACACAATGCCATCACCGCCAACCGGTCAAGCCTGTCGCGGTTGAAGATATAATATAGCACCATTCCGGCAAAGAAGCCGAAAGAGGTGGCCTCGTTCAGGTTTCCAGCCACCAGTGCCAGGATGAGCACCAGCGCCGTTTTTCCTTTTCCCAATCGCTTGCCATGAAAGCGCTGCAACAGATAGACCAGTGACAGCGAAGCCGTGATGGCCCACATATAATTGAAACTGCCGGCGACAAACAGCATCGTCTGGCCTGGCACAGGGAACCACAGCCCCACCACGGCCACAAACATTGCCAGCACCATCACCGATCGTCGTCCCGTGCTTAACAGACTCACCAAGTGAGCCAGCAAGCCAAACACCAATGTGTTGACCACATTGAATGCCGGTTTCCCCAGGAAGGCGCAGAACAAAGTGGCAAAGAAATCGGCACAACGGCCGTTAGACGTCAAGTAATGGTCCAACTGCGCACGCCAAAACTCAAAGAAGCCAGCATCGCGCAGCAAGGAGAACTCCATATCGTCCTCCTTGAAAGAGGTCCAAGTGTTCAGCACAAAGAACACCACACAAGCCGCCAACAGCAACAGCCAATAGGCGACTTCATGCCAGCGTGAACATGTTGGTTGGAGGGGACGGCTTGAGTTTTCCATATCTTGACAATGATGATTAATGCTCACAGGTTTCACTTTTCGGGTTTCTTGACCTCGGGAGGATTGGGTCCTTCACGTCGCAGGGTAAGCAGATTCTCACCGGCATAATCAAGCAGCACCAGGGCACTGGAAACCGCATCGCTGAACAAGGGCAACACCATCACCACCTGATTCTCATAGCGCAAGGGATAATAGCCGAAGGGGTCGCTCGCCCCTCCCACACCATGCTGGCGACGATAGGTCTGTTCTTGTTCCGAGAGCACTTGGCCCGATTCGTTCCAATAAGCCCAGCCCGTCTGATAGGCGGTGGGCAGCGTGTCGCATCGCAGCGTGAGCAGCATGTAATCCTGGTCGGGGAAGGCCACCACATGGCCCGTCACATCGGGGCGGTCGGTCGTGAAGGGCATCTCCACGGCGCCATCGGTCAAACGGCCGGTGTTGTAACGGACATAGACCGAGTCTGAGACGAACTGCACATTCTCCTTGTTGAAATAGGCTCGCCAGATGTATTCGTTGGTAAAGAAGCGGTCTGACTCCAGCGGCAAGGTGTACAAGAAAGGGCTGTTCCCCACGAAGGGGCTTTCGCGCAAGACGGCTTGAGCCGGAGCCGAACGAATCTCGTCTATCACGCGTTGTTCATGAACCTTATATTCGCTGAGCGTCACGATGCCGCGTCCAAACGTCCAGCCACTCAAGGCGAGGCACACCAAGACCACTACCACACGCGCCAACTGCCATCGGCGCAGCAAGGCATCGATGCCCAGAATGGTGATGATGAGCGACACCGTCACCAGTCCGGCATAGGGACGATCAGGATTCAAGCCCAAAGCCAGCAGAACGAGGGTGAGCATCACGAGCAGATAAGGCCAGACGCTCGTCTTGAACGCCCTGAAACCTTTCCTTACCAGCATGACGACAAGAACAGCAAATGCCGTCAACGGCAACAGGAACCGCAGCATCTTCTCGCCGACGATGTAGCAACGGCTGTACACCAGTTGCATGAACGGCAAATCGACCACGATGCCTCCATCCGAAGCCCGCTCCCATACCGCAGGTGATGACATGATGAGCAAGACACCCAACAGATACCCCACCATGCCCACGATGACCACACGGTCAATCTTATTGCGGTTGAATGCAAAATACAGGAACAATCCACCGAAAAGCCCGAACGAGATGGCCTCATTGCCAGCGCCAGCCAGCATCGCGCCTAACAAGAGCAACAAGCCCTTGCCCCATCCCAAGGACGATGACCTGTGATTCAACAGGTAGTAGAGCACCCACAACGAACCCGTGATGCTCCATAGGTAGTTGCAACTGCCCGCCAGCCACAGCATCGTCTCACCAGGCACGGGGAAACAGGTGCCAATACAAGCATAAAGAATTGCCTGAGCCAACAGCGAGCGCCGGCCCGTTGCCAAGAGGCTGACGACGTGGGCCAGCAAACCGAACATCAACGCATTGCACACGTTGAACAACGGCTTGCCCAACAGGCCGCAGAAGAGTTCTGCCACCATGTCCGACGTGCGTCCGTTGGTGATGAAAAACTTGTTCCAATAGGAATGTAACAGGTCACTCAAGGAATTGACAGGCGTAAGGTCGCCTATGACCAGCGAGTGCAGCATGTCGTCCTCCTTGAAGGGCGTCAGCACATTCATCCAGAAGAAGACAGCACACGCCAACAGCATGAGACCCCAATAGGCCACATCATGCCAGCGTCTTGCCGCAGGCGAACTCAGATGACTGTCGGTTTCCAGTTCCCTGTTGATAAGTGGAGACGCAATGGCTTTTGCGTCTCCAGTTTTCAGTTCTTTTTAATCTCTAAACTCTAAACCCTAAACTCTAAACTTCAAGTCCTAAAGTGACCACACTTTAGGACTTGACTATTATACGGTCAGGATTTCCTTTTCCTTGGCGGCAAAGAGTTCATCAATCTTCTTCATGAACTTGTCATGAATCTTCTGAACCTTCTCTTCACCATCCTTGCTGATGTCCTCGCTCATGCCCTCCTTGACGGCCTTCTTCAAGCCTTCAATGGCCTCGCGACGGGCGTTGCGGATGCTCACGCGAGCCTTCTCGCTCTCGGCCTTGGAGTCCTTCACGAGCAGCTTGCGGCGCTCCTCGGTCAGGGGCGGGATGTTGAGGCGAATCACCTCACCGTTGTTCACGGGCATGATGCCCACGTTGCTGTCGATGATGGCTTTCTCGATAGTGCCAATCATGTTGCGCTCCCAGGGCATGATAGCGATGGTGCGCTGATCGGGGGTGCTCACGTTAGCCACGTTGTCGATGGGAACGGGGCTACCATAATAGTTCACACGGATGCCGTCGAGAATCTTCACGTTGGCCTTGCCAGCACGGATGTGTGCCAGGGTGTCATCGAGAAAATCCACAGCTTCCTGCATCTTTTTCTCGGCTGCGTCGAGATAAAATTTCACGTCGTTCATAGTCTTGTTTTTTTATTGTAGTTTGTAATTATTTGTTATCTGATTACGTTCCTTTCGGCTTGCATTCAACAAGTTTTTGGTGCCATTATTTAGCAACTTGTTGATATATTGGTCACGAAAGTACAGTTTTTGCCACAACCCTGCAAATTTTTTGCCAAAAATTGTGCAAGCCGAACGTTATGAAAGTCCGCTTTCAATGACTGAGGCGACGCCAATTTTATCCCAAAAGTGTGCAAGCCGAAGGTTATGAAAGCCCGCTTTGCGCTGCTATCACCGCCCGAGAATGTCATCCAGCAGGGGATAGATGTCTTCCTCACGCTCGTAGGGGTGAATGTGGAAATATGGGTCGCCCGTGAGCATTGCCGACAACTGGGTCTTGGTCTTGTCATAGAAGATATGACACGGGATGCCATGGGCCTCGGCATAAGCCAGTTCGTAACCCACGCCGAGCGACGAGCAGGTACATTCGCCGATGAGCAGGTCACTCTCACGCAGCCAGGCCGTGTCCTGATTGTAGATGCGAGCGTCACGGTCGCGGCCCTGCTCCACAAGGCTCAGGTTGCTTTTACCCACATGCTCAGTGAGCACAACATCGGTGCGTTGAATATAGGTGATAATGCGGTTGTACAGGTCGGCATCCACACGCCCACCACGGATAGAACCCGCAAAGTAAATTTTCTTTGCCATAATAATATTCTCCTTATTTGACCCCAAAAGATAAGGTCGATAATCTACAGACGGATGAGGGCGACACCGGCGAACATAAGCACGATGCCGACAATCTGGAGCCAGGTGATGCGCTTGCGCGGGGCACCGAGCCAGCCATTGTGCTCCATCAACATGCTGAGGGCCAACTGACCGACGAGCAAGGCCATGGAAAAGACACCGACACCAACCTTCGGGACAAGCCAGGCGTTGCCAAAGACAATCATTGCGCCGCACAAGCCACCCGTCCACATCCACCAGGGATAGTCCTTGCTGAAGGCCTTACCCACAAGTTGCGTCTTGCCCAAGCAGGTACAGAACACCAGCAACGCCATCGCGGCAACAAAGAATGCCACCGTCGTGGCCTGAACAGGATTGCCCACGATGCTTGACAACTGGGCATAGGCGCCGGTAATGCTCGCCGATAAGCAACCCGAGAGAACTGCCATGAGTTGCCAGAAGGTCTGCCGCGAGCCAGTGCTGGCTGTGGCCTTATACTGCCCGGTTTTCAGTCGGGGCAAGATGACCACGAGCGTCACACCAACGATGAGCAGCAACGCTCCGATGATGCGATTGGTGCCCAAGGGAATGACTCTGGCACCGAACCAGCCGAAGTGGTCAATCAGCAGACTGAAAATCAGTTGGCTGAACATCGGGATGATGAGCGCTTGCAACTGCCCGATTTCCTTAAACAGATGGATGGCTATGGTAATGGTCACCACAGCCACGATGCCGACAAACCAACTCCACCAGGGCGCCTCGTCGAGCATCGTCTCGGTGGGCAGGATTGGAATTCCCGCCAGTAGCGACACCAGCAACAAGGCTAAGGTGGAAACGGTAAAAGAAACAAGTGTGGAGACGTAGGCTGGTCCCACGACCTGACGCAGCCGTGAGTTGGCCGCTGTCTGGAAAGGCATCAACAGGCCTATGGCCAATGCTATTATCAGAAAATGCATCTCGTAATTCTTATCAATCAGGTCACAAAATTACCCAAATTTCATGACTTAGACCTATAGTGTGGTTATTTCTCGTACATTTCAAGGGGTTGTCCATCGGGGTCGTCAAAGAAGACGAAGCGTTTGCCTGTCGTCGCATCGGTCCTGATGTCTTCGTGAGAAATACCCATGCGGTCGAGTTCAGCGACCTGAGCCACAATATCATCGACCTCAAATGCCAGATGGCGAAGTCCCGCAGCCTCGGGATATGACAGTCGTTGCGGCGGTGAAATAAACGAAAACAATTCAATGACATACTCGCCGTTCAGCGACAGTTTGGTCAGGTAGGATTGCTGCTCTTCGCGCCAATGCTCGGCAAGTACCTGGCAGCCAATCACGCGGGTATAGAAATCGAGGCTCCGCTGGTAATCGGAGCATATCAGTGCAATGTGATGTACTTTATTGAGATGTAGCATAGTTCAATTGTTGTTTTAATTAAGCCCTGAGGCTTTGGTCATTTGCTGAGACGGGGTGGTTCTGAATGGCGCGTCCCAATATGCCAACGAGTTGTCGCAGTTCCCCAATCTGCTCATGGCGAATACGCTCATTGACGGCATAGCCCTTGATGAGGTAATCCTTCAAAACCTTTCTTGCCCAAATGCGGAAAGCTGTGCCTCGTTTGCTCTTCACGCGATAACCGACAGAGATGATGACGTCGAGGTTATAGTACTTCACTGTTCGTGAAACAACTCTTTTGCCCTCTGTTTGAACTGTCAAGTATTCCTTGACGGTTGAGTTTTGCTCTAATTCGCCTTCCTTAAAAACATTGGCGATGTGACGAGCAATCACGGACTGGTCTTTTTGAAACAAGTCAGCCATCTGGGCTTGGGTCAGCCAGACGGTATCGTTTTCCAGACGGACGTCTATTTGCGTCTGTCCGTCTTCGGTCTGATAGATGATGATTTTGTTCTCTTCCATGAGAAGTTGAGTGGCTTAAGCGATTTCCTCGAGGGCACCGGTCACCGAGTCAATGATGAAGCCACGGACGGTGATGTCGCGAGGCATCAACGGATGGGTCTTGATGGCCTCGACAGTCTTACGTACAGACTCGGGGGTATCCTTGAAACCTTCCAGCCACTGGTCAAGGTCGATACCACACGTGCGGATAGTGTCGAGTGTCTCGTCGGTCACGCCGCGCTTGAGCATCTCCTCATGGAAATGGCTGTAACTCATGTGGCAAGCACCGCAGTTGGAATGTGCCACCACCATGATTTCCTCAACGCCCAACTCATAGACAGCGACAACGAGGCTGCGCATCGCCGAGTCGAAAGGCGAGATGACCAGTCCACCGGCATTCTTGATGATTTTGGCATCCCCGTTTTTCAGGCCCAAGGCTGCGGGCAGCAGTTCGGTCAGTCGCGTGTCCATGCAGGACAGGACGGCCAACTTCTTGTCGGGATACTTGTCGGTCACATACTGCTCATAGCCCTTGCGGGCAACAAATTCCTTGTTATATTCAATAATTTGGTCAATCATCATTTCTTCTTTTTCTTGGGTTTGGGTTCTGGAAGTACTTTACAGGTTTCCTTGACGATGAGGGCGAGGTAGTCACGATCGTCCACGTCGGCAATCAGGAAGTAGTCCTTTGCCCCGTCGTAGGGCGGGCGCAGTTCCACCGAGCGCAGCAGGGGTCGCACGGCCTCGGTGGGCTTGAGGTAGAAACAGTCGTCGCAGATGAGGCCAAAAATCTTGCCGTCGCAATAGATGCCGTAGTCACCGAACATCTTCTTGACAGTGACTTCTCCAGCCCTTGAACACTGGTCAACGACATATTGCACGAAGTCAGCGCTACTTGCCATAGGTCATTTCACGATTCTGCAGTAATTCTCCTTGCGCGCTTTGGCAGGCAAAGGTTCAGCAGCAGCATAACCCAAGGCAATGGAGCCGATGCCCATCAGTCCATCGGGGAGGCCGAACTGGCGCATCAGGGCCTTGCCCTCGTCGGTATCAAACATCTCCCGCTCACGGTGTATCCAGCACGACCCCAGACCGATGGCATGGGCGGCATTCATCATGTTACCCAGCACCAACGAGCCGTCATAGACGGCATTGGGCCACACTTCAGGTCGCGAGCCGAAGACAAGCACGATGGTCGGCGCACCGTAATAAGGGTTGCCGCTCATGCCCAGCACCTCGGCATTCATCCTGACCAATTGCGCAACGATTTCAGGATTTTGCACGGCTACTATCCACGGATCTTGTCGACCCATGGCAGTCGGGGCGAAAGCGCCTGCCTCAAGCACAGCCTGAAGTTCCTCGTCGGTGATCTGCTCGGTCTTAAACTGGCGCACACTCCGGCGCTCGCGCAATGCTTTTAATATTTCGTTATCCATAACAGTATTTATTTTTTTATTTTTATGACTTACTCTTCTCTCACGGCCTTGGGAGTCCAGGTCTGGAAGAAACGCAGGGTCTTCTCCTTGTTATAGCCCTTTCCCTCCTCGAGGAAAGTCGAGTCTTGGATGTGCAACACGTTGCCCTGCTCATCGAGCACGACAAACACGGGGAAACCGAAGCGGGCAGGGTTGTTCAGACGTTTCATCGTCGCTGTCGACCACTCAGTCGCCTTGCGAGGATGGTAGTTCACGTGGATATAGACGAAATTCTGCTCAATGACACTGTTGATGGTGCTGTCGTTAGTGATAAAGTCGGCAAAACGCAGGCACCACGGACACCAGTTGCCACCCACCTGGCAGATGACGAACTTGCCCTCGGCCTGGGCCTGGAGAAGCGCCTGGTCAATCTGTTCGAGCGGGTTGATTTCTTCGTTATACACTTTCTTGGGAGCCGTCTGCTCCTGGGCATTGGCCGTCATGACAAACAGAGCGACGGCAAGCATGATGACAGAAAAAAATCTCTTCATTATTGTCTAATTCTTATTTCTCTAATCACTAATCTACAAGTTTCGGTTGACGAAACTTGTTATAACCTTAACATGAACTTCTCGCGGTCAACGATGAAACGCAGGTGAGTTCCCTCGCCCAACAGCGTTTCGCCACAACGGGCTTCCACCTTGAACTCGATTTTCTTGCCCTCCACACGGATCACTGTGGCTGTTGCCGTAACGGTGTCGCCCAGTTTTGAGGGTTTGAGGTGGGAGGAGGTGATTTGTCCTCCCACGGTTGTGCTGCCTTCAGGCAGATGATTGGCCACGGCAAGCATGGCGGCGTTCTCCATGAGCGCCATCATTGCCGGTGTGGCGAGCACGGGCATGTCACCCGAGCCCATGACAATGGCAGTGACAGCATCGGTCACTGTAAGTTGGCTGGTATGTGTCAGTCCTTCTTGTATCATAGTTGTTACAGATTTCTTGCCGGTGATTGTTATTTCATCGGTATTTGCGGTTGATAATCGAGTTGGCGGTCCATCCAGGCGATGCGCTCGGTGAGCCATTGCTTGAGGTGAGCGATTTCGTCGGCATAGTTGGTGGCGACATAATAATTGTTCCATACCCATACGCCCCATCGCGGCCAGGCCATGCTGTTGCGCTGTTCAGCGCCATGGGACGTGAGCACCGTGGCAAGCGAATCCACCGTGGCCATCAATCGGTCGTCACTCATGTTGCCCTGACGGTACTGCGCCCATCGTGCCTTGACCTGTGCCGTGTATTGCGGATCATTGTTGAGCACATACCACCAGAAGGGCACCATATACACCTCGTTCTCCTTATACATGATGTCATTGTTGCGATACATCCAGGTGTCGGTGCGCCAAGCCTGACGATGTTTGGCATTGCCATAGGCCAGGTCAGAGTCCCACAACACCATCTTGAAACGCGGGTCATCGCTGTCACGGCGTTTGTAGAACTTGCCGCTCAACCTGTAAGCGTCGACATTGTGGCATAGTTCCATCATCAACTGGTAGTCAATAAACGACGCCACATCAATGTACTGGCTATAATTACCCGCCGCAAATGAGGCTTCCATCGCATCGATGCAACTATTGATATAATGCAACTGGGCTCGGCTCAGGTTATCGCGATCAGGCGATTTGTATTGGAACAGGATGTAGTGGTCAGTATAGGGCTTACCGGTCGAATCCACAGGATGGTACTTGGACGTGTAGGTCACATCATCATCGCAGTCCACCTCCATGAGGTAGTCTCCCGTGAGTTCATCACTACTGTCGCCAGGTCCATTCAGGTCAAGACGATATCGGCCCTTGGACACGACCTCGGTCAGAACGAACACCCCATAATAGATGCCATCCACGAACAATTCACAATGACGGCCTCGCGGCACATATTCCATCCAGGGTCGCGCCAGTTCAAACGTCAGCATGTCACGAATCATGCTCTTGTCGCTATAGGGGGCCAGCAGTGCCCAGTTATTGTCTTTTGGCATCCCCACGAGGGATACTTTCCTTTTCTTGGCACTGCCACGTTTCAACGGCTCGGCCAGCGTGCGAAATGAATAAGGTTTTTTGGGACTGTTGTTATAGGTCGAATTGCCGCGATGGCGCAAAGAGATGTAGCCGTTATAGTCAACATGCTGCCCCGGATGGGCCAAGGTATCGGCATAGTTGAGGCGACCATCTCCATTCCAGATGATTTTCATGCGGGCACCGATGCGCTCGTCACGCATGATGGAGTCACCGCCCACCTCAATCCAGACGATGGGCAGGTTGGTCGAGTCGAGCCGCACACCTGTGTTATCGGGAGGGAAATTACCGGCCGGCTTGACACAGCCCCCGAGGGCCAGCGCCAAAAGCAACATCATTATCAACCGCGAGAATCGTTTCATCGTTCATGAAAACATGGTTCAACACCGCAAAAGTATAAAAAAAAGCACACATTTCAAAGATTGGTGATAAATGACCTGGGACTACTGCACTAATACTAACTGACAAAACCAATGCTACAAAATAATAATTGTGCTATCTCCATGGAGAAAACTTGTTTTTTATTACAGTTTTTGTCAAAATTTTGTATCTTTGCAAGCAAATAACATCCAAACCATCTAAATCTTAACACAACAATGAAACGATTTCTGTACCCTATTTTAGCGCTTGTTGCAGTGATGACTGTTCAAGCCGAAACTGTTACACCCGAGCGCGCGCTGAGCGTGGCTCAAAGTTTTTTCAACAATGGAGGTGCCAAGTTTAAGGCCAGCGCAACACCCAAACTTGCCCACATGGCGCTGTCGGTGGACGGCAAGCCCGACTACTATGTGTTCAATAATGGCGATGACGGGGGCTTTGTCGTCGTCAGCGGTGATGACCGCACGGTACCCGTGTGGGGATACAGCACGAGCGGCTCATTTGATTATGAGAGCATGCCCGAAAACGTCAGGTGCTGGTTCGATGAGTATCAACGCCAATTGCAGTACCTGCGCGAGCACCCCGACGTCCAAGCCCGCCAGCCGGTTACCCTCGCCACCAGCGTGGGTCCTTTGCTAACTACCCGTTGGGACCAGACCTATCCCTACAACCTCTATTGTCCCATAGCCCATGATTACATTAACCTGGTCTATTATAATGACCGTGCCTGCACGGGGTGTGTGGCAACAGCCCTAGCCCAGATCATGAATTACCATAAGTGGCCCAATGTGGGTAAAGGCAATCAATCCTATGATGCGGTCATTAAGGGATATCAGTCGCATGGATCGGGCGTGGAACTGGACCGCAGCGCGACATTGACTGCCGACTTCAGCAAGTCGGAGTATAAATGGAGCAAGATGAAGGACGAATACGGCGCTTTCAGGAACGCCGATGGCGATATTTGTTTGCGTTTCAAGAACGGCAACGGCAACTGGGTCGAGTATGATGACAATTACGGTCCCCTGGACTACAGTCCCTTTTATGCCGTCGCCCGACTAATGAAAGACGTGGGCTATGCAGTCAAGATGAAGTATGGCTCACTCAACCGCGGCGGCAGTGGCGTTCCTCGAGCTGATTTGTCAACGGTCGTGAAGTCGGCCATGGAGAATAACTTCAGTTATCAGGCCGAAGTGGTATCAAAATTTGTTTATGAGGGGGATTGGGATGAGTTGCTGCGAACCGAATTGGCGGCAGGAAAGCCCATCTATTATCAGGCCGAGAACGCCAACAATATCGGTGATGAGGGCCACGCCTTCGTTGTCGAAGGATATAACAATCAGGGTGAGTTCTATATTAACTGGGGTTGGGGCGGCGATTTCAATGGATATTATGCCACGAGTCTGCTCAACCCTGATGTCTATGATTTCAAGTACAGCCACAAGGCTATGTTCCTGACGCCGAAGAACGGCAATTACGACATTGATGGCGAGACGGTCAAGTCGTTGTCTGTCGCCATGGAAAGCGGCAATGCCGGTAAAGTCAGAAAAGGAGGGATTATTGCTACGTTGCCCTTCACAATCTATGGCGTGAACCTGGACCATGAGGTGAGGTTCACTTTGAGCGGCCCCAATGCTGACCAGTTCTCGCTGGGAGGCCACAACTCGGTCTCGGCTGCCGAGGCCAACAATGGCTACACTTATCAGGTATTATATCGTCCTTCAACCGCCGGAACTCACACTGCTAAAATCACCTTCTCATCGGGTAACGATGTTGAGCCGGTTACCCTCAGCCTCAAAGGGACAGCCACGCTTTACTACGACAACAATGGCGATGAAGAAATTAATATCACCGATTTGACGGGAATGATTAATTCTGTACTGATTGGTGGCTCGGTGGGCTATTCCGACAAGGAAGCCAGCATCACCGACGTGACCCAACTGATTAACGCTCTGGTGAACGAAGAAACCGAAGTGAATGTCAGTGACGGGTTGGTGCTCTACTATCCCTTCAATGGCAATGCTGCCGACGAGAGCGGCAACGGTAACAATGGCACGGCCAATAACGTCAGTTTGACAACAGGTGTCAATGGTGACGAGAATGGCGCCTATGCCTTTGGCGGCACATCTAACATTGGCTCCATCCGAGTACCTGCCAACGCGTCAATGAGTTTTAATGATGGTTTCACTTTCTCATGTTTCGTCAAGCCCACTTCATGGGCTGGCATGGATGGTGATGGTGATGGCGTGGCCAGTCATTGCGTGTTTGCCATGCCCAGTGACCGTCAAGGACCGGCTCTATTGAGCGAGAACAGTGGCACGGGTATGCGTGTCGGGCTAACCAGTTTCCAGTCGCAGTGGAGCGGCCTGTCCTCAGGTACCAGAATAGATGGTGACAAACTTAACGAATGGGTGCACGTGGCTGTAGTTGTCTCCAGTACCGAACAGCGACTCTATGTCGATGGCAGCCTGGCTGGAATAAAGTCAGGCTCCACCAATCTCACGTCTCTTAATGGCAAGGACCTTTACCTGGGTGCGTTTTATCATGCCAGCACATGGTGGTACCCACTCAACGGCGTCCTTGACGAGGTGCGCGTCTATAACCGTGCCCTTTCTCCCGTCGAGGTCAGTGTGCTTGCCGAGTGTAGTGAGCGTGGATATGAAGAGACCCATCCCTTCAGGCTCTCGCACAACCGGGTGACACTTGCTGTAGGCGAGAGTGTGACGGTGGAGATGCTCAATGGTGGCGGCAGTTATGGTGTGGGTGCCGACCCCTCGGTAGTTAATTTCACCCTTGACTCCGAACAGGAAACCTTTACGCTGAAGGGCGTTGCAGAAGGCACTACCCAAGTCGTCGTTAACGATGTCAATTCTCAGATCCAAATCATTCTCCCCGTCACAGTGACCCAACCTCAGTTTAACGGCAAAATCGTAATGCAAAGAAAATACTGGATTAACTCTGTTTCAAGTGGCGCAAGCTCTTATGCGTATCAAAGATCTAATTTCTGGTTAGATAATGATATGTGGATATCTATTGAGTATCACAATGGGTATTACTGGAATGGTTCTTGGAATGGCGAACACCTTGGGATATTCATTCAAGCAGGAAAGAATCCCATGCGCGATACTGCAGAAGAATGGTATATCGGTCCACTTATTAAAGAGCAATGGGTTGATGAGAAAATAGAAATCGATCAGAATGGTACAATACGTTATTACATGAATGGAAATTTAATAGGTGAACATCTATTCAATGAATTGGATTTGACGGATGCAACAAATTTGGAATTTGATATGGATCCTTGGGGTTGGTGGTACTATCATTATCATTACATGGATGATTTCAAATTATTTACTCCATCCAGTCACATTACAGACGATTTCAATGATGGCGTGATAGACTTGAATATATGGCAAGCGCCTGTCAATCCAGATGGTGTAAGAGAAGAAGACGGTATCCTAAAAACAGAGCAACTTCGAACTGATCAGGATTTCCATTTGCGTAGTAAATCCATTAAACTCTAGATTAATAAATCTGATAGCAGCAAAGAGAGGACAGCCTTTTGCAATGGTTGTCCTCTCTTTTCCAATGGAATATCAGTGTTGCCTTGATAAAAGATAAGAAAAATTGCATATTACAATTTTTTATGGTAATTTTGCCGCAGAATATGAAAACACATCAAAACCATCAAGAAACAATGGACTCACAGAAGAATGCTGAAATCATCGCCCGCATCAAGTATCTGATGAAAGAGATGGGCGTGCGCCAGGTGCAGTTTGCCGAGCGCATCGGGGTGGACACCTCCAATCTGTCGAAATATCTCAATGCCCACATGCCGCTGAGCGACTCGTTCCTCAACCGCCTGGTGGTGAACCTGGGCGTCTCCAAGGAATGGCTGCTGGATGGCACCGACCTGCCCTTCGGCAAGACACCCGTTCGTGTCGACAATGGAACAGCACTGGCTACCGCCTCCAGTGAGACCGGTACACCTGTCTATGACGTGGATGCTACAGCCGGCGTGTCATCGGGACGCAACGAGTTGTTCTCCAGCGAGAACATCGTGGGATGGGTGAACCTGCCCAACATGAGCCCCCACTGCCGCATTGTGCGCGTGAGTGGCGACTCGATGGCCCCCGTCATCATGGACGGGGACTTTGTCGCTGTGCGCGAGTTGAGTAACCCCACTCAGATTTACTGGGGCCAGATTTATGTCGTCCAGCTCGATGACTTCAGGCTGGTGAAATATGTGCGTCGTCACACCGACCCCAACATGGTCGTGTTGCGCAGCGAGAACCCCAACTACGATGACATGGACGTGCTGCGCACCGACATCCACGAGATGCTGCTGGTGCAACATATCCTCCACATTAATTCAAGACTTTAGGACCCTGAAAAAGCATTATTCCTTGGCGGCATCATCCGCACTGAACTGAAAACTGACAACTGAAATGAACATCTACTATCATACACTCCCCAACGGGCTGCGCCTCGTGCATCTCATGACAAGAAACCAAGTCGCCTGGTGCGGACTGGCCATCAATGCCGGCAGCCGTGACGAACTGGACGGTCACTTCGGGCTGGCACATTTTGTCGAGCACACCATCTTCAAGGGCACCAAGCACCGCCGCGCCTGGCACATCCTGAACCGGATGGAGCGCGTGGGAGGAGAATTAAACGCCTACACGACCAAGGAGGGCACCATGCTCTACTCGGTGTTCCCCGAACAGCACCTGTCCCGCGCCATCGACTTGCTGGCCGACCTCGTGCAGTGGTCGGTCTTCCCTCAAGAAGAGCTTGACCGCGAGCGCGACGTGGTGCTTGAGGAGGCCGCCAGCTACCGCGACACCCCCAGCGACGCGGTGTATGACGACTTTGAGGACCTGCTGTTCACCGGCAGCGAACTGGGGCACAATATCCTGGGCCGCAAGGAGGACCTGGAACGACTCACCAGTGACGACTGCATGCGCTACCTCAAGACGTTGTATGTGCCCAGCAACATGGCCTTCTTCACGGTGGGTCCCGAGCGTTCCGAGCGGGTCTTCAGCCTGGCCGAGAAGCATTTCGGTCCGATGAGTCACACGTTGGCCCCACGCCATCGTGAGTGTCCCCAAGAGACCGAGCCGTTCAAGCAAGTCATCAACATCGGCACCCATCAAGCCCACACCATCGTCGGTGCCCGTGTGCCCGACATGAGCCACCCGCTGCGTTATGCCCTGATGCTGCTGAACAACATCCTGGGCGGACCGGGCATGAACTCGCTGTTGAACGTCGAGCTGCGCGAGCGCCGTGGTTATGTCTATACCGTGGAGTCCACCCTGTCGATGCTCAGCGACTGCGGCTGGATGGAAATCTACTTGGGATGCGACCCCGATGACGTGCGTTCCAGCCTGCGTGTGATAGAGCGCATCACCAGCCGCCTGAGTCAAGACCTGCTGCCCGAGCGCCGATTGGACGCTTACAAGAAGCAGTATTGCGGCCAACTCGTCGTCGCCGCCGACAGCACCGAGTTCATGGCCATGCGTGCCGGCCGCGGCCTGCTCTATCACGGCAAAGTGACGACTATCGACGAGACCATCGGTCGCATCCAGGCCGTGACGCCCGACGAAATCGCCCAAGCTGCCACTTTCCTGCACGGCAGCCGCCTTTCGTCGCTCACGTTCCAGTAAAAACGTTTTTGTGGCAATTGCTTGTTAAAATCATAAATAATGACTACTTTCGTGGTTTGATAATAAATGATGACGATGAAGAAGATTTCGATACTTATTCCGTGTTATAACGAGGAGCAGTCGTTGCCCCTGCTCTACCCCGAGCTGGTGAAACTGATGGACGGCAACCCGGGCTATGAGTGGGAACTGATGTTCGTCAACGACGGCAGCCGCGACGGCACGCTGGAAAAACTGCGCGAACTGCGCCAGCAGGACAAGCGCGTCAACTATGTGGACCTGTCGCGCAACTTCGGCAAGGAGAATGCCATGCTTGCCGGATTTGACCACGTCACCGGCGACTGCATGGTCATCATCGACGCCGACCTGCAGCATCCGCCGACGCTCATCCCCGAGATGATTAAATGGTGGGAGCAGGGATACGACGACGTGTATGCCAAGCGCAAGACGCGCGGCAAGGAGAGTTGGCTGCGCAAGCGGTTGTCGCTGCAGTTCTACAAAATCCTGCAGAGTTCTTCACGCTTCGACGTGTTGCAGAATGTGGGTGATTTCCGCCTGCTGGACCGCTGCTGCATCAACGCCCTGAGAAAGATGCGCGAGAGCGAGCGTTACACCAAGGGCATGTACAGTTGGATAGGCTTCAAGAAGAAAGACGTGGAGTTTGAGCAGGGCGACCGCATCGCGGGTGAGTCATCGTGGAACTACCGCCAGTTGTTCTCATTCGCCATCGACGGCATCACCTCGTTCACCAACGCGCCGTTACGTATCTCCACAGTCGTTGGCTTCATCGTATCGATGTTCGCCTTCCTCTACATGATCTACGTGTTCATCAAGGCGCTCATCTGGGGCGACCCGGTGCAGGGCTATCCCACACTGGTAATCCTCATCCTCTTCCTGGGCGGCATCCAGTTGCTCTCGCTGGGCATCATCGGCGAGTACATCGGCCGCATCTATAACGAGACCAAAAACCGACCCGACTACGTGGTGCGAGAATTCAATAACGAGAAGGTGCTATGACGTCACGTGGACAGGAGACATACGCAGCGATGCCCAAGCGCATGACAGACATCATCTACTGGTGCCTGCTGCTCGGCGGCTGCGTTGTGTTCCTGTTGATGAACTATTACACCACCGCCAAGGAGGACGACCTGTTCCACTCCATGATTGGGGGCGGCTCAGGCCGGCCCATCAACAACCTGCTCGACGTGCTGCGCTCCTGGGTGGAATACTACAAGTATGACGCCAGGACAGCCAACCTGATTTCCTTCACCTTCAACGGCATATTGGGCAAGACCGTGTTCAACATCTGTAACACGGTGGTGTTCGGTGTGCTCGCTCACCTGCTTAGCCGCCTGTGCACGAGGCGCAACTCGGTGATGGTGCTGGTGATGTTCTTCACCTATATGGTCACTGCCATGCCCGTGCCTGGCGAAACGATGTTGTGGGTCACCGCCAGTTTCAACTACATGTGGGCCTTGACGGCAGCCTTGCTGTTCATCGCTTATCTGCTGTATCACCGCAATCCTCTCCCTGGTTGGGCACGAGGCCTGATGGTGTTCGTGCTCTCGTTCTTTGCCGGCGGCATCAACGAGGGGACGACCTTTGGTGTGTTCGGCGGTCTGGCACTTTATTACCTGTTCAACCGTGACAAGATTGACCGGGCTGTAATCATTGCCACGACCGGCTACCTGATGGGTGTGCTCCTGCTAATCACCTGTCCTGGAGCATGGGACCGCGCCTCGATGGAGGTGAGCCATCAGGCAGGACTGTCGACCATGCTCATCGAACGTTGCCGCCTGATAATGGGCAAATCGCTGCGTTACGTCACACCGGTGGCGGCAATCCTGCTGGGGCTGGTTCCCCTTTTCAAGGACGGCATCAAGAAGACGTTCTCGACCACACCCTGGCCCTGGATTCTTTTGGTGATGTTTGCCTTTGTATTTGTCTTGGGGCAGGATCATCCGCGTGTTTACTTCACGCTGTCGATGATAGGTTTCATCGTGTTGGCAAGGGTGCTGCACCGATTGCTGGAACACAAGATGTGGCTTCGTCTGGCAGTCATTCTCATCGGGCTCGCGCTATGTGTCAAGTATTACCCAGCCAACATCAGGACATTGAAACAGTACAAGGCATTCTTTGATGCCACCGAATCCGAGATAACAGGTACCAACGAGGGCCAGGTGATATTGAAGGCGCGCTCGTTCGACAGTTACAGCCGCTTCATCAAGTACTTCAATTTCGACTCGTGGAACTTCTTCATCCGCGAGGAAACGCTTTGCCACCACTATGGCAAGGACAACATCCAGTTTGTCCCCGACTCGATAGCCGACCGTTACCACTCGGGCAGACTCCTGGAAGGCGCCGAGCCTATGCCTTTCAAGGCCCCTGACTGTGCCGATGTGGAAGGCATCGTCGGGATGCCCGACCAGGAATACATGGCCGTGAAGATGCGCCAAGACACCATCTCCCACAGTTATCAGTTTGCCCAAGCCTATGCTGCCAACGACACCCCGATGGACGTTCCTGTGTGCTATTTTCCAATGCTCTATCAGGGCCATGAGTACCTCATCTTCCCGATAATTGATGACAAGGTGTCTCGCCTCACCTTCTCCCCCTATGCCCTTGACGGCAAGGAAATCAGCCTCGTGCGCACCGCGCCTAATCCCGTCACTACCCAATAACCGATTAATATTCACATTTATCTTAATACTGTTATCATATGAAAAAGTTACTCTATTTTATCGGAACTTTTGCCATGGCAGGCATTTGCCTGTCGGCAAGCGTGGCACCCGGCTCTGAAGCGCCATCAGGTCAAAAGGCCAAATCCGTTGCCGCTGGAGTGCCCACCATACGTCCCACGTCTGTTGAACTCATGCCCGACATGACGTTTGACGAGTATGAACAACTGATGGAAAATGACCCCGAGGCCCATGTTGACGTCTTTTCTTCCCTGTACTTTGAAGGCTGCAGTTGGTACTGCGGGGGCCAAGTGAACGCCGTGACGGCTTCAAGCCACCTTAATCCGCAAGGGGGTTTCACCTATGATGCCACTAATGCCCACGATTTTGATCACGAGAGTGTATGGGCCACCAAGGGAAAAGGCATCGGCGAATACCTCACATTCTACTTTGCCGGTAATTGCCCCCGCATCACCCGAGTGGCTATCCTCAACGGCCACGTCAAGAGCAAGCAGGCATGGAGCAATAATTCACGCGTGAAGTCATTGTTGCTTTACTATAATGACAAGCCCTACAGATTGCTTGAGTTGGAAGACAGCCGCTCGCTGCAGTACTTTGACCTGGATACCTTGGGCTATGGCCCAGACATTGAAGATGCTAGCCAGTGGACCCTCAAGTTTGAAATCAGGGAGGTTTATCCTGGCAAGAAATATGGCGACTGCGTCATTGCCGATTTCATCTTTGACGGCATCGACGTGCATTAAATCTCATCGTGAGGCGGCCAATGATACATAACGCAACAGAACTCATGGGCTATATCCAGCAAGTGGGTTTCCTGCCCTTGCTGGACAGCGGCATCAGGGGCTACTCGGCCGACGAGGCAGTGGACCCGGACTGCCGCTATGTGCTCTTGGACGACGGCGGCTGGGATTGGCCGCTGTGGCAGTGGAAAGGCCCTATCGTCACCGAAAGCGACTGCGTGTACGGCAAGTTCTTCAACAAGAAGGCTGGCTTTGTCAGCCGCGCGTGGTGGCCCGACCTGTACAACTGGCGCCACCACGCCCACCCTGCCCCATCGGCGGGATCCATCGAGGAGACCATCCTGATGACCCTGCGCGAGCACGGCAGCCTCATCACGAGAGATTTGCGCCGCGCATGCGGCTTCACCGAGCCCAAGATGCGGAGCCGCTTTGACGGCTACATCACTCGCCTGCAGATGGCTTGCCGCGTGGTCACCGAGGACTTCGTCTATCCCCGCGACAAGCACGGGAAAGAATACGGCTGGGGATGGGCCTTGCTCACCACGCCCGAGCAACTGCTGGGCAAAGAGGCCTGCCACTGTGACCGCACGCCCGAGGAGTCGCTGGAGCGCATGCTCACCCACATGAGGGAAATCCTGCCCCGAGCCACCGAACAACAACTGATTAAACTCATCAAATAACCGGTTATCATAATGAAACATATACTTTTCATCCTTATCGCGCTCTTCACTTTTACAGGTCTTCAGGCCCAGAAGATCAGTTATATCGAGACCACGCGCTCGTGGCACTATGTGTATGACGAGAACGGCAAGAAGGTGCACACCTTCAGCACCTCTCAAGGTCAAGTCGTTGCCTACAGCGAATCGTTCTACGTCCTCAAGAACGGCAGTTGGTACTACACCTGTGATGCTAAGGGCAAGAAACTGCACACCTTCTCGGTGAGCAGCGTGGGTGAAGTCCTGTCGGCTGCCGGCGACACCTTCACCAGCCGCCACGGCAGTTGGATTTACACCTGGGACAAGAACGGCAAGAAAATCGCCACCCGCAGCGCCCAACATTAACGTCGACACATGGACAAAAAACAGTATTTCAAAGCCAACAGGCGATGGCTTGCCGAAAAGGCCAAAGAGGACGGTGTGAAACCGCTTCCCAAAGGCATCTGTTACAAGGTGCTCGCCAGTGGTGACCCCAATGGCAAGCACCCCGGACCAGGCAGCGTCATCACTGCTCACTATACCGGACGCACGATCGACGGCAAGGTCTTCGACACCAGCGGCGGCGAGGTGCCCATGGCCAGCAGGCTGCGCGACCTCATCGAGGGCTGGATCATCGCCCTGCAGCAGATGCGGCCCGGCGACAAATGGGAAGTGTACATCCCTGCCGAGATGGGCTACGGCAAGTTCTCGCAAGACGGCATTCCCGGCGGCTCGACGCTGATTTTTGAGATAGAGTTAGTGGCGGTAATGTAACGAGCCGCCACTGAGGTTGCGGGCAGCATAATCCCAAAAATATGGGGACGATATAGTTGTTGACCCTGAACGTTGTTTAATGCTAATTATGCTATATAAACTAACATTCATCTCACGCGAAGCCAATTTCAAGAAGATAGTTTAAAAATTCGCATTAAATTGGTCGAATTAGTGTAAGTAGCATTAGCCCCGCAGGGTTTTGGACCAACATCTATATCATTGCCAAAAAATATTGATGAAAAATTTGCTTCCGCCCCATCTTTTCACTATATTTGCACTAAGAAGATTTTTGTACAGGGAAAAATGTATGAGTTTTGTCAAACCTTTTAACAACCGAATGTATTCATGTTCAAATTCATCCATACCAGCGACTGGCACCTGGGCCAGAATTTCTATGGCTATGACCGCAGCGAGGAGCAGCAGGACTTCCTGCGGCAACTGGCCGACATCGTGCGCAAACAGACTCCCGATGCCCTGCTCGTGAGCGGCGACATCTTCCACACGGCAGCACCATCCAATGCCGCCGTTAACCTATATGTTGAAGAGTTGCTCAACATCCACAAGGCCTGCCCCACCATGGCCATCGTCGTTATCGCCGGAAATCACGACAGCCCTTCCCGGCTCGACAGCGACAAGCGACTGTGGGAACTCGCCGGTGTGACGGTGCTTGGCAGCATCGCCCGTGACAATAACGGACATGCCGACCTCGGCAGCCACATCATCAATGTCAACGACAAGGGCATCATCGCCGCCGTGCCGTTTGCCTACCCCCAGAGTTTCCCCGTCATGAAGGGTGAAGAGGTGGAGCGCGACAAGCGCCAGGCCGCCTATTTCCAGGCCCTGCTCAATCATGCCGACACCAAGAACCGCGACAACCTGCCCGTTGTGCTCATGGCCCACCTGGCCGTCAACAACAGCGACTTCACGGGCCATGACCACAACATGAAGATGGAGTGTGTCGAGATAGACCAGTTGGGCAACGGGTATGACTACATCGCCCTGGGACATATCCACAGGCCGCAAGACGTCAGTGAGCGGGCCCGGTATTGCGGCACCCCGATTCCCGTGAGTTTTGACGAGCAGTGTGAACACTCGGTGAGCATTGTTGAGATTGACAGCCACGGCGGCCTGCCCCGCATCGAGACCAAGGTCATCAAGAACACCAAACCGCTGCGCACCATCCCCCCGACAGCACCCGCCGACTTTGAGACGGCGCTGGAACTGTTGCAGCAGTTCAACCCCAATGAACGCGCCTACATCAGGCTCAACGTGCTCGTGGACCGTTTCCTGCCCGAGGGGGCACAGGAACGTGCCGCTGCCGCGGTGAAAGACAAGCAGTGCCGCTATTGCGACATGAAACGCACCAGCACTGCAGCCGCCACAAGCCAAGCCACCCAACTGACGGTGGAGCAATTCAACAAGATGCTGCCTGTCGAAGTCGCCAACCAGTTCTTTATCGACAAGACAGGGCAGCCCATGAGCAATAACCAGCAGACCATGTTTAACGCTATTTACCAAGAAGTGGAAAAGGAGAACAGACAATGAAACTCAAGAAACTCACCATCGACAATATCGCATCGATTGAACACGCCGAAATCGATTTTAACGAGACCCCACTGGCCGGCGAGCGCCTGTTTCTCATCACCGGCGAGACCGGATCGGGCAAGACCACCATCATCGACTGCCTGTGCCTGGCCTTGTATGGCGACACGCCACGCTTGAAGACGGCCAAGGGCAGCGACTACACCAACAACCGGCAGGAGAACGAGGAGACGCTGCGAACCAATGACGTGAGGCAGCTGCTGCGTCGAGGCGCCGTGAGTGCCGATGTCAAACTCACGTTTGACGACAACGACGGCACTCCCTACGTCGCCACTTGGCACATCCACCGCTCCCGCAACAAGGCCAACGGCGCCATCCAAAAACCCGAACGCACCATCGAGACCGACCAGGGCGTCGCCGATTACAAGATATACACCAAGAAGAATGACCTCGAGCGGTTTGTCAAGGACACCATCGGGCTGGACATGAGCCAGTTCTTCCGCACCGTGGTACTCGCACAGGGCAAATTCGCCGAGTTTCTCAACAGCGACGACAATGACAAAGCCGCCTTGCTGGAGAAGATGACTGGTACCGAAGTCTATGCCCAAGTGGGCAGTAAAATCTTTGAGATGTTCCGTGAGAAAGAGGCTGTTCGCAACAACCTGCGCGAACAACTCCAGAACATCGTCCTGCTCAGCGAGGAGGAGAAGGCTGACATCAACGAGGAGATGGGCAAGCACAGCCGTGAGCAGGAAGCCCTGTTCACGCGCAATGAGGGTGCCATGAAGATGAAGCAATGGCTGGAGAACAAAGCCAATAACGAAAAAGACTTGGAGGACAAGCGCAAAGACCTGGCCGAAAAGCAAGCCAAGACGCAAGAGGCCGGCCAAGTCGAGAAACGGCAACTGGTAACGGACTGGGAAGCGACCACCGAACCGCGACGACTGCTGAAGGAGAGTCTGCAGGCCAAAGGGCAGATTCAGGAATTGATGAACGGCAAGCCAGCCTTGCAAGAGGAGTTTGACGACCTCTGCGCTGCTTTGCGCGCCGCTGTTGACACGTTCAATGCCCAAAAGGAGCGGCTCACCGCCATCAACTCTTTCCTCAGTCAGGAAGCGCCCAACAGTGAGATGTACAAGGGCATCAAGAGCATCAAGGCCTTGTTGAAACAGCGCCTGACGGAGCAGAACAACATCATCAAGTTCACCGAGGCCCTTGAAAAGGACCGGCAGCGTCTGCCCAAGGTGAAGGACACCGCCGAAGCCACGCTTAAAGCCCAACAGCAACAGGAAGAAGTCGTCAAACAGCTGGAGGCTCAATACGACGCCATGGACGTGAAAGCCATCAACACCCACAAGGACAACCTGGGCAACTCCAAGCAATCACTCCTGGAACTCAAGGTCGCCAACGACGCCACCGCCCAAGCCCGCGGTGCGCTCGAAGACATCAAGGAAGGACTCGTCAAAGAACAGCAAGCGCTTGAGGCGGCACAAAACTCGCTGGGCGACAAAAACGCCCTCATGAAACAGGCCAGTGAAGCCGTTGACCGCGAAACCGACTGGAACAACCTGCTGCAACAGGCCCACAAGACTCTGCATCAGGGCGACACGTGCCCCGTCTGCGGCCACACCATCAAGACGCTGCTCGCCCCCAAGGGCGAAAACGTGCTCGAAGGCTTGAGGGCGCAACTCAAACTTGCCGAGGAGCAGGTACAGAAGACCCAGACCGAGATTGCCGCCTCCAGCAAGGCCATCCAGCAACTGGAACAGCAGCAGGAAAAGGCCATTAAACTACTCAACAAGAAAATCGACGAGCAAGCAGCGCAGTGGAACACCACCCGTCAATGGTTGACGACATGCGACCTGCTGGCCGACAAGATGCCCGACAATGACCTTGCCGACGCGCTCATCTCGACCCTGGACAACAAGGTTGAAGAGCTGAACAACACCCTGCGGCAAGCGACCGATCTCAACAACCGTATCATCGGAGAGCGCAGGGAACTCACCGGATGTGCCGAGGCGCACAACAATGCCAAAATCGACCTCAACAATGTGAACGAGAGCATCAAGTTCCAGCAGGAAGCCATCGGACACAGCAGTGAGCAAGTCGCATCGTTGACCGATGAACTGAACGGCCTGTTCACCATCAAGGACTGGCAAGAACGGATGAACCGCCAACAGGACTTCATGGACGAGCTGGAGCGCAAAGCCAATGACTATCAGAACCAGGCGAATGAGGCGCAACAGCTCAAGGAGGCCATCAGCCGCGGCGAGGCCATCATCCCCGCCATGCAGGACAACAGGAACAACATCGCGGGATTGATCGACAACGGCAAGACGGCTGCCTCGGTACCTGACAATATCGACGAGCAGTGGCGCCTGTTCGAGAACAAGTACATCAACTGGAACAACCGGCTGAACCACGAGCACGAGAAGGAGCAAAAGGCAACCCAGGCCGTCAGTCATTTCGTGGAGAGCAACCACACCATCGGCATGCAACGGCTCATGTTCCTCAACACCTGTCAGCAGGATGACATCGACAACATCAAGGCCGCACAACAGGCGCTTGCCGAGGAAATCACCCACGTGAAAGGCGAAATCTCGGCCCTTGAACAACAGAAGAAAAGCATTGCCGACAGCAAGCCGGATTTTCCCGAGGAGGACCGCGAGACACTGGAGACCATCTGCCAGTCGTGTCAGGCACGACACAAGGACCTCACCATGCTCATCGCTCAACTCAAGGCACGCCTCGATAACGATGAGAACAACCGCAAGGCCGTTGGCGAGAAAAAAGAAGCACTCGACAAGGCCGAGGCCGAGTTGGGACAATGGGCGGTCATGAACGAGATGCTCGGCGACGCCCAGGGTAACAAATTCCGCAGAATCGCACAGAGTTACATCCTGGGAGAACTGCTGGCACGGGCAAACGGCTACCTCAGGCAATTCAACGACCGCTACGAACTTGAAGCCAACCCCGGCACACTCGTCATCCTGGTGCGCGACCTGTTGCAGGGCGACCTGACGTCGGTCAACACCCTGTCAGGCGGCGAGAGTTTCATGGTGTCACTCGCACTGGCCTTGGCCTTGTCAAGCACATCAGGTAAGATGTTCAGTGTGGACACCTTGTTCATCGACGAGGGCTTCGGATCACTCAGCCCCAACTATCTCGACAACGTGATGGAAACCCTCAACAGGCTCTACGAGATGGGCGGCAAGCGCGTGGGCATCATCAGCCATGTGGAAATGCTCAAGGAGCGCGTAACGACCCAGATCCAAGTCTATCGCGACCCCAAGGACAACACCGTGAGCCGCGTCAAGGTCGTGTCTTGACGCGGTGATAGGGGGAAGTGAGCAAGAGAGAATACAGTTAGAACACCAACTCGCCGTCAAACGAGATGGCATCCTTGTCACGGGCAATGATGTCGATATAGGCCTTGCCGTTATTGAACACATCTATGCGGAAGAAATAGGTGTCTTCCTGATTGTTTACCGAGAACTCGATGTGTGAGCGGTTGCTCGTGGGATAGGTGATGGTGTAATTATCGATGTAACCTTTGAAGTTCAATCCCTTGCCGCCGCCATAGGGCACACGGTAGGCCTCGCCCACATAGGGCAGATAACTGTCCACCTCATCACCGTTGACCTTCAACTCATAGTTTGAGGTCACATGACGCGCCATGCCACCCAGCGGTTTCATCCAGTCCACCGCAATCGTGTAATGACGGGTGTCAAGCCCCTCCTGGACCTGACGGGTAACCTGTGCTTCACGCTCGGCCTTGGTCAAACCATTGCTGGTGCCACACGACACCATCAGCAACAAAAGCGCCAGCAACATTGACAATAAAAATGACTTCCTTTTCATAATGCTGTTAAGATTCTGATATCAACCCAATGGCGGCTTGCGCTGGGCAACAAACGGGGCATGTCCTCCGGCCAGCCAGCCGCCGTTAATTACTTCTGCAAATAACGCAAGAAATAATCTAAAAAGCAAATTATACAATGAGTATTTTCAAGGAAACACCTTCTCGGGCTTTTCTCCGTCGCCAGGCATCCAAAAACCACAGGCAACCTGTTCACGCCTTGTAGAATGTGAAAAAAAGTCCCTTTTTACATAAATCACATAAACATCTGTACAACAACGCATTAGCATATTTGCTCTATCATACTCATATCAGAAAAAGCACTTTTTTTTAAAAAAAATCGCCAAAATAGTTGGTAGTTCAGAAAAAAGCAGTACCTTTGCAGTCGCAATTGAACAAACGCTGACTCCGTAGCTCAGTTGGTAGAGCAATTGACTCTTAATCAATGGGTCGTGGGTTCGAGTCCCACCGGGGTCACCAAAAGGAAAGCCAAATGACTTGTAATGAGCCGTTTGGCTTTTTCGTTATGCCAATCATTGGCTTTTTATTCCTGGCAAAGCGCCACAAGATTGACGACATGGCGGCACGGACACGCTGCATGGAGACCCTGCGCGAGCTCTTCCGCCAGTACATGTCGCTGCTGATTCTAGAGAAAACCAAGCTGGAGCAACACTGCATCTACCTCGACCCGAGGATATCGTTCAACGAGATTGACCGATACTTCTTCAGCGGCTGCGCCTGTGCCTACTTCCAGATAGCCGTTGACGTCTACACCGACTTGAGATACAATGCCGATGAATGGGAATAAGCCTAACGAACAACAGGCCCTGCAGGAGCGCCAGAAATTCGTCACCGCCTTCAACGACACCATGCTCAAGATTTGGCAGGAGCAAATCACTCTGCTTGGAGTCATCGACACCGGGGCGCTGCTCGCATCGCCCAAGGCTTTGCCCTTGCGTGCCGATGGTCGCTTCTTCGAGGTAGGATTGTCCCAGTCCTTCCTCGAATACGGCCTGTGGCAGGACTACGGCACGGGCCGCGAGACGTCCCGTGGCAACAGTGGCGATCTTGGCAGAGCTAAGAAACGCCAACGCCGCCGATGGTTCTCCCGCAAATACTACGCCTCAGTGATGAACTTGAAGGAGTTCCTTGAAGAGAACATCGGAAAACAATTCTGCGGCTTAATTTCTAATGCACTAAGCCGCAGAGATTTCCGAATAAATCACTAGTGATAATACCTGATCGTTATACGAGATCATCAAATACTTCACCACCAGTCCATTCCTTTCCTTGGGCTAAAGTGAAGTATTTTTGAGCGCCATCCTCATGAAAGTAAGTCTGTATGCTTTCGTGATAATACTTTCCGTTTTTATGAGTAATCTTAGCAAGAGACCATGGCTTAAACGCTCCCTCATCAGAACTCTTGCACATAACGAGCAGTGTAGAAGAATTGTCTGTTAGCGCAGAATCGACTGTCAAGGAATCGGCATATTCATTATGACAGAAAACACTTTCTGGCATTAATCTGTTTTGATACTCAACTAACGGATTATCCACTTGCATTTGTGGGCACAATGGGAATTCAGTAGGCGTTTTCCAATTTACCTGCACTACATTAGGTGTAAGTGAAGGGTATTCATGTGACAATTCTATCTTATCATGAAGTTCAGGAATCTTTTCAGATTGACTCATCTTGATGATGTCTTCAGCACTTACTGGGTTTTGTGGGCTTGCTAATTTTGCTCGTTTTATCCCACGAGTAGCCTTGTTTTGTTTGAGTCTTGTTGCTTCAAATATCCATTCACCAGTTAATCCGCCATTTGAGGCAGGGGGATTATTGGCCCATTGTGTCAATCGTTCACGGGAGATTCTAGCTTCTTCTGGCGAAACCGCCCTCATCCATGAAAAATTCGTATCCAGACTTTCATAACCCCGTAAGATTGCGGGATTCTTTAAGAATGCTTCAACACTTCCGCAGAGAAATATGATTTTAGCTCGTGTGATTTCGTTGTTTAAGATATTCTCTAATTTAGTGACCCATCTGAGATTCTCAGGTCTGTTGTTTTGACGATTGGTGTCAATATGGTCAACAATATGCTGAGGAGTTGGAGGCTCACCATGAAAGGCTGTTGCAACGATTCTGTGGACTTGGACACTAGCAATGAAATTATACCCATTGGAATTAGTATTTCCGAAAGTCCAAACATTATCGTACTTGGTTACGCGTCTTCCAGAACGTGGATGCCGCATTACCGCTCCATTATCACGAACTGAGTAGTGCTCACCCTTATAGTCGCACTCCCTAACTTCTTTGAAAAAATCATCAACGCTGATCATAATCAATCTGGTTTTGAGGAACAAAATCTAATCTCATATTCAAGGCACTAGCAATCTTATTAAGGATGTCAACTCCTACTGAAAATTTTCCTTGCTCAATACGGCTCAAATTGCCGGCATCAATTCCGATTCTTTTGGCCAGAGTTTTCGCATCAATATTTTGTTCCTTTCGGAGTTCCTTTATTCGTTCGCCTATACGCTCACGTTCTTTGTCTCGATCGTTAATGCACCAAAAGAAAGGGTCAATTTGGTTTCGGTAAAACCCTCTCATTATTGGTCCCATAAGAACATTGTCATCGCCCTTGTAATACTCATCGAACAAGGCAATAACACATTTTGTGACAAAACTATCATATTGCTGTTCAATCTGATAGTTCATAGTGCTGTGAAAACCTAAGATAAACACATCACCTTCCGAAGTTTCAACCCTTAATCTCAACGGGTCAATGAATTCTGCATGTGAAGGCATAATATATTAATCGTTATTTAAGTGGTGAACCCCACTTTTAAATGTTATGGAATTATTTCCGCCGACAAAGATAAATAATAATTGTTAGATATACCAATAAATAATTGTTAAATTTTACAATCGCTGTATGCTTTTGATCTTTTTCGAACAAAAAGTCTTGTCTTTTACTGGATGAAGGTGTCATTCTACTTTTGCTGAAAATTGAAATCAGCAATAATTATGATTGACATCCAACAATTGACATCCCTGATCTCCGCATTCCGCGTCGAGACCGAGAAAGAAAGCATCTCGCCCGAGACCGTCGGCTCCATCCTCCAGGCCATCGCCGACCTGCTGGCCACCGCCACCAGCGAGACCGAGTACAACATCATCCGCTTCTGGAAGGAAACACTCCAGCAGTACCGATTCCTCTACGACATCCAGCAGCGAAACGTCGATGACCACAGCAACGTCATCCTGCAGCTCATGGCTCGCAGCATGGTCGACGGGGCGACCTCGCCGCTCACGCTCGCCATAGGCCCGGCCACACGCACCCGTGCCGGCGTGCTCACCGCCGAGGACTACATCCGCATCCAGGGCATCGGCGAGACGAACGACGCCGTAAAAACGGTTGTCAAAAATGACAACCGAGATTGACACCTAATGGCATCCGTTGACACCTGATGACATGGTGCCAGTATTAGAAATTCATGGGAACCAGGCGGTTATAGTGTCAATGGCTGTCATGCTGTGTTAAGAATCAGAGCCCACCGGGGTCACCAAAAGGAAAGCCAAATGACTTGTAATGAGCCGTTTGGCTTTTTCGTTTTCCCGGCCATCTCCCTGCTGGGCAAAATTCAAATTTCACGAATTATACAAATGACGCTAAATAAATAATCCATGAATGTGTTGAATTAGTCAAATCGGCTTAGCCAAGTAAAGTGTTCGAATGAAAAAAGGGACGGTTCTTTTGATGTAATTTTTGGGGAGTCAAATAGCGTCTTAAAAAACGGTTGCCAAAATGACAACCGAGATTTTTATATTCATTTAACAAGTACACTATCATTCATAATATCAAACCGACAGCGAGTCTGGAAAAGAAGCAACGAGGCTGACACCGAAGAGGCGTTGGTCTCGACTTCTTTTTTCGGTTTTGCTGTTCCTGTCTCGGTTATTGTAAAAAATATCACTAAAATCATTCATTTTGCGGCCCATTCGGGAAAATTTTTGTATCTCACTCGCGGCCAATGACATAATTATTATATATTTGTGCCGAAATATTACTGAATTATGAAACAAGTGTTAACATTCGCCATTGCAGCCTTGACGGCCATCACGTTGACAGCCCAGAGCGAGAGCATCCGAATCAATCAAGTTGCGTTTTATCCGCAACAGTCCAAAATCGCAGTCATCGAGGACCCTAAAGCCCAAAAGATGACTATCAAAAATACGGCCGACGGCAAACGTGTGGGCAAAGCCAAGGCCTTGAGGACCAGCACCTCGCCGTGGTCGAACAAGAAACGCACCATCGTCGAAATCACGGGTATTACCGCCCCCGGTACCTATGAGCTGAGCGTCAATGGCCAAAAGACCCGCTTTGACGTGCGACCTCACGCATTGAACAACATAGCTCGTGCTGCGTTAAAGGCCTTCTACCTCAACCGCTCGGGCATAGCTATCGACGGCAAATATGCCGGTGTTTATGCCCGCCCTTGGGGACATCCCGACACAAAGGTCATGATCCATCCATCGGCAGTTTCGCCTGGCCGACCTGCAGGCACCATCATTTCCTCGCCGCTGGGCTGGTATGATGCCGGCGACTACAACAAGTATATCGTCAACTCATCCTATTCGGTGGGACTGATGCTCATGGCCTATGAGCAGAACAAAGAGTATTTCAATCGTCTCAACGCCGACATTCCCGAGAGCGGCAACGGCACTGCAGACCTGCTCGACGAGCTCATGTTTAATCTCAAGTGGATGATCACCATGCAGGATCCCTATGACGGAGGCGTTTACCACAAATTGACGACTCCCAATTTCGAGGGTTTTGTCATGCCCACCGATTGCCACCAACAGCGCTATGTAGTGCAAAAGAGTGTAACCGCCAGCTATGACTTTGCTGCTGTAATGGCACTTGCCGCACGCATCTACAAGGGCAACAAAGACTATCCTGTATTTGCCGAGCAGGCCCAAAAAGCCGCTTTGGCTGCCTATCACTGGGCCGAGCTCAACCCTGAGGCCGTCTATGACCAAGACAAGATGAACAAGGAGTTTGACCCCGATGTGACCACAGGCACCTACGGCGACAACGATGCCAGCGACGAACATTTGTGGGCTGCTACCGAGTTATTCCTGCTCACGGGCGACGAGTTCTTCCTTAAAGCCGCCCAGCCTTTGCGTGAGCGCGGATTCTCACAACCCGGTTGGGGAAATGTCACCGGACTTGCCATGTATTCATGGATTACCTGCGGCGACGACAAAACCGGCATGCATGACCTCATGCTCAACAAGTTGTTGGGCTTCTGCGACTATCAGTTGTCGACCCTGAAGGCCTCATCGTTCAATACGCCCGCCGGTAATCATGCCAATGACTACGGTTGGGGTTGCCTGTCCGAGTGCTTCTGCACCAGCGGACTTGCCCACCTGTACTGCTACCGCGCCACGGGCAACAAGAAATATCTTGAAGCAGCCCTCCAGAATGCCGATTATGTTTTAGGCCGCAATGCCACCGGATACTGCTATGTGACCGGCTATGGCCACAAGCCCCCTAAGAACATCCACCACCGCATTTCGTCGGCCGACGGCATTGATGCCCCCATGCCCGGCCTGCTCGCCGGTGGTCCCAATCCCGGCCAACAGGACAACGGCGACGGCAGTCTGCCCTACCCGTCCAAGCAACCCGATGAGTCCTATATCGACGCAACAGGCTCCTATGCCAGCAACGAAATTGCCATCAACTGGAATGCCTCGTTGGTATCGCTCCTGGGCTGGATTGATGCCGAGATGAAATAACCCAGCAAAATAGGGACGGTTCTTTTGATGTAATTTTTGGGGACCAAGCAGCACCCGAAATATGGTTGTCAAAAATGACAACCGAGATTGACAACTGATGTTTGGATTTTTTCGTTGTGCAATTATCGGCTTTCTCCCTGCGGGGCTAATGGGAACCTTTAGTTTGGCAGAGCTAAGCGCCTGCAGCGCCGCCGCTGGTACTTGCGCAGGTGCTATGCCTCAGTCATGCGACTGAAGGGATTACCCGAAAAGACTATTGGAACTGAATTCTGTAACCTTGTGAGTTCAGCCCTGTCGAAAGATTTTAGACACAACCACTATTGACGGGTCATTCTTCTTCTTTTGGCTCCAGCTTATTCAGCGAAATATGAAGATTAATTGCGGCACATGAAAGTGCGGTCAAAGCGAGCCATAGAACGAACAGGTCTACGATAACACCCTTATTCTTCAAGCGTGGTTGCACTTGGTTGTCTTGTTTTTTGTTGGCCATAGTAACTATTCAAAATCGTTAGATAATACATACTTGACGCAAAATTAAACTTTTTTTCCTGAAAAAACGTGTATTTTGAAGGGCAAATGTGCCACACCTTTCGCTTTTCCTGTGAGATGCAAAATCTTGCGTCTCTACACAGCAGTCTCGACATTAGAGCACTGATGCTAGCAGAATTATCAGATGAATCTGTAGTCCACACAAGTGGGTGAAAAAAAAGAAAGCCAAATGACTTGTGATGAGTCGTTTGGCTTTTTCGTTTTGTCAATCGCCTGCTTATTGCTGATTCAACAGTTGACGATGGGTTTTGGTGTTTGCGACATACTGTTCAAAAAACCATTTCTTAAAACTTTGCGCATAGGCTTCTTTTGAGCCGCCCATAAAACCGTTCCAATAGTCATAGCGGTTGAATAGCAGGGCTTTTAATCCTAACGGCGTGCCGTCGCCTTCGGGAAGGAGGTTTGGCAAATCATACTCTTGGGTGAAATAATCGATTTTCTTTTGAAGTTTGTCAGACCCTTCAAGCATCCAGCTCACCCACACGCGCTCATAGTCCCAAAAGATTTCATCCCCTTGGGGCAACGAGTCGGGCACATCTTCCTCGCCATTGTAATAACGGCAATCCAATATCAATTCTTCTCTTGTCATATCAGGTGCAAATATACTGCTTGTTCTCAAAAAAACATGTCTCTTGCCAGCCCATCCATTCGACAACAGAGGCTGGCGCGCTCCCCTATATGGCCCAAATCAGCAGACCGGCGGTGATAATGACTCCGGTGACGAGCAAATCGATGAGGCAGTAGCCCATGATATCCTTTGCGTCAAGGCGAGCGATAGCCAAGGCCGGGAGGGCCCAGAACGGCTGTATGAGATTGGTCCACGCGTCGCCCCATGAGATGGCCATACCCGTCAGGCCGGGATCCACACCGAGGTTGGCACCGGCAGTGAACATGACCGGTGCTTGCACAGCCCAGTGACCGCCGCCGCTGGGGACAAACATGTTGAGCACTGCGGCACACAGGAAGGTGAGCAGCGGATAGGTGACGGGGTTACTGATGCGGATGCAGGCATCGGCCATGACGCCACCCAGGCTGATACCGCTGACGCCGATGCCTGTAATGATGCCCATGATGCCGGCATAGAAGGGGAACTGCAAGATGATGCCGGCGGCACCAGTGGTCGCTTTTCCGAAGGCGCGCACATAGTCAATTGGTTTGGAATGCAGTACGAGTCCCAGTGCGAGGAAAATCATGATGACACCGCCAAGGTCCAAGCCGGCACCGCGCACACCGAGATGAATCACGAGATAAGCACCGAGCATCAGCGCCACGAGCCACGAGAGCAATCTGCTTTGTTCAAGCCGCTGCGCCGGAGTCTTGGCTGAGGAGTCAGCATCGGTCGCGGTATGAGGGTCATCG
The DNA here is from genome assembly GCA_045541835.1 of Sodaliphilus sp. GTDB lineage: Bacteria > Bacteroidota > Bacteroidia > Bacteroidales > Muribaculaceae > Sodaliphilus. The sequence continues at coordinate 13,892 of JAZQJW010000057.1, read as the reverse complement.
TCCTTCAGGAGTGCGGGGTCGATAGTGAGGATGCCTTGCTTGGGGTGCATCAGGGTGTTGGCGACGGTGATGCCGATAATCACACACAGCACGGTCACCAGATTGTGCCAGTCGAAGACGGTTTGCGCCAATGACACAGGGTCGGTCAGCGCGCCATTGGTAGCCATTGCGAGTGAGTCGCCAGGAGTGGCCATTGTCAAGGGGATGGAGCCGGAGATGCCGGCATGCCAAACGACGAAGCCACTATAAGCCGAAGCGATGAGCAGCCTGTAGTCGACGTCCGAACGCTGACGTGCTATCGCCTTGGCGAACACCACACCCACAATCAGGCCAAAGCCCCAGTTGAGCCAGCAGCACAAGGCCGACACGACAGTCACAAGAGCAATAGCAGCAGGGGGACTCTGAGGCACGCGGGCCATTGCAGCGATAGCTCGTTTGACAACCGGCGCGGCAGCCAGGGTCGACCCGCAGACGAGAACCAGAGACATTTGCATGGCAAATGCCAACAGATTCCATACGCCGCCACCCCAATGCTCAACCACCTCGAGGGGGGTCTGGTGACACAACGGCATCGCCACCAACGCGGCCACGAAGGTGAGCAATATAGCGAATATAAACGGTTCCGGCAACCAACGTTGCACTAATCGCACGCAGAATTTAATCATCAGTCTTCTTTTTAGTTTGATGCCGCAAAAGTAACACTTATTTCCCAAACCTGCGAATAAATAAGCGCAATATCAAACTTGTTTGAATATTGCCGAATGAGAGCAGGTTATCAAATCCTGCGAATAAATGAGCGCAATATCAAACCCGTTTGAATATTGCCGAATGAGAGCAGGTTATCAAATCCTGCGAATAAATGAGGGCAATATCAAATTAGTTAAATTGGCTTCGCCGCTAAAGGTTCGTGAAATTCGCATTAGCCCCTCAGGGTTCAGAGGCACATCTTTATCATTTCCTAATTATAACGGGACACCAGTGGCATAATCTGTAAAGTTCAAAAGTTATCTCACTGTTGTTTTAATTGACTGTTAATAAATATGTTAGTAAATCTCAGTATATTATCTGAGGTGATTTGCTGACGTTGCCGCTTATGGTATTCTGCATTTTGGGGTGGATAGAATTAATTTTTTTACTATATTTGCGGCAGATTACGTTATTCATATGTTAAATTGCTTGTGATATGAAGAATTTATTACATTTTCGGCTGGTCGTCCTTGTGGCGGCTGTGATGTGTGCCCTCGGCGCCAGTGCCCAGGAGGGCTATGCAGTGTACACAACTGATAACACGACGCTGACGTTCTACTACGATACCCAGCGCAGCAGCCGCCCAGGCGCCAACTATGACCTGAACACAGGCTACAACTATCCCGACTGGTACACTGATGGCACCAATTTCAATGTGACCAAGGTGGTCTTTGACCCGTCGTTTGCTGGTGCCCGCCCGACGACCACCATCTATTGGTTCTTTGGTTTGTCTAATCTTCAATCCATCACAGGCCTGGAGTACTTGAACACCAGCGAGGTCACCGATATGGCTTGGATGTTCTTTTACTGTACAAATCTAACGAGTCTTGACTTGAGCCACTTTAACACATCCAAGGTAAACTCAATGTATAACATGTTGGGTTACTGCCAAAGCCTAACAAGCCTTGACCTCAGCAATTTCAACACATCCCAGATGATCAGTATGAGTAACATGTTCGATCATTGCGCCAATCTGCGGACCATCTATGTGGGCGATGGTTGGAACACGGCTGCCGTGACAATATCCGATAATATGTTCTCTAACTGTACCAACCTGGTGGGCGGCCAGGGAACAACCTACAACGACTCTAACCCGAAGGACAAGACCTACGCCCATATTGACGGCGGCCCCAGCGACCCTGGCTACTTCACCGACAAGAACGCCAGCCTGCGTGGCGACGTGAACGGCGACCACTTGGTCAACATCACCGATGCCATCGACCTGATCAGTTACATCCTCAACGACGCTGGCGACATCAACCTTGAGGCCGCCAATGTCAACGGCGATGACGAGGTCAACGTTTCGGATGCGATTGCAATCATCAACTATGTCTTGAACGATACCTGGTAATCAATCCATAACAAGACAGAACATATCCCTCATGCCCTTTTTTTCGGGCGTGAGGGATATGCTTTTGTATCAAGTTTTGTCACCGCTACCGGGTAAGGAGACAGGATCACCTGCAAACGTTTCATCAATGTGGAGCGGTTGCAGGGGCTGGTTGTCAGTCGCCGCAGTAGGTGCCCATGAAGAAGATGGTGCCTGTGCTGCGCTCCACGATGTAATAGACAAAGGGCCGCGTGGCGTGGAACTCCACGTAATCGGGGCTCGGCATTGCAGATCGGCTACTCATCTCGGCTACAGTGACGGCAGCGGCCTTGGTACCCTTCTCGTTGACCTCGATTTTGGCCTTCTGCTTCATCATCGACACAAAGAGCGAGTCGCCCTGGATCATGTTGGGGAAGTCGGCCTTGTTCTTATCAAATGCCCGCGGCATGCCCATCGCGGTGAGCACATCGACGAGTTGGGTCTCGCTCTGGGTGGTGAAACGAGGCATCAGGATATCGACCGTTTGATGAGTCATGCGGGCTTGCTGCGACTTCAGCCGCCCTGCTGTGAGGCTCTGGATGACATCGTCCACGGTTTTTCCCTGCTCGGGAAGCAGCACATACATGCTGTAACTCTCGTTGCCGTAGGGCAGACACAGCATCTTGTAGGAGCCCGTGTGAATGTAGGCGGCCTTGGTCTTGAGGTGCATCATCGGGAGTTTGACGATAGAGCCGTTCTGCTTCGTGAAGTCTTTGTCAAGGGTTTCCTTTGGGTTGAATTCCTTGGTCCAGGTGGCCTTGAAATAGACGGCGTTCAGCAGATACATCACGCGGTTGGCGTTGAGTTCTTCCTTTTTCAGGATTTCAGGTATCATGCCGTGGGTGTGCTCCTTGCACCACTTGTTGATTGTTGCCGCGATGATGTTTGCATCATAGTCAACCGCCTCGGCCAGGGCACCGTAGTAGCGCCGCATATCGGTCTTGTACTGCGGGATGAGTCTCTTCCCCGTGATGACGTTGATGCAGTTGGCGATTTCTACCGTTACCGCCGGGTCGGCCTGTGATGCCACATCGGTCACCTGCTTGAAGTACTCGTTGATTTCCTGCACCGAGCCGTTTATTCCAAGCACTTCGGTAATCTGCCGCCGCGTCTCTCCTTCGGCACCCTCGTTGAGCATGCCCAGCAGGTAACTCACGCTGACGGGCGACACGATGGTGCTGACATCGCCTTGTTGCTGCCCGTTGATGGTGCGGAACAGGTTAAAGGCGAAATCATAGTTGTTATCACACGTCTTGCCTTGGGTTTCGGTCGACTTGAAGCCCTCGTTCACGGGCGACGCTCCGTCACTGGGGCGGTTGCCACCGCTGGCCGAGGTCAATAGGCAGGTCATCATTACCACGACACCCAAGATGCCAAATATCCAGTTTCGTTTCATATCAGTCAAGTTTTTCAGGTTGATACAAAAGGGGATTAATCTCTCGGTTGCAAAGTTACAACTAATCATTTGAATTAACCAAAAAAAACGCCAACATTCGCAGGTCATTTCATGACAATAAACAGGCTGATTAACAAGTGCTTAACAAATAAGAAGGTCATTTGGCGCTCATTGCCTGAATCAGCATGGAAAAATAACGGATTTTGGTTAAATAAAGGGAACGATACAGGAGTTGACCCTGAAAGTTTTTTTAATGCGAACCATTGGTTTGCGCGAAGCCAATTTCACGAAGAAAATTTAAAAATTCGCATTAAATTGGTCGAATTAGTGTAATTAGCATTAGCCCCGCAGGGTTTTAGGAGGGCAACTATATCATTGGCTAAATAAATTCCTGCTTGCAGCGACTTTCAATGCCGGTAATCCCATGGTCGACCTGGTCGCGCTTGCCCAATGAATGCACAGGGCTTGGCGGTTAATTCATTGAAAAGTTTGTTTACTTTCAAAATAATACCTAATTTTGCGACAGCAATTAACATCACTCAATAACCTAAAACGACAATGAAAAGCCTGATCACATCCGCCCTGTTGCTGCTGGCCCTGCTGTTGCCGGCCGCTGCTGCTGCCCACGACTTCGAGGTGGACGGCATCTACTACAACATCAACGGCAACGAAGCCACTGTCACTTTCAGGGGAACGTATACCCACTCCTATTCCGATGAATACACGGGCGCCGTGACCATCCCCAGTGCAGTCACCTATGGCGGCACCACTTACGCTGTCACCGCCATCGGAGAGAGCGCCTTCTTGTTCTGTGACGAAGTGACTAGCGTGACCATCCCCAACTCCATCACCTCCATCGGCAAGGACGCGTTCTATGCATGCGCTGGCCTGACGGAACTCACCATCCCAAAATCCGTCACCTCCATCGCCGATAGGGCGTTCTATGCATGTATCAATTTGACAAGCCTCACCGTGGCAAGCGGCAACTCTCATTACGATTCCCGCAACAACTGCAATGCCATTATCGAGACGGCAAGCAATACATTGATAGCAGGTTGTCAGAAGACCGTCATTCCCAGCACCGTAACTGCTATCGGTGACAATGCATTCAATAGATGTACCGGCTTGACGAGCATTGCCATCCCCAGTTCTGTCACTTCTATCGGTGCGTATGCGTTCGAGGACTGCGACGGCCTGACAAACATGGCCATCCCCAACTCGGTTACAGAAATCGGAATCATGGCGTTCTATAACTGCACTGGCCTGACAAGTCTGACCATCTCCAATGCGGTTACTCATCTCGCCGACAATGTGTTCGGTAACTGCCGCGGCCTGACGAGCATCACCATCCCCAACTCGGTCATCACCATCGGCAACGAGGCGTTCGCCGGCTGCGATGGCTTGACAAGTGTGACTATTCCCAATTCGGTCACCTCCATCGGTAAGAGAGCGTTTTGGAGTTGTGAGAGCCTGGCCAGCGTGAACTTCGGCAATTCGGTCACCTCTATCGACGAGGAAGCCTTCAGAGGTTGCCTCGCTCTGACGAGCATGACCATTCCTGCAACGGTCACTGCCATCAGCGAACTGCTGTTCGTGGGCTGCAGCAACCTGGTGAGCGTGACTATCCCCAATACGGTCACCTCCATCGGGGCATTTGCATTCATGGACTGCATCAGCCTGACGGGCGTGACCATTCCCAACTCGGTGCAGACCATCGGGATTCGTGCGTTCTCGGGTTGCCAGAACCTGACGGAAATCACTATCCCCAACTCGGTCACTTCCATCGGCGATGCGGTGTTCAGGTTCTGTATTAACCTGGAGGACATCACCGTGGAAAGCGGCAACACGGTATACGATTCCCGCGGCAACTGCAATGCCATTATTGAGACGGCAAGCAATACATTGATAGCGGGTTGCCAGAACACCGTCATTCCAAATTCCGTGAAAGCCATCGGTGATGAAGCGTTCATGGATATCAGCAGCCTGAGGGGCATCACCATCCCCAACTCAGTCTCTTCCATCGGCGAGTGGGCCTTCTATGGCTGCAGCGGCTTGGAGGAGGTGACCATGGGCAAACGTGTCATCACCATCGATGGACATGCGTTCCGCGACTGCTACAGCCTGAAGAGCATCACCCTCCCCGCCACGGTCACCACCATCGGCGAGTGGGCGTTCGATGAGTGCCGCAGCCTCACCGATGTGTACAGTCACATCACCGACCTCTCGAAAGTCTCCTATGGGACTTATCCTTTTTATCTGCATGGTGGCAACTATTCTGGCCGCACGCTGCATGTGCCGCAGGGGACGACCGGTGCCTACCAGGCCGACGGGAATTGGCGCCCCTACTTCGGACAGATTGTGGACGACCTGATGCCGGAGGATGACCTGCAGGGCGACGTGAACCATGACGGTGAGGTGAATATCGCCGACGTGAATGTCCTCATCGACATCATCCTCAGTGGCGGGGGTGATACTTCCACTGCCGATGTGAATGGCGATCGCGAGATTAACATCGCCGACGTCAATGCACTCATCGACATCATCCTTGGCGGCGTCCCCTCACAGGATGGCCACGGCTATGTCGACCTGGGCCTGCCCAGCGGCACGCTGTGGGCAACGTGTAACGTCGGCGCCAGCAAGCCTGAGGACTTCGGTCATTACTTCGCCTGGGGCGAGACCGAACTCAAGGGGGACTTCACTTGGGAAACCTACAAGTGGTGCAACGGCTCTTCCCAGACATTGACGAAGTACTGCACCAAAAACAGTTACGGCACGATTGACGGCAAGACGGAACTGGAGCCCGAGGACGATGCCGCCCAGGTGAACTGGGGCCCGTCGTGGCGCATGCCCACCGAAGAACAAATCAATGAGTTGATGACTAACTGCAGCCATGAGTTGGCGACGGTGAACGGCGTGAACGGCATGCTGGTCACCGGTCCCAACGGGAGCTCCATTTTCCTGCCCGCCGCTGGTTGCATCGAGGGCAGCACGCGTCAGGAAGCAGGTTTGTATGGCCACTATTGGTCACGCACGCTTGACACTGACTCTAACCACTTCGCTTACACCCTGTACACTATTACAGATGCCCCCGGCGTGTACTGCGGCTTACGCAACTACGGATTCTGCGTGCGCCCGGTGCGTGCCTCCCGCAATTAGCGCACTCAAGCCGGCACACCGTAGCACAAGATGTCTCTTTCACGATTATCCCTGATTTTAACCATACTATAGCGAAAACAACGATGAAAAACCTGATCACAACCACACTCCTGCTGCTGGCCCTGTTGTTGCCGGCCAGTGCCGCCGCCTTTGACTTCATGGTCGACGGTATCTATTACAACCACTGTAGCGAGCCGGGTACTGTCGAAGTCGCACCCCCTCCCTCTTCAAACAAGTACTCTGGCGCCGTGGACATTCCCGCCGCTGTCACATACAACGGCACCACCTACACCGTCACGGCCATCAGCAAAGAGGCATTCTACCTCTGCTTCGGACTGACGAGCGTCAACCTGCCCAACACCATCACCGCTATCGGCGACAAGGCGTTCAAGAGTTGCAGCAAACTGACCAGTGTGACAATTCCTAACTCCGTCACCTCTATCGGAGAAAGTGCCTTCTACGACTGCAGCGCGCTGACGAGCATTGACATCCCCAATTCAGTCACTGCCATCCGCAGCCACACCTTTGTGTTCTGCAGCAACTTGGCCAGCGTGACCATCGGCAACTCCGTCACCTCTATCGGCGGCCAAGCCTTCGCTTTCTGCTACGAACTGAGGAACGTGAACATTCCCAATTCGGTGACCTTCATCGGCCACCACGTCTTTGAGGACTGCACCGAGTTGACCAGCCTGACCATCCCCGGCTCCGTCACCTCTATCGACGAGGGAGCCTTCAGGGGTTGCAAGAAACTGACGACCATGACCATACCCCGTTCAGTCACCTTTATCAGCGTGGGCGTGTTCAGTTACTGCAGCGGCTTGACAAGCCTCACCGTGGAAAACGGCAACCCGAGATACGACTCCCGTGGCAATTGCAATGCCATCTTTGAGACGAGCAGCAATACTTTGATTGCAGGTTGTCAAACCACGGTCTTCCCCGGCTCTGTGAGCGCCATCGGCACGTATGCCTTTGCTGGATGCACCGGGCTGACCAACGTGACCATCCCAAGCACTGTAGCCGCCATCGGCAAAGGGGCATATATGAGTTGTAGCCGTCTTCAGGGCGTGACCATCCCCAGTTCTGTCACCAACATCGGCCCAATGGCGTTCGCCTACTGCGACAACCTGTCCTACATCGTTGTTGAAAGCGGCAATCCCACCTACGATTCCCGCAACAATTGCAATGCCATCATTGAGACGGCAAGCAACATATTGGTCGCAGGAAGTCAAAACACTGTCATTCCAAATTCCGTAAAAGCCATCGGCGATTATGCGTTCTCCAGTCGTAAAGGGCTGACCAGCATAACGATTCCCGGCTCCGTCATTTCTATTGGCAAAAACGCGTTCTATGACTGCACCGGGTTGACCAGCATCAACATCCCCAACTCGGTCACTTCAATCGGCAGCCAGGTGTTCTATAACTGCACCAGTTTGGCGAGCGTGACCATCCCGGGGTCGGTGACCGCCATCGGCGAGAGCGCTTTCACCAACTGTGTCCTGAGTGACGTGTATAGTTACATTCCCGACGTCACAAGCGTGCAGGGTCAGTATTTCTTTTTAAGATCGGATGGCACGTATTCGGGCCGCACGCTTCATGTGCTGCAGGGAACGGCCGGGGACTACCAGGCCAACAAGAATTGGGGCCCCTACTTCAGTCAGATTGTGGACGACTTGATGCAGGAGGACTATCCGCAGGGCGACGTCAACCATGATGGTGAGGTGAATATCGCCGACGTGAATGCCCTCATCGACATCATCCTTTGTGGCGGTGGAGATACTTCCACTGCCGATGTGAATGGCGACAGCGAGATTAACATCGCCGACGTCAATGCACTCATCGACATCATCCTTGGCGGCGGCTCTCCCTCACAGGATAACCACGATTATGTTGACCTGGGGCTGCCCAGCGGCACGCTGTGGGCAACCATGAACGTCGGTGCCAGCAGCCCCGAAGACTATGGCAAGTACTTCGCCTGGGGCGAGACCAAGGCCAAGGAGGACTATCAGTGGAGCACCTACAAGTGGTATGATTTCAATGAATTTGAGTTGACAAAATACTACAATGAAGATGGCCTGAAGGAATTGGAGCCCGAGGACGATGCCGCCTACACCAACTGGGGCACCGCATGGCGCATGCCGTCGCTGGAGCAGATCATTGAACTGTCCGATTGCTGCACATGGCAGCAGACCACGAGGAACGGCGTGACCGGCATGTTGGCCACCGGTCCCAACGGAAACACCATGTTCTTGCCTGCCACCGGCTATCGCTACTACACTTCAGTCGAACAGACGGGAGTGCTCGGCCTCTTCTGGACACGCACCCTTTTCTCGGGCAACTCAAGAGTCGCTTGTTCACTGGATTTCTACTCGGGGAACGTTGGCTGGGGCAACTCCGACCGCTGCAGCGGCGTCACCGTGCGTCCCGTGCGTGCAGCCACAAATTAGCCCCCCTGTACTCAACACGACGAAATGTTTAACTTATATGAAACACAACTGCCGGAAACGGTGGTTGTGTTTTGCTTTTTTTCTCTTTTTCTGGAGACTTTGTTGTGCTTTCGGTTGTGTTTTTGTATTTTTGTGGGTGATTGCGGTTCGTCTGATTTGATGATGAATCCGCCAATGAACCTGTTGTAATTCACATAGTTAACATTTAATCCATTTCAGTTATGAAGAAAATATTATCCCTCCTGTTTGCCGCTGCCTTGGCCATGACGGCCCAAGCCCAGTTCCTCGGTTGGATTGAAGTGGGCGACTATTACAATCCCACCGAACTCTACAACGGCTCCTACTTTGACATGGCACCGACCAACTTCTACTTGGCTCACACCGGTGTCCAAATGATTTACACCCCTGACCTGCTGACTCACATGGTGGGCAAGGAAGGCGTGCAGATCAAGTACCTCAATTTCAAGTTCCACAACGAGACCTTTGAGGACATCGTACGCAATGCCAAGGTCTATCTGCAGGAAATTGACGCTACCCAGTTTGCCGTCAATGAGGATGGCGTGAAGCAGTTCTTCCCCCTGGGCGAGATGGTCGCCGAGGGACGCTATGACTTGGATTTGCTGGAGACCTACGGCGAGGACCAGGCGCTCACAATGGAAATAGAAGAACCCTTCTCCTTCACACCTGGCAAAAGCCTGCTCGTGACCATCGTCATGGATGCCGAGGATGACGACAACTGCACCATGGGCAGCGATTACGCACCCTTCTACACCTCAGGCATTCGCGGCAAAGCGATGACCTATACCGACAATTGGACGAGCTTCATTGACTATGCGATGGGTGATGATTTCCCCAATGCGACTGCCATGCTTGGGTGCGGCACTAATGTTGAGCTCCCTGTCACCGAAATCGGCTATACCTACGAGCGATTGTGCGGCGACGTCAACGGTGACGGTGAGGTAAACATCGCCGATGCCATCGACTTGATCAACTACGTCCTGGGCAGCGTTCCCACGCCATTCTATGAAGTGAACGCCAACGTGAATCAGGACACCGAAATCACCATCACCGATGCCATCCTGCTCATCAACATCCTGTTGAATGAAGTTTGATGCTCGCAGATTAGAGATTAGAGAAGGCTGACCATCGTCGGGGGGGGTTAACGGGTTCTGCCCCCCCCAATCCCGGGCCCAGCATAGTTTTTTTATCGAGAACCCAGCTTACATAACCAAAATGAGACGTTATTTAACCCTTTTCGCGGCCAGTCTGCTCGCTATGTGCGCACTGGCCCAGACGCAGTTCACGTCAGGAAAATTCAAGTATGAAGTGATTGAGGGCACCGACAACTGGGTGCAGATCATTCCCAAGAGTAATTCCGAAAGCGGTGCCGGCTACAGCAACCTTGTGTCGGCCGATTTCAAGACCACGGTGACTTACGATGGCGTGACCTATACCGTTATGGGTATCGGCGCCAATGCGTTCTACCGGTGCAAGCTCAACGAGCAAGCTATTCTGCAGTTGCCCGAGGGCTACATCTTTATTGATGCCGGGGCTTTCTCCTTCACCGAGGTGGGCTCGCTGAAGTTGCCCACAACCATGCAGCTGATTAACGAGAGGGCTTTCGACAACAACAAACTGGCAGGCGTGACCGTGCTGGCCGGCAACCCCTATTTCGCCCACTTGGCTTCGACCCAGGGCAACGTGACCTACACCATGCTCACCAACAAGGAGAAGACCAAAATCATCGCCGCCCCCGGTGCCAAGCCCACACAGTTCAGCAGTGGCGGCACGACCTACCTCACCTCCATCACCATCCCCGAGCAGATTACCGAGATTGGCGATTACGCTTTCTATGGCAACCCCACGCTCAAGACGGTGAACTTCCATGCCGGTATCACGCGCATCGGCAATGCGGCCTTCTACGAGACCCTGCTCACCCGGGTAAACATCCCCAACCCCGACTGTGAAATCGGCAACAGCTGCTTCAGCAACAGCCAGGTGAGCAGTGTCACCCTGCCTCAAGGCATGAAAAAACTGGGGCGCCACGTGTTCTTCTACTGCGTGAACCTGACCAACCTCACCTTGCCCGAAGGCATGGAGGAAATCGGCATGATGTGCTTCGGCAGCTGCAACCTCACCAACGTCAATCTGCCCAGCACGATGGTCAAACTTGACAGTTGCTCGCTGCAGGACAACCCGTTCACCAGCATCGACCTCAAGAATGTCAAGTATGTCGGTCGCCAGGCCTTCAGCCAGTGTCTCAACCTCACCTCGGTTACCAGCAATGGCATGCTCGAGGAAATCGACGGTGCCGCCTTTACCCGCGTGCCCATGACCACGGCCTACCTGCCCGAGGGTCTGCAGACGATCATCATGAATGCCTACTTCCGTTGCACCAACCTGAACTCATTCACCATCCCCACGACAGTAACCACCATCACTGGTAATCCCTGTGTGGGTGCCACCTCGTTACACGCTTTTACCGTGGCCGACGGCAGCCCCTATTTCGCCACCCATGACGGTTGCCTCTATGCCACTGGCGGCGCAACGGTCAAGCCCGATCAGCAGCGTGGCGAAGGCGATGAGCCCGAAGACCTGACGGCCCTGGTGGGTGTGCCCACTGGATGGCAGCAGAGCCTGCTCCATGTGCCTGAGGGCGTGACAGTCATCGCCAACCAAGCCGCCCGTGAAGCTGTTTCCATCACCGAGGTGGAACTGCCCTCGACGCTCGTCGAGGTGCGACCCAGTGCCTTCAGCGGCATCAGCGACATCACACGGGTGACCTGCCTGGCCACCACACCGCCTGAATGCAGCGGCGAGAGTGGCAACTACTTCACCGATGCCGTATTCCAGAACGCCATCCTGCAGGTACCCATGCGTAGCGTGGAACTCTACCAGAATGCCGCGATATGGAGCAATTTCCAGCACATCGAGGGCATCGACACCGGCGATGATTCTGACTTGTTGGGCGACGTGAACAACGACCACTTGGTTAACATCACCGACGCCATCGAGCTAATCAACTACATCCTCAACGACGCTGGCGACATCAACCTTGAGGCCGCCAACGTCAACGGCGATGACGAGGTCAACATCTCTGATGCCATTGCAATCATCAGCTATGTCTTGAACGACACTTGGTAATCAATTACCAACATCGTCTGAAATTACTTTTTTTCATAATTCTTTACGGCAGTTTCGCCTTTAACTGAATTATTATTTGTTTATGTTTTTATTAATGAGTAGTTTTGCGGAGGTTAACTAAACCCAGTAGACCAAAATTCACAAATTGTAACTTGTGTATATCAACATATTAACCAGATTCAGTTTTATGAAAAAGATTTTCACTCTTTTCGCACTTTCCCTGCTGACGATGTCGGCATGGGCCGCTAACACGTATGTGAAGGTTTCCAGCCTTGACCAGTTGGAGGTTGGACAAAAGTACATCCTCGTCAATGAGGAAGCCAGCGTTGCCTTGGGAGCCATCACCGGCACCAGCACCAACTTTGGTAGCGCTATCGACATCACCATCGCTGACGGCGCTATCGACCTCGATGGCACGGATGCCGTTGAACTGGTCTTGGGCCAGGGCAGTCAAGACGAGTTCGGCAATCCCACGTGGACCTTTGATATGGGTGGCGAGAGCCATTTCATCTGCTGGACCTCGGGCAACTCGCTGCAGACGGTCAACAACTCCGCCCCCAACAATGCCATGTGGCTCGCCACTTTAACCGACGACGGGGTCGTCTTGAAAAATAAGTTCGATAACTCGCGCAAACTCCAGTACAATGCCGGTGCCCCCCGCTTCGCCTGCTACACCAGCAGCCAGAAGCCCGCTGTTCTCTACGTACAGGGTGAGCCCGAGGATGGCGGCATTGCCAACTTGAGCGAAGCAAACGTTTTGGAAGATGGCGCCAACTTCAACTTTGCCGGCAACGCCGTTGTTACCGTCTGCAGGGCTGGCTACGTGTTCTTGCGTGACGAGAGCGGCTTTGGCCTGATTTCTGGCGTTGAAGGCACTTTTGAGAACGGCCAGGTGCTGACCCCGGGCTGGAGCGCCACCAAGACCAGCAACGACGGTTGGGTTAAGTTCACCGATGCAGCTGACCTCAGTGCCAGCGGTGAGACCAATCCTGATCTGGCTGCTGCCATCGTGCCCAACAGTGTTGATGAAAGCTTGATCAATGCTTTTGTTTGCATCAAAAATCAGACACCCAGCTTTTTCCCTGCCCGCAATTTCACGCTGCCTGACGGCTCAAAAATCGCTAAGACCGAAAGCTTGTGGGCCGGTGATGCAGACGCCACTACTGGCAAATACAATGTCTATGGTGTGATTGTCAAGATTAACGGCACATTGATGTTCAATATCATTGCTTACGAAAACTATGTAGAGGAAGTCCTGAAGGGCGACGTGAACAACGACCACATGGTCAACATCACCGATGCCATCGAGTTGATCAGTTATATCCTCAACGACGAGGGCGACATCAACCTTGAGGCCGCCAATGTCAACGGCGACGACGAGGTGAACGTTTCGGATGCGATTGCAATCATCAACTACGTCTTGAACGACACCTGGTAATCAATCCACAACAAGACAAAACAAATCCCTCATGCCCTTTTGAAGTGACCCCAAAAAGTTGGACGGGTTAAACATTATTGATTAAGAGTAAAGAGTTCGGTATTGCACCGGGCTCTTTCCTTTTAACCGGGATTTGATTCTTTTATTGTTATAATAGTCTATATATTCATCTAAAGCCTTCATGAAGGCTTCGGGCGA
>JAZQJW010000056.1:0-122805 GCA_045541835.1 Sodaliphilus sp. | reverse complement strand
AGGATTAGTGTTGGGGTTATAAGAACCAATCCTCTCAATAAATCTACCATCTCGTGGTGCCCTGCTATCGGCAATAACAATGGGATAGAACGCATAGTCCTTGTGACCGTGGCGCTGCAATCTGATCTTTGTTGCCATAATTCTAACAGTTTAAATTTTTAATTGTTGTTATTAATTTTTTCACAAAAAAAGTGACCTTGTTTAAGGGTCACTTCTCGTTGTTGTCCTGGAAGGATTCGAACCCTCGCAAGCGGAACCAGAATCCGATGTGCTACCATTACACCACAGGACAATTCCTAATTGCGACTGCAAAGGTACTGCTTTTTTTGTTACCACCAAGAAAAAATCCAACTTTTTTTTATTTTTTTTTCCTTTGGGTAAAAAAAGGACGGTTTTTTGATGTTCAAAGCATAGCTCTCCATCATAAAAACCGTCCCTGTTGTGATAGTATCAGTTTCCTGAGAGGTAGTGATAAATCTACGTCGCTAATGTTACTTGATGACCTTAGCGGCAGTGCGGGTTCCGTCGGTGAAGGTAGTCACCTGGATGGTCAAGTCGCTGGGCTGTGCCATCTCCTGGCCTGCCATGTTGTAGTAACGCACGTTGGCCACTTGCTTGCCGGCCATCTGCTCATCAACACCGGTGTCGGGATAAACCTCGAAGTAAACGATATCGCTCGCGTTCTTCACACCGTCGATGGTGTAGAACACCTGGATACCCACCTGATGGGTAAACAGCGGTGCCTCGTCATAATAGAGGTATGCACTGTAGCTCGAGAGGTTCCAGCTGGTGAAGAAGATCGATGAGGGAATCTCGGTAATGTCCTCGGTCAGTTCATCGGGGAAGTCGCTTGCCCTGAAGGTGTAAATCTGATCGTTATCGGTGTAGATGCTGTAGCTCAGATAGTACTGGTCAATATAGTTGCCGTCGACATTGGTAGTCGGCAACGTGAAATAGAAGTTGCCATAATTGTTGCCGTACGGGCTATAGTCATACCATGCGCAGGCCTCGGGGTTGGCGGGAACGGCAGGCTGGAGGTCACCGGCATTGAGGTAGACGATATCGCTGGCGTTCTTGACATTGCCAACGGTGTAGTAGACCTGGATACCGATGCGATGCTCAAAGATGGGATTGTCACTGTGGTTGGTGCCGTAGAAGCATACCTGGGTGGGCGTGAAGTTCCAGTAGTTGGACCACAGTGAGTAGGGCACCTCGGTGATGTCCTCGTTAATGCTGGCATAAGAAGCAGCGTCAAAGGTGTAAATCTGGTCATTATCGATGAAGATGCTGTAACTGATGAACTCCTGTTCCAGAATATTGCCATTGACATCGGTCGTGGGAAGGACGAAGGTGAAATAGGTATTGCCATCGGTGGTGCCCCTATCCTGCCAAGACAGGTTGGTGGGATTGGCAGGAACAGCAGGATCGAGGCTCACCAGTGTGCCATAAGCCTGGCCGGGACCGGTATACTCCAGACAGGTGAAGTTGTAGCCGTTGCTGAAGTGGCCCAACAGACCCGTGGCGTTGTAATAATCGGGGAAGTCGGCATTGGGGTCACCCTCGCAACCGAGGAGATAGATCTTGTCGCCATCGATCTGGTAAAGAATCTCGGTAGCGTCCTCATCAATGAAGTACTCAAACATATAGGCTCCGTTCTCATCCTGATAGATGCTGCTGCTGCCCCACAACAACTGCACGCCATACTCAACTTCCTCGCTATAGGACAGATACTGACCCACAGGAACGTGAATGATGCCTGTTTCGGGATCAAGTTCACCACTCACCCAGGTGTTGTAGGACTTGTTCCACCACAAGGGATTCTGGATGTAGACCTTGCCGTCGTCGCCATAGACGATAGTCATCTTATCAACGAATGTGCTGGATTGCACACCGAAGTAGCCCGAGAAGATAGACAGGCCCGCACGGTTGTAGATGGCGGCCTCGCCTTCGGACTGGTCATAAATCACAGTGGGAATAATAGCGGTCTCGGTGCGAGTCAACTCGGTGTCCCACTCCAGACAACCGCCGAATGAGCCGTCGTCGCTCCATTGGCAAGCCAGGCCATAGGCATTCCAGCGGCTTAAATCCTGTCCGGTCTCGGAAGATCCTTCGGTGCCATTCAGGGTAATCTTGTCGCCGTCGATGGTGTAGGTGACTTCAGTGACAGCGTTGTCAATAGTGAATGCGACGTGGTCGGGCTGGCCATTAGTGGTGCCCATGCACAACAAAACATCGGCCTGGTAATAGTCGCTCCATCCGATAGACTGGCCCATCGGCACGGTGATGGTTGAGCCATCTTCGCTCAGCGTGCCCTGAACCCAACTGGTTCCATAGGTTAAACCGCAGTTGAACAGGATGTTCTTCAAATAAACCACGTTATTGTCGGCAAAGACCATATCCATCTTGCCACTCTGGAGATCCAGGCCCAACTGATCCTGATTCGGGAAAATGGCTTGGCCGCCAGTGCGCGCATAGGTCCTTAACTCACCGTCAGGCTTGTCGGTGATCACCCTCGACGGACCTGAATTGAGGTTTTGCTGCAGAACAACTGCTTGGTCTTGAGTCAAACTGGGACCTGCAATCTTGTTATTAATGGTTTGATGCCGCGTTCCGGAATTCAGCCGCAACATGTCTGCTTGGGCATTGAAAGCAAATGCCACAACAGTTAGGAGTAATAAAAATTTCTTCATAAAACACACATTCTATTAAGGTTAATAATAATGGATAAATCTCAGTTAAAAGTTACTTAGTCAAGGGTAACAGTAAAAAAACTGACAAGAATTTCAACCTACATAAATACTGTTATTGTCTTATTTTTACAATAAATTTTCCTAATTATTACAACTAACTATTGTTTTCCCCTAGTTGCGTCAACAACTTGCCGTATAAAAGTGGGAAGTCTGTCATTAGCCAAACCGGGTGCCATCAGTTGGGACTCGTCCCTGAAGATGGCACCCGGTTCGATTAGGGTTATTATGTCATCCTGGCTATTATCCAGTTTTTCCCGTTATGTCTTTCTTTATTTGTTTTTGCGCTTGGGAACGCGTTTGGAGACACCGATTGCTCCAGTGGGACAGACGAGGCGGCACAGGTGGCAGCCGACGCACTTGCTGCCCACGAGGTGGGGCTTGCGGTCGTCGCCGAAGGTGATGGCTTGGTGGCCGCCGTCCATACAGGAAATGTAGCACCTGCCGCAGCCGATGCACTTCTCGCTGTTGAAGATGGGGAATACTACAGTATCGCGGTCCAAGTCATTGGGCGTAACAAAGGTGGAAAGCCGTTCACCCACCAGGGTGGAGAGTTTGGTGATGCCTCGGCTCGCCATGTAGTGCTGAAGACCCAACTTGAGGTCATCGATGATGCGGTAGCCATATTGCATCACGGCGGTGCACACTTGCAGGTTGCTGCAGCCCAGTTGGATGAACTCAAGCGCGTCTCGCCAGGTTTCAATGCCACCGATACCGCTCAATTTCAGGTTGTTCATCACGGGGTTCTTGGCCATCTCGAGGATGAAGCGCAGGGCGATGGGTTTGACAGCACGGCCCGAGAGGCCTGAGACAGTCCACTTGCCCGAAACTTCGGCGCGTTCATCCATGGTCACGCTCTTGATGGTGTTGATGGCGCTGATGGCATCGGCGCCGGCGAAGTAGGCACCCATGGCGGGATTGCTCATCAAGGTGATATTGGGCGTCATCTTGGGAATCACGGGAATCGAGACGGCATGCTTCACATAGGCGGTGTAGAAGGTTACCAACTCGGAGTCCTGGCCCACGTCGCTGCCCATACCGGTTAGTCGCATCTGTGGACATGAGAAATTCAGTTCCACGGCGTCCACTCCGGCTGCTTCTGCCATTTTAGCCAGTTCAATCCATTGCTCCTCGGTCGAGCCCATGATGGAGGCCACCACAATCTTGTTGGGGTAATTCTGCTTGAGGCGGTGCAGGATATCAAAATCGACTTCGGCTGGATTCTCGCTCAACTGTTCCATGTTGCGCAAAGCGTTGAAGTCGCCCTTGTCGCCCTCGCGGTGCAAGACGTCAAATCGGGGTGACACCTCATTGATGTCATCCAGGCAGATGGTCTTGTAGAAGACGCCAGCCCAGCCGGCATCAAAGGCGCGCGCCACCATCTCGTAGTTGGTGCAGATTGACGATGAAGCGAGGAAGAACGGGTTCTCGCAGGGCAGTCCGCAGAAGTCGATAGCAAGACTTGGCAGGTCGGCTTGGGAAGCCTCGGGCAGTTGACTCACCATTTCCTTGATGCGGATGGGGCGGTCATAATGGATACAAGCCTGCTCGGCTTTCTCCAGGTCGTTCTCGTCACAGCCTTCCAGCCACTGACGGGCAATCGCTTCGTTGCCGAAACGCACGGCACGGATGGCTCTTGCCACATCCCCCTTGCCGCAGGCACGGCTGCAAGGCGCATTCTCACACAGCAGGCAACGTGCCGCTTCTTCTCGCATGTTTATTTGGTTTGTCTTCATATCGATAGCATTTTATTGGTTATTATAGTTCTGTATATTCATCCAGGGCCATTATTCAAATCGCATCGTGGCCGTTGGCTTGATGGTCGAGATGATGTGGCTGGCACCGAGCAGGGTCAGATAGGACACGACGATGATGCCCAGGTTGAGCAGGATGAGAGTGGGGATACTCAACTGGATGGGCACGTAGGGCATATAGTATGCAGTCGGGTCAAGTCGCACGATGTGGCCATATTTCTGCAGCAGGGCTAAACCGATGCCGATGATGTTGCCGATGAGCAGCGCCTTGAGGGTGAGCTTACCTGTAAGGTAGATGAAAATGCGGCGGATGGTGCCGTTGGTGGCGCCCAGGGCCTTGAAGTTGCCGATGATGCGGATGCGCTCCAGCACAATCATCAGCATGGCCGAGATGAGCGTGAAGGCTGCCACTATCATCATCAGTGTGAGGATGATGACGACGTTCATGTCAAGCATCTGCAGCCACGCGAAGAATTGCAGATTGTTTTGCTGTGTGGTGGTCACGAAGAACAGGTTCTTGCTCTCGCGCTGAACCGTGTTCTCGGCCAGCAGGGAGTATAGCTCGTAGCCGTCGGACTCCAAATCATCGGTCTTCTTCATGTTCACGGCCACTTGGGTGCCTGTGTCGCCGTTCCAGCCGTTCACACCCTGGATGATGCTGATGCCGCCCACGATATAGGCATTGTCAAATGCCTCAAGGTCGGTCTCAAACACGCCGGCAATGGTCAGGTTCCTCACCTTGACTTTGTCGTCTATAAAATAGGTGAACACCTTGTCTCCTGTATGGAGCTTTAGCCGGTCGGCTATGGTCTTGGCGATAACAATCTGGTTGGAGGAAGCGGAATCGCTGGAGATGGGGATGTCTCCCTCGACCATCTGGGACTTGAGGTAACGCCAGTCGTAACCGTTGTCCACACCTCGAAAGATGATACCCATGAAGTCTTCATCGGTCTTGAGGATGGCGCTCTTGTCGGCAATGAGACTCACGCTCTCGACCGATGCTGCGAAGTTGCCGTTGGCAGCAATCGCTTCGCGCACTTCACGGCCATTGACGGTGGCATAGTTCTCATCGATGCCCAGAGCCGCGTTGGTCACCCTGAGATGGGCGTCGAGGTGCATGATCTTGCCTGAAATCTCACCTTTGAAACCCATGACGATGGCGATGGACAGAATCATCACGACCACGGCAAGCACAATGCCGATGAGGGCGACCTTTAGGCTGGGAGAGCCCTTCTGCCGCTCATTCTTCAGTGTCATGCGCCGTGCTATGTACAACTCGTGATTCATTTGAAACTACAAAAGTAATAAAAAGTTGTTAGTTTTAGAATTTCAGTTTTAAGTTTTGTGTTGTAGCGTGAGAGTTTTTGTCTTATCTTTGTGTCGTGGTAATAAAATTCAAGTGTGATATGAAACGTTTGATGGTATTTCTTGCGGCGATGGTGGCTTTGTCGCTTGCCGTGCAGGGTGGGGTGGTCAGATTGGCCATCTTGAGTGATGTGCATGTCACTCCCGGTAATGCTAATGAGGGTAAGTTGCGTGAGGCTGTGGCCGAGATTAATGCGACCGATGTGGACGCTGTGATGCTCACCGGTGACCTCACCAACGAGGGCAGCGACGAGCAGTTGCGCAATGTCAAGGGCGTCCTGGACGACATTGCCCACCCGTTTTATATTATCCCGGGCAATCATGAGAACAACTGGAGCCAGAGCGCCTGCAAGACTTTCAACGACCTGTGGGGCAGTGACCGCTTTGTCTTTACCGTGGACAACCTGGTGGTCGTGGGCATGAATTGCGGCCCGTTCATGAAGATGGGCGACGGCCACATCAAGCAGGAAGACCTCCTGTGGCTCGACAGCACCCTCACCGCGATGGTAAAGCCGGGCATGCGTGTGCTGAGCGTGAACCATTATCCCATTCTTGATGATTTGGACAATTACCGGGCTTATGTCGATATCCTCAAGAAGTATCCTGTCATCACCCATCAATGTGGCCATTATCACCAGTGGCGACTGTATGAGACCGACGGCATCAACGGATTGATGGTGCGCGCCCTCGACATGGGTGGCGGTGACTACGGTTACACGTTGATGACTATTGACTTGGACCGCCAGTGGATATATATTTATAATAAGGTATTAGGCAAGGAGGCTGAACAGATGTATGCCTACCACATCAATCTGGACTACTACACGCCCCAGCTGCCCGAAAATGCCTTTGTGCCGGAATTTGAGTATCAGCAGCGTCTCAAATTCATGATTAAGCGTGTCCTTGCCGACAATGCCTCGATCTTCACGCGCGTGGGTGCCGATGACAAGAACCTGTATTTCGGTAACTCGCTCGGCTATTGCAAGGCAGTGGATAAGAAAACGGGCGAACTGCGCTGGCAGTACAAGACCGACGCCATGCTCTTCTCGCGACCTGCCGTGAGTGGCAAATATGTGATTCTGCCCACAAGCGACAGGCGCCTGGTGTGGCTCGACAAGAAATCGGGCAAACCTAAATGGCAGTATGATGCCGATGGGCCATACGTTGCCGATGGCGTGGTAAGCGACGGCATACTCTATCAGGGCGGTTTCAAGACGTTCCAGGCATGGGATGTGAAACGACACAAATTGCTGTGGCAATACAATGACATCAACAACTATTGCCAGGCTGCGCCTGTGGTGGATGGCAACGATGTCATCTTCGGCGCCTGGGACACCTATCTGCGCTCGCTCAACCGCCGCACAGGTGCCCTGCACTGGCAATGGAACAATGAGCGAAACGTCAACCTTTATAGCCCTGGCAATGTGGTTCCCGTGGTGACTCCCAAGCGTGTGGTAATTGTAGCTCCTGACCGATTCTCTACCGCTGTGGACCGTAGCACAGGCCGACAGGTATGGCGCGAGAAGAACGAGAACAAGGTGCGCGAGAGCCTGGGATGCAGTGCCGACGGCAAGGTAGCCTATGCCAAGACCATGGACGGCACGCTCGTGGCCATGAGTACCGGCGAGAGATACGAATTGCTGTGGACGGTTGATTTGGGCTTCGGCTACGAGCACGCTCCCTGCATAGTGCTGGAACATGACGGCTTCATCTACTGCGGTTCGCGCCGCGGCATGTTGGCGGTTGTCGATGCCGCGACCCATCAGCTGGTTTTCACCTCCAAACTGGGCAGCAGCGAGTTCAACGGCTTTGAAGTCGATAATAACGGCGATATCTACTGCTCCCTGATCGAGGGCACCATCTTTCGCATCGAGAAGTGGAATGTCGCTTACTGTGAATAAACCTTAGAAAAGAAAAATGTGCCGGGGGCTGATGGCTCTCGGCACAGTTTGTATTAGGGTGTGATGTCTGTTTGCCGTATTACAATGCGTTCAACAGGTAGTTAATCATGTCGATGGCATCGGTGATGTTAACTTCAGCGTCCTGATTGAAGTTAGCGGCTTCGAGATCGATATCGCCCTCGTCGTTGAGAATGTAGTTGATCAGGTCAATGGCATCGGTGATGTTGAACTCTTTATCACGATTGACATCGCCAAGGATGAAGACTGGTGTGGGTTCCCACGGGAACACCAGCTCTTGAGTGCCGGTGTATTCAATCCATGCCTTGTTGGCCGGCATGGCAGTGCCGGTTGCCTTGACAAGCGCCAGCTTGCCCGACCCATTGATTGTGCCCAAGACATACTTCTGGGGATTGGTGGGCTTGGTGTTGTTGTTGGCATTGAAGCTGCCCGTTGCGTTGTTGGGCCGAGTGTAAGTGATTGTGCCGTCGGTATTGCAGTAGTAAGTTCCTCTCAGCAGGTTTGACTCGTCGGCGACTGCTTGGTTGGCCCTGGGGGCGTTGTCTTCGACGGACACGTCAGGAGCCGTGAAGACGGGTCTGCCCTGTGGAATGAGCTGGCATTCCGCGGGATTGTTGGAACCGCATTCAAGGATGACGGGAGTCTGGGCAGGCACGGTACCACCTTCGGCGGTCACTTCCTCGAGTTGCAGGGTGCCGTCGTCACCGATGCCTTTCACGGCATAGGCCTTGAGCACCTGTCCGCTCAACTTGTAGCTGAAGGGAACAAACAGGGTCGTGTAATACTTGCCCTCGAACTCAACCTCAGGCACCACGTTAAAGTGATTGACCGGCTCGATGTACCATTTGGCGTTTTGGGTTGAACTGGATGCGTTGATTGCTAGCGTGCCGTTGTCATCAACCAGGTAGCGGACACCCAATGACGGATAACCGACAAGAAACACGTAGGTGTCGGATTTCAGCTCAATCTTGGCACTGTATAATGTGTTTGCACCGCTACCACTGACGGGGTCAATGGTGACGTAACGGTTTTTGAACTCCAACTTTACGCTTCCCGGATAGGTTCCCGTCGTCAATGTGAGCAGGCTGGTACCTTGGCCAATCAGGTTATAGTCATGATTGGAGGCTTGCGTGTTATACTTCTGAGCGTAAATGATAGAGCCCACATTGATGATGTCGGCATCATTGACCATGTGGATATCGGTGCCCAGATATTTGCCGGCACATTCCAGCGCACGGGCCTGACCGGCTGAACTGCTGGCTTGGCTAAGACCGCCACAGGCGCTGCCGATGCAAGTCGTAAAATTGAAAAGGTCGTTGGCCATTGAAATGTACTCGGTATTGCGATCAGCGTTGCGGAAGCGGTAATATCCCGTTCCGTTGAGTTGTGCCATAGCTGGAACGACGCAGAGCGCTGTCAAAGTCAGGGCACAAAAGATTCGTAAGGTTTTTTTCATGATGTGCTGTTTTGAAATCGTAATAATGTAAAAAATCGTGAGCAATTCACGATTATGATGTGGTCTTTCACCCATAACCATCAATTGCTCACGAAATCTATAGAGAATTAATTATTCCCCTCACCATCATCTTCAGTCGGTTGAATCAGATCTTCCTTATCGTAGTGGTTGAGAAGGAAATTAATCAGATCCTTGGCATCTGTGATTGTGATCTCGCCGTTCTCGTCGAAGTCGGCAGCGATGTAGTCATAGATAACGGGGAAGTCAGCGGGCTCATACGGATGCAGCAGGATGATGTTGATCAATGCCACTGCATCTGAGAGGTTCACAAGACCGTCGCGGGTCACATCACCCTTGATAGCCAGCTTGATGGGATCGAACTCCTTGGTTACAAGCAGAGCCTGGTTGGTCTTAACCTCCCAGTTGTTGTAGAAGCCGAGGTGCTGATCGCCGTCGCTCAAGGTGCGGATCACACAGTCTACGGAACCTTCATCGTTGGTGAACGTGCACTTCTTTACATCGTCCTCGGTCAGGCCCCAGAAGTACTTGTTGTTGACCGTTCCGGCATTCTTGAGCATCAGGTGCTCATACTGTGCAACATAGTTGTTGTAGAAGTTCTCGCCGAACAGGTCTTTAGCCAAGTTGAATACCGATTCGACTTGCGGAGTCCTGATCTGATACTCGTTGATGAGGTAGTCCGGGCCGACAAGCAGGTTATCGGTCAACGCGGTGCCGTCGTTGATGTCAAGCGTCAAGGTCTTCGGACCGCTGACAAGAGACTTGAGCAGCACGGGCGTCTGAGCGGGAATAGTGCCGGTCAGGGCAACGAGTTGAGCCACACCTTGCTCGTTGATGGAGGTTACCTTGTAAACGGCAACATCCTCAGGCACGGTGTAAGCAAAGTCGGTGTAGAGCGTGGTGACATACTCGATACCCAGCATGCTGGCTTCGGGCAGGTTCACAACGAACGAATCGCGAGGTTGAACAGTCCAGTAGGTGTTGGCCTCGTTGTTGATGATGTCAACATTGCCCTCACTGATGTAGTCCACCTTGCCATTCTCCTGAACGATGAAGTACTTCATGTCAGGACGAATCTGCTCGAGTTTGTCAATGTAATTGCCAAACTCACCCATCTTGTCCTTCATCTCCTCATATCTCGGGTGAGCCTTCACCTTCTCGAGGTAGAACGTAGCAGTCTGGTAAGCGAAGTCCCAAACATACTGCTTGTTGGTCAGTACCTGACGATAGAATGCCAAGGTCGACGCGTCGTCAACAGGCTCGGTCAGGTTGCGGCCCATGCGCTCCCAGATGGTCTGGAGTTTGAAGGGAACAAGGATGCTGCTGCCACGGCCGTTGGTCTTCTCGAGCACCTTGTTGATGGCATCGTTGATGAAGCCCTCGAGCATCGGCAGTTTCTCATCCACCTTAGACTGGTTCTCAAGGTAGAAGTCAACAACGGGCTGCATGCTCGGCGTCTTACCATAGATGCGGCAGTTGTCAAGATCACCCTCTACATACAGATGATAGTCGAAACTCTCGTTGAACTTCTCCATGATAGCATCAAGACCATCGTTACCGAGCAACTCACCGGTACCCTCTGCGTGGAGTTTGTTGACAACCATTTGTACCACTTCGGGAACATACCTCATGGCACGGTCGGCATAGCCCTGGAGGTCGGCAGCCTGAGAGCGCAGCACCTTAACCTGACCGTCGTTCGTGGTCTGAACGCGGATCACGGTACCGGCCTGCTGGTCGATGTCGTTGGTGAACGTCAAGGTCTTGCGGCCCTGTACGTTAGCATACTGACCACTGCCGTTGTTCTTGATCTGGTAGTAACCGTCGATAATCTCAACGGGGTTCAGCGTGTTGATGGTGTAAGTTGCGCTGGCCTGATTCTCAGTCCAAACGGTCCTTGTATCCATGCTGACCTTAGCGGTAACAGTACAACTGTGGTCTACTACGAATGGCTTGGTGTAGGGCTGGAATTCGCCGTCACCAATCTTGTAGGAGATCAATGCGCCAGGAGTAGCGCAAGCGATAGCCACTTCCTTGGCCTCGGTGTAATGACCGCTGCCAGGCATGAAGGTCGGAGCAGCAATCTGTACGGGCAGGTCGATGACATACTCGGCCTCAGCAACCTCGCTGTTGGTGTAGCCGTCCTTAACGGCGATGGCCTTGATGGTCATGTTCTCGCCTACGGCGATGGCTGCGGTGTACTTCGTGCTCTCGGTAGTGGGCTCAGTGCCGTCGGTGGTGTAATAGATGTCAGCACCGGCGGTCTCACAAGCGATGGTCACGTTCTGAACGCTGTTGTAATAGCCAGCGGCAGGCGTGAACGTCGGAGCGGCAACAACGGGCTTGGCTTCTACAGTGAGGGTGTAGTAAGCAGAAGTGCCGTTGTAGTTGTCGTTAGCAGCACCGGTAGCGGTGATGGTGGTCTCACCAACGCCAACGATGGTCACGTTACCATTGTTATCAACCGTGGCAACGTCCTCGTCGCTGCTCTTGTAGGTAACATCCAGGTTAGCCTCGTTGGTCAGGGTAGGAGCGGTGAACTCTTGACCCTCAACGATGGTAACAGCATTAGGACTGAAGCTCAGGGTGGCGTCGGCCTTTTCGATGGTCAAGGTGTAGCTTGCGGTAGCTCCGTTGTAGTTGTCAGTTGCAGCACCTGTAGCGGTGATGGTCACTGTACCAGCCTTGACGATGGTCACCTTGCCCTCGTTGTCAACAGTGGCAATGGACTCGTCGCCGCTGCTGTAGGCGACAGTCAGTCCAGCCTCGTTGGTCAGAGCGTTTGCGGGAACCTCGCCGCCGTAGGTGGCCTCGATCTCGTTCTCGGCGAAGCTCAGGGTAGCGTCGGCCTTAGCTACAATGATGGTGTAGGTAGCCGAACCGCCATTGTGTGATTCGTCACCCTCGGTGGTAGCGGTAACAGTAGCAGTACCAGCGCCGACGATGGTCACTTCACCCGTGGCGGGATCAACTGTGGCCACGGTTTCGGGCTCGCAGGTGTAGGTAACAGCCAGGCCAGCAGGCTTGGTCAACTCGGGCTCGTCAAAGTTATTACCGTCGCCATAGGTGGCGGTAACGGGCTCAGTCACGCCGAAACTCAGGCCGGCAGCCTCTTTGGCTTTGATCTCAACGTTATAGGTTACGGTGCCTGAGAGATAATAGTCATTCTCGGCAGTCGTAGCGGTGATGACGGCGGTGCCGGGAGCAACGATGGTCACCTTGCCGTCCTCGTCAACGGTAACGACGTCGGTATTGCTGCTTGCGTAGCTCTGTACAGTGACACCCTCAGGAGCAATCAGTTCGGGCTCGGGGAAGTCCTGAACACCCTCATAAACCGAAACACCTGTCGGGTTGAACGACAACTCGGGTGCCTGCTTAACAATGGTCACCTTGGTCAGGTTCAACTGAGGTGCGGCATTATAGACTGTTACAACACCCTCGACATTGTAAACCTTGCCAACTTCAAGGGCGTTAACCAGTTCGGTATAGGCTCTGCGTAGGCAGATTTCCTGTTCACCGACAGTGCAGTAGTAATTTTCACCGTCAACGCGTGTGATGGTCACACTGTTGAATCCTGCATACTTGTTGACATCGGTTAATGCAAGAGCATTCAAAATTTCAGGGGCAACGGGACCGTTGTTGGCGGTCGAACCGACACCAGAAGCATTGGTGAACTCGGGAGTGTAATCCTGGTACACAATCTTCTTGGCTTTCCAGCCGGGAGTCAACAGATCACCATTATTATATTTCTTGGTTTCGGCATTGACACCAAAAATCAGGCCGCTGCCATAATCGTCGCGGATGTACAGGTGGTTACCGTTGTGGAAGGTTACCACTGCGTTACCAACAAAGGTGAAGTTGGTGTTATTATCCAATCCATTAGCAGCAGCGATGGTCTCGATGCCGGTCTTGGTGAACGTGGCGGTTACCACTTGGCTGGTCTCGTTACCCAGAACTGCGATGGCCTTGACGGTTGTCGTCGCATTCAGGGTGAAGGGAGCAGTGTAAGCAGTGCTGCTGGTCGTGGGATCCGTTCCATCGACAGTGTAGTAGATGGTTGCGCCAGTGGTAGCGCAAGTCATGCTCACCTCAACGCTCGATGCAAACTCACGCTCCTCGGGCAGAATGGTCGGAGCCACAACTGTCGGCAGAACAGGCTCAACACCATCCTCAACATAGAGGACTGCAGACATCTGAGAACCTGTGTAGCAGGCGAAACGCGGACTACCTGTGTTATACTGCAAGATTCGTGCAGGAGTATTAGCATTTGATAAGATGAAGCCAGTACCCTTGCTTTCGTCATCGCAATAGCTTACAATCCATTTTGCGGTAAAGTCGGGTTCAACTTCAACATTCAAATAATTGCCTGATGCCCAATAGATATATCCTTGGTCATTTTGGAATAACCATTCACCGGTAGAACCGCTAAGGGTCAATTCACTGATATTGCTATATTGGCCAATATCAACAGAGTTGTTGGTAATGTTTGGACCAGTAATAGAAACGCCATAAGAACCAACGCTACCCATGAATGCAGGTGTTTCCTCATAGACCAGGATATACTTCTTGCCTACTTGCAACTGGCTGGCATCAGTAACCTTGTTGTAGATCTTAGGTCCGGCAACCTCTTCAATCTTGAACTTGTTGTTTGCAGGGTCAATCGTGAAAATGTAGTTACCCGGCGACATCTTGATGGTGTGCAGGTTGCCATAGGTATCCAGGTCACAGTAAACACCATTGAGGCCGCTGTTATAGGACCAACTTCCATCATCGCCGGCAGGACCGAAGCGGTTGTAACCAAGATCGTCATAGTTTGAGGCATTGAGAGACTTGGTGAAATACAACCATGAGAAGCCCTCACCGCCGGCCGTGGCCGTTACGGTGGCAGAATAAGTGCCGTCGGCATTCTTAACCAAAGGCACACCGTGAACAGTGCCGCCTTCGGTACTCCATCCGGAGCCCTCCACGTCACCGACGATGTAGATGTCACCGTCGTAGAGGTAATTCACGTCAGCAGTAGCGCTTTCGGGGCTGCTAGCAAATTTGATGACACCGGAAGCGCTCAAAGCATGACCGGTATAATTCACTTGAACCGTACCGTTCTCTAAGTCATACTTATTATTAGCATTCCCTGTAAGCGGGAAGTAGTTATACTGGTCATTAAACGTATTATCGTTTGTTTTAGAGAACGAGAATGCGTTCGATGGCGAACTACTATCAACACTCACACCCAGACCACCGTCAGGCATGTTGGCGGCTTTTACAGTAAAGACGCCACCATCATCATTCATGTTCAGAGGATCAGGAGTGATGTCAATCCATGGATTAGCTGGCGTTACACCGCTCTCTTCGTGTCTTAGGATAACATCATCAAGAAAGAAGCGAGCTTTTGAGTTTTGTTTTCCAATAAACTTAATTCGTGCTTCATTGCTATTCGCTTCGAATGTAATTGAATAACTTGTCCAAGAAGCACTAGCTAATGTAACAGAGGTTTCACTTAAAGTGCCACCAGTAGCTGAAAGATTAAGTGTTGTTGCATCACCACCCCATGCACCTGCTCTAAAAGTGAGTGTGTATGTGGTACCAGAAGCAACACTAATTGTAGGTGTCTCTGCACTACCTTGTTTACTGCTTGTACCCAACTTGATACATTTGTTGGCACCTGAACCGTTAGTGAGTGTCCAATTAGTGTTGTCAGTTATGACACTCCCTTGTGCAATGCTGCCCGACCAAGATCCATCATTACCACCTGTGCCTGCACAGTTGTTAAAGGTCTCTTGGAAGTCGGTCACTGTCCCGGCCCAGGCTGGCGGTATCGCTAGAACCAGGGCCGCTAAGAAGAATAGTAGTTTAAAATTTAGATACTTCATAAGCGTTAATTTTAATGGTTAATAAAGAGTTAATAATAAAGAGTATATTAATTTGATTTACAGCAATTTAATGGCCGAATATAACGAAAGAAAATGCGCCTTGTAGCACAAGATAAGTATAAATTGCCGCAAATATACGAATTATTAGTTAAAATGGCAATTATATTTGAAGAAAAATATGGAATAATCTCAATAAATAATGTGGAAATGGTATTTTTAACGAGGATTTAACGGGCTGGTAGCCCGCAATGGTGGACGGCACGGTCGCGTGTGGTGGGACGGACGGGATGGTGGCGGTCGCGTGTGGGGCGGTCGTGGATGGCTGCTGAGAGGGTGATGTTGTGGTATTGCGAACTATTTGCTCGTAGGGTGGGGTGGGGTTAGATGGATTGCCAGTCG
Organism: Sodaliphilus sp.; assembly: GCA_045541835.1. Lineage (GTDB taxonomy): Bacteria > Bacteroidota > Bacteroidia > Bacteroidales > Muribaculaceae > Sodaliphilus. The sequence goes on along the minus strand of JAZQJW010000056.1, from coordinate 107,280 downwards.
TTGTCGCTGATGCGGCGGGCGAGGGCGTTGAGGGCGTTGCACTGCTCTCGGGTGATGCGTCGGTTGTCGTTATGGTGTGGCCATGGGGCGATGATGAGCAGGCGGCCTTGGGCACAGGCGTCGAACTGTCGGCCGCTGGGTTTTTGCATGGGGGCGAAGCCGTTTTCGATCAGGATGATTATGGGGAGACGTGCCTCAAAGGCGCGTCCCATGACTTCTTTCTCTCCTGGACTGATGCAGGGGGAGACGAGTACTGCCCCTTGGCTTGCCAACGCCAAGAATCGACGACAATCTGCCTCGATGTCACTTGGCGACAGTGAGCGTGAACACTTGACATTCACTTTCTCGGAATAGTCCAAAAGAAAACGGTTGCCCATAGTGGTTACGGGTAGGTCACCGATGGTGATTCCTGTGTGTTGGGTGAACAGTTGGGGGTTGTTGCGTTTCATCCACAGGCGTTCTGGGTTTTGGGTCAGGTAGTTGATCCATCGGCTCAGTTGGCCGTCGCTTTGCAGGATGCGGTCGTTGTAGCCTTCTTCCCACAGGGTGGCGGGTTGGCTCTCGTTGACTGCCATTGATCGCAGGGCGTCGTTGCAGCCCAGTTTGAAGCCGTGTATCACGCGCCCCAGGTGGCAGGTCATGGGTCGTGTGACATGCAGGATGCCGTGGATGTGGTCTGGCATGGCTTGAAAGGCGATGAGTTTCACCTCGGTATGGAATTGGGGGATGTTGAGCCATGCCTGTTTGACTTGTCGCCCGAGTTCGGTGAGTCTGACCCAGGGCAGGACATGGTAGTCGTCGGGTCCGCATAGTGCTCCCAACACGGGACGACGCCCTTCAACGCACAGCGTGACCAGATAGATTGCCACGCCATGATAGTCGTGGCATGCCATTCGGCGCTTCATGGAATGCTGCGCTTGGAGTTCGGGGTGTGCTTCAACCCAGCGCTTGCGTCGCTCGTTGCGGTCGTTGCTGTTCATGCTTCCAAAGGTAGCGAGAATTGTTGAAACGGGCAATGGGATGGCACGTTTTTTTACTGGGAGGGGATTTTTTTGTTTTTATTGGGGGGTGACAGGGCTTTACGGGCTGGTAGCCCGCAATACTGAACGGCACGGTCGCGTGCTGGGGCTTTACGGGCTGGTAGCTCGCAATACTGAACGGCACGGTCGCGCGTGGGGCGGACGGTGGCGGTCGCGTGGCATGGTTTTACGGGCTGGTAGCCCGCAATACTGGACGGCACGGTCGCGTGGGGGGGGACGGCACGGTCGCGCGGGGGCGGTTAGTCGAAGTGCTTGCGGCGGAAGATGAAGTTGTGGCCGAGGTACTTGTCGCGGACGGTGGGGTTCTCGGCTAGTTCTTCGCTGGTACCCTGGAAGAGGATTTTGCCTTCGAAGAGGAGGTAGGCCCTGTCGGTGATGCTCAGCGTCTCGGGGGCGTTGTGGTCGGTGATGAGGATGCCGATGTTCTTGCTCTTGAGGCTGTAGACGATGCTCTGGATGTCTTCAACGGCAATGGGGTCCACACCGGCGAACGGTTCGTCGAGCATGATGAAACGGGGGTTGATGGCCAGTCCGCGGGCAATCTCGGTGCGGCGGCGCTCGCCACCCGAGAGTCGATTACCCAGGTTCTTGCGCACCTTTTGCAGGTGGAACTCGCCGATGAGCTGCTCGAGGCGGTCCTTCTGCTCGGCAGGGGTGAGGTTGGTCATCTCAAGCACGGTGCGGATGTTGTCCTCGACGCTGAGTGTGCGGAACACCGACGCTTCCTGCGGCAGGTAGCCGATACCCAGCTGGGCGCGCTTGTAGACGGGTAGGGTGGTGATGTCCACGTCGTTGAGGAAGACGCGGCCCTCGTTGGGGGTCACCAGACCTGTGGTCATGTAGAAGGTCGTCGTCTTGCCGGCACCGTTAGGTCCGAGCAAGCCGACGATCTCGCCCTGATGCACATCGATGGAAACGTGGTTGACTACCGTGCGCTGGCGGTATTTCTTCACCAGGTTGTCGGTGCTCAGCACGAGTGTGCCCGCCTCGCCCGAGGCGTTGAGTTGTGCCGCTGTCTCCTTGTCATTGCGCTTGGCAGCAGGTTTGTCACCCTCGGCGGGTTTGCCTTTGTGTTGCCAGGGCAGTTTCATTTCTTCTTGTTGGTGGTCAGGCGACCCTTGATGTAGTCGGTAATGAGGTTGATGGCCACCTCGTTGTTGCCGCCCTCGGGGATGATGATGTTGGCAAACTTCTTGGTCGGCTCGATGTGCAGCTGGTGCATGGGCTTCAGGACGCGTTGGTAGCGTTCGATAACGGCCTCGGCTGTGCGGCCACGTTCGATACAGTCACGGGAAATGACACGAATCAGGCGGTCATCGCCATCGGCGTCGACAAACACCTTGATGTCCATCATCTTGCGCAGGCGGGCATCGCTCAAGGCCATGATACCCTCGATGAGCACCACGTCGTGGGGACCCATGGGGACGGTCTCCTTTTGGCGAGAGCAGGTCAGGTAACTGTAGGTGGGCATCTCAATCGATTCACCCTTCTTGAGCATCTTGACATGTTCCAGCAGGAGGTTCCAGTCGAAGGCGGCAGGTTCGTCAAAGTTGATGTTCTGACGCTCCTCGACAGGGACATGACTGGAGTCCTTGTAGTAGGAATCTTGTGAAATCACACCCACTTCGCCCTCGGGGAGGCGTTCCATGATTTTGCGCACCACTGTGGTTTTACCTGAGCCGGTACCGCCGGCAATACCGATGATAATCATAATATTAACTTGATTTTAGAGATCCTTGAAAATGATGAAAAGTGACGGCTTGCCACCATTCAAACATACAAAGGTAACAAAATTCAAATAAACCAACGCGTTTTTCCAATAAAACTTGATAAAAAAGTTTTTTAGGCATTTGTTACCGGACTTTTCAGGCATGTTTTGTAAGGACAAATGACGAATGGCTTAAAAAGCTGTCAGTTTTGCTGACAATGTGTCACCCCGCCGGTTTTGGCACACGGTTTGCAGAATTGTGGTCGGTGACCTGTGTCTCATGGTTGCCAGATTCAAATTGATTATTAACAACATTAAAAACATAAAAATAAAGAAAGAGAGATTTAATTATGGGTAAGATTATTGGTATCGATTTAGGAACAACTAACTCGTGTGTTTCGGTTCTGGAAGGTTCCAAGCCTGTTGTGATTCCCAACAGCGAGGGCCGCAACACAACGCCTTCGGTAGTTGCCTTCAAGGATGGCGGCGAGCGCATCGTGGGAGATCCCGCAAAGCGCCAGGCCATCATGAACCCCACGGGTACCGTATTTTCTATCAAGCGTTTCATGGGCGAGCAGTATGACCACGTCCTGAAGGATGTGGAGCGCATGCCCTATAAGGTGGTGAACAACGGCAGCAACCAGCCCCGTGTGGAGATTGCCGGTCGTCAGTACACCCCGCAAGAGATTTCGGCCATGATTCTTCAGAAGATGAAGAAGACCGCCGAGGATTACCTGGGCACCACCGTCGATGAGGCTGTCATCACCGTGCCCGCTTACTTCAACGATGCTCAGCGTAAGGCTACCAAGGAGGCCGGTGAGATTGCCGGACTGAAGGTGCAGCGCATTGTGAACGAACCTACCGCAGCCGCTCTGGCTTACGGCCTGGACAAGGACAACAGCGACAAGAGGATTGCCGTGTTTGACTTGGGTGGCGGTACATTTGATATCTCGATTTTGGAATTGGGCGACGGCGTGTTTGAGGTGAAGTCCACCAATGGTGACACCCACCTGGGCGGTGACGACTTCGATCAGCGCATCATCACCTGGCTGGCCGATGAGTTCCAGCAGGAGAACAATATGGACCTTCGCAAGGACCCGATGGCTCTGCAGCGCTTGAAAGAGGCTGCCGAGAAGGCCAAGATCGAGCTCTCCAGCTCAACCAGCACCGAAATCAACCTGCCGTATATCACGCAGCTCGATGGCATGCCCAAGCACCTGGTAAAGACGCTGTCGCGTGCCAAGTTTGAGCAACTGTGTGATGACCTGATTCAGAGCACCATCGAGCCCTGTCGCAAGGCACTCAAAGATGCCGGCCTGAACACCAGCGACATCAACGAGGTCATCCTCGTGGGCGGTTCGACCCGTATCCCTGCCGTTCAGCAGATTGTTGAGCAGTTCTTCGGCAAGGCTCCGTCCAAGGGTGTTAATCCCGACGAGGTTGTTGCTGTGGGTGCCGCTATCCAGGGCGGTGTGCTCACCGGCGATGTCAAGGACGTGCTGCTGCTCGATGTAGTGCCCCTGAGTGTCGGTATCGAGACACTGGGTGGCGTGATGACCAAGCTCATCGAGGCCAACACCACCATTCCCGCCCGTCGCAGCCAGGTCTTCTCGACCGCTGCCGACAATCAGCCCGAGGTAGAGATTCACGTCCTGCAGGGTGAGCGTCCCATGGCTAAGGACTGCAAGACCCTGGGTCGTTTCCACCTCGATGGCATCGCTCCCGCTCCCCGTGGCATTCCTCAGATTGAGGTGACCTTTGAGGTCGATGCCAACGGTATCATGAACGTGAGCGCCAAGGATAAGGCTACCGGTAAGGAGCAGAGCATCCGCATCGAGGCTTCGAGTGGCCTGAGCGACGCCGAGATCCAGCGCATGAAGGATGAGGCTACCGCCAATGCTGCCGCCGATGCCGCCGAGAAGGAGCGCATCGACAAGATCAACGGCGCAGACGCCCTCATCTTCCAAACCGAGAAGGTGCTCAAGGACAGTGGCGACAAACTGCCCGCCGACATCAAGGGCCAGATCGAGGGTGCGCTGAACAAACTGAAAGAGGCTCACAAGAGCCAGGACCTCGCTGCCATCGACACCGCTACAGCCGAGCTGAACTCGCTCTTCGAGAAGATGTATCAGCAAGCAGGCGGCGCACAGGGTGGCCCTCAGCCCGGCGCAGGTTTTGACCCCAGCAACATGGGTGGTGCAGGCTTCAATGGCGGTTCCGCCGACGGTGCTCCCAACCAGGGTGGCGACAATGTCGAGGACACGACCTACGAGGAAGTGAAGTAACCTCAGTATTGCTTGTCGCGAAATGCTGCAAGGCTTATAATAAGCGTTAAATAATAATAAAGGAGAAGCGCAATCGTTTGTGGTTGCGCTTTTTTTGTGCTACCTTTGTGGCTGTAAATGTATTTTAGGAATTAACCACAATTTTTTAGAATATGAAACGTTTGTTCTCAACTTTAACCCTCTTGCTGTTACTGTCAGGGCTGATGGTTCAGGCGTGGGCCTATGGACAGCCCAAGCGTGAGTTCCGTTCGGCATGGATTGCCACGGTGTGGTGTCTGGACTGGCCCTCACAGGGTGCTGGCGCCACCAAGCAGATGCAGCAGATGGACCGACTGCTCGACTCGTTGCAGGTCAATAATTTCAATGCGGTGAATTTCCAGGTGCGCTCAATGTGTGACGCGATGTATCAGTCAAGCATTGAACCATGGTCGAGTTACCTTACCGGCACTCGCGGTCAGGATCCAGGCTTTGACCCTTTGCAGTATGTGGTTGAGGGATGTCACAAGCGCGGTATGGAATGTCACGCCTGGGTGAACCCCTATCGCTGGAGCACAGGAACCGACTGGAACACGCCCTATGACCGTGAACTCAAGCAGGACGGATGGTTGCTGACCTATGGCAACACCATTATTCTCGATCCGGGTCAGCAACGCACCATCGACCGCATCGTTGAAGTGTGCAAGGAAATCATCACCAACTATGATGTGGACGGAATCCTCTATGACGATTATTTCTATCCCAGCGGCATTCCCACCGACGCCAGCGCTCAGGACTACGGCGAGTGGCAAGCATCGGGCACGACACTCTCGTTCGGCGACTGGCGCCGTGACAACGTGAACCGCATGGTGAGGGCCGTCTATGACATGATTCAAGAGACGCGTCCCGAGGTTCGCTACGGCATCTCGCCAGCCGGTGTCGCCGCCAGCAGCCACAGCGTTGCCGACCAATATGGCGTGGATCCCTGTCCCACCGGCAGCGACTGGCAGTACAACAGTATCTTCAGCGATCCGCTGGCATGGATTTCTTCTCACAGCCTCGATTATATATCACCGCAGGTCTATTGGCCGTTTGGGCACAGCACAAACGACTATGGCAAGATCACTGGATGGTGGGGCCAGGTGGCTGCCCATTTTGGCCGTCAGGTGTTCATTTCATCTTCGATTTCGGGTCTGAGCAGCTCGTCAGGCGAGGTTCAGTATAAGGAGTATGCCAATGAGGTGGAATTTAACCGCACCAGCTCGCAGGACAGCGCTCCCGGTGCCATCTTTTACTCGTGCAAATACCTGTATGCTCTCAACAGCAACACCTTGGCTCATTACCTCAAGAACACTGTGTTCACCAAGCCCGCTCTGCCTCCTGCTATGCCCTGGAAGCAAGGTTACAATCCCGGCGAGGTGCAGCAGCTGGAACGAGTCGCTAATCGCTTGGAGTGGGTGGGGTATGATAACGTGCGTTATTCGGTCTATGCCTTTCCCATCACGATGAACACCACCACATTCGCTGGCCAGATTGATTACTTGTTGGGCATGACCTATGAGCCGTCATTCGATATTCCCTCACAGTATCAGCAAGGCTATCAGTTTGCCGTGTGTGTTCTTGATCGTGTGGGCAACGAGTGGTCGCCTGCTTTCCTGAGTGTGGAACTGGACCAGCTTGATTCTCCCGTGCTCATTGCCCCCGAGAACGGTTCCGCTGTCGATGCCCCGTTCAATTTCACTTGGCGACAGGTGGACGGAGCCACCAGCTATCTTGTTGAGCTCGCTACGAGCCCTGAATTCAGCAATGTGCTGGAACGCTTCACCGTGACCGACACTTTGGCCAGCGTGCTGCAGTTCAACAAGCTCACTCATGGCGAAACCTTTTATTGGCGCGTTCAGTCCTGCGCCGACAGTTGCTACAGTGGTGTTAGCGAGGTGCGTGCTTTCACGCCCATGCTGCTCTCCATCACATCACCTGCCGACGGCACCGAGGACCTGAATGTTCCCGTCACCGTCACGTGGTACACCTGTGGCAGTGACGAGGAGGCCACGTTGCAGATCGCAGCCGAAGATACGTTCACGACGATTGTTTACACGGGTAAATCGGCTAACGGCTCTCTTGAGATTCCCGAAGAGCTGCTGGAGCCCGGCAATACCTATTTCGCGCGAGTCATCCTCACTGTTGATGGACAGACGATGACCAGCGATGTCGTGCGTTTCTCGGTGGCTCATGCAGCAGCGCGCTTTGACGTGCCTGTAGACGGGGGCACGCTCCACAAGGGTCAGCACATCACCCTCAAGCCGCAGAGTTGGGCGACATCCTATGTTATCGAGGTGTCGAGCAAGGAGAACACTTGGGGACGCACACGCTTCATCGAGACACTCAAGAACGGTCAGTACGAGACCACGCTGCCGGCCGAGCAGATCAAGGTGGACGGCAAACTCATGGAGGATGGTACCACCTATTACGCCCGTTGCAAGACCACCTATCTTGACTTCGATGGCAACAGTCACACTACGGCTTTTGGTCCAGTCATCAGTTTCGTTTACAGTGCCAACAGCGAGTTGAAGGTTGGCGACGTCAATGGTGACGGTGAGATTAACATTGCCGATGTCAATGCGCTCATCGACATGATCTTGAGCGGCGGCATCTCGTCCCCGGGTGACGTGAACGGTGACGGCGAGGTAAACATTGCCGACGTCAATGCCTTGATAGACCTAATCCTCTCGATGTAACCATCAACGCACACTAATAGACGAGAAGGAGGACAAATATAGTTTTTGTTCTCCTTCTCGTTATGCTTTAATGCTAATCATATAACTATCAGTTGACCAGATGATTGAGTGTTTGCTGCTTGGCGCGGCTTGATAGCACGACAATCAATGAAATCGCCAGGCCGTAGTAGACTGCATCGCCCGGCAATGAGGCGAACTTGGCCAACAGCATCGCGGCAACACCGATGGGCATCGACAGCAGCACGCGGTTCGCTTTGAACTTGCCTGGTAACCATAGGGCAAAACTCAACGGGAAGAGGATGGCGACGGCACGCAGGCCCAGCGACAGGAAGCCCAGGTCGTTGATAAAAGTGCCGCTGAATGCGATAGCCGCCAGAAATGCCAACACGAGGATGCCTACGATGGAAAGACGCGTCTGGGTGAGTGGCGATAGGGGAGAGTCCCCAACCCCCATGCGGCGTTTCAAATTGCCGTAAACGTCACGCACCAGAATGGTGGAGGCCCCCAGCGATAAGCCACTGCCGCATCCCAGGATGTTGATGAGCATGGTTCCCAGCATCAAGCCTCCCAGCCATGCAGGCAAATGCTCAAGAATGAATGCAGGAAAAGCCAGCGCTGTTCCTTCGATAACGCCCAATCCGGCAGGAACCGTCTCACCTGCTTGACGTAACGCATCCAGTTCTTCACTTGTGATATAATGACCGCGCATGTAAAGTCCCACAAGCGTGCATGCGGCGCCGATGATGGGCATGAACAGTGAACACAGGATGGCGCCTCGACGGGCCTTGGAAGTATCGGCGGCCGACCATATGCATTGGGCATAGGTCTGGGTGGAGACTACGCCCAGGATGAGGGACAAACAGCCGCCCATATCTTTGAAGAAGCCACGAGCGAACGGACTGCCGTAACGGGTGTGGATGCTCTCAGCATCACTCAACCCGTTGAAGTCGGCCAGCTGTGGAGAGCTTTGATAAATCTGACTGATGCCGTCGCGCAGGCCGCTGTAGCCGCCCGCAATGCGCCACACGACGATGCCGGCCACTAAAGAACACAGGTACAGCAGTATCAGCTTGACGATGCCACTGGCGCCAGCACTGCGAATACCGCCAAAGATCACCATCACCATGATGAGCGCAGCGCTGACCAGTGCTGCCCAGGTCATATTGATGCCAATCAGGCTAGTAATCATTGCCGATGAGGATAGCACCTGGGAGACAATGCTGATGAAAATGCCAATCAGGAACAACAGTGAGCCGACAGTTTCGGCCTTGTGTCCATACTCACGGCTCACCACCTCGAGCAATGTCGTGCATCCGCTGCGACGCAATGGGCCAGCATAAAACAAACCCAGCACCAGCGAGCCTAATCCCGCTCCGATGGTGAACCACCAGGCCGATACACCATAGCTGAACGCCAGTTGTGCTGTGCCAATGGTGCTCTGGCCGCCGGCAAGTGTGCCCAGCAGCGCGCCACACACCATCCAGCTGCCACTGGTCCCGCCGGTGGTGAAGCTGCGCGCGTCTTTAACCTTGCGTCCTGACAGCCAGCTGACTGCAACCAATAGTGCCACAGTCAACAATACCCCTATGAGATGAATCGCCGATACCATGATCGCATGTCGTGTTGATAGCAACTCCAGAAGATCTTCAAACTAAAAATCACTCTGTTTTTAACAATTTTGAGTGCAAAGATACACTAAAAAATATCCAATTCGGAAAATTGTTAATAACTATTCTTCCAAAAAGTTTTGTATTTTGGATAAAATAGGTGTAATTTTGTAGGTTAAAATTTGTGCGGTATCAATTTGATTATCATTTAAACTTAATAATACATGAACATGAGATTAACTACTCTTTTTTCGTTGATTCTGTTATCAGCAGTGATGGCGATGGCGGGGCCACGCAATTATTCGAGTAACATCCATGGTGATGTGAATGCTGATGGCGAGGTTAACATCGCTGATGTTAACGAGCTGATTAATGCGGTCTTGAGCAATGACAATGATCCTGAATTTGATTTGAACGGCGATAGAGAAATCAATATCGCTGACGTCAATGTCTTGATTGACCTCATCTTGAACGGACCCGAGGTGATCAAGGTGGACACTGGCATGTACATGAGCATTGTCGGGTTTAACCAGTCGCTCACGACCAAGGAGATTGCAATGCTTGACTCCACCACGATGACCGACTTCAGTGGCTTTGTCACCTCATTGACCACGCAGCCCGGTCGTCTGCTTTATTACTCGGTGGATAAAGCAATTGACGCACTCAATTCCGCTCCTTATCCCAAGAACCTGCAGAATGTGGCGATTGTCACCTTCACCGAAGGCTTGGACCAGGGTTCACTGATGATGACCGACAGGTATGACACCGAGGTCGAATATGCCCAGGCTCTGAAGTCTCGCATCGACAATGAACGCATCTATGGTCGTTCCATCAAGGCTTACAGCGTTGGACTCATCAATGACAATGTGAAGGATGCCAACCAGTTCCGCAACAACCTTTATGCACTGGCCAGTGACTCAACCAAGGCACTTGAGGTGAACACGATTGCCGAGGTGAACAACCGTTTCCAGGCTATCGCCGATGACCTCGTTAGCCGCAACATGTCTGAGTCGTTAACCCTGGTATTCCCCGGCGTGGGTACCGGCACCCGCATCCGTTTCACCCTTGACGAGGTGAATGACGGTAATGTCGATGATTCCCAAGTCTATATCGAGGGAACCTTCTCGCTGAAGACCCGCAGCTTGACCAACATCGTTTACAAGGGAATGACCTGCACCGCTGGCGACAGCGTGGCAGCATCGAGTGTTGATGGTGTGTTTGTTTCGCTCGTCTTCGACGGCATCCAGCTCGATAACGAGGAGCGCATCGAGAAGAAGAACATTAAGGAGTGGTACTGGATTGAAGATCAGGGTATCTGGGAAGCCAGCACCGAATTCTCGGCTGACCGTCTTCCTGATGTTGAACGCACCTATTCGAGTGCACTTGTCATGCTGTTGATGGATTGCAGTTCGGTGGTAGACGACAACTTTGATGACCTGAAGTTGGCTGCCAACTCATTCATTGAACGCATGCTCAACTACAACACTATTCCCGGTCTGTTCACCGTTAATGGCGTTTCATTCCAGATGGTTGCCATCGATGGCGGCACCTTCACCATGGGCGTTGACAGCACTGCTGTCGAGACAGGCGTGGCCAACATGGACGAACTACCCGCTCATGAGGTGACCCTGTCGCCCTACATGATTGGTCAGACCGAGGTGACCCAGGAATTGTGGCAGGCTGTGATGGGTACCAATCCCAGCAGTTTTACCGGAGAACCGCAGCGTCCTGTGGAGCAGGTTAGTTGGGAGGACTGCCAGGAATTCATTGCTCGCCTCAACGCTATCACGGGCAAGAACTTCCGTCTGCCCACCGAGGCTGAGTGGGAATATGCCGCACGTGGCGCTAACAAGAGCCATGGCACCATGTTTGCAGGTGGCGATGTGATCACCGATGTCGCTTGGTGTTACTACAACAGTTATGCTGTGGGCGTCGAGAGCCCTGACTACGGAACTCATCCCGTAGCCACCAGGCATGGCAACGAGTTGGGACTCTATGACATGTCAGGTAACGTCTATGAGTGGTGTGCCGACTGGTATGGTCCCTATGTTGAGGATGCCCAGGAGAACCCCGTTGGTCCCGAGACCGGTATGCGTCGTGTGACGCGCGGTGGCGGATGGTTCAGCACCAGCCCCGAGAGCCGTATCACATTCCGCAACTACGAGTCACCGGGTAGCCGCAACTACTACCTCGGCTTGCGCCTCGCTCTCTAAGCGCTTTGTGCCGAAGACTAACCGTTACGTCCCCGACGATGGCTTTTCCGCCTCGTCGGGGCGTAACTTTTTTTGGAGAATGTCATTTATTGATTAACTTTGCGCCACATTAATAATATGATACTAATCAAATGACATCATCATGATACTCATTATTGCCACGGCATTGTTGCCGGTTTTACTCTTGGGCTGGTGGATTTTCCGAAAGGATACTCTGCGCCCTGAACCATTAAAACAACTCCTCACGGCGTTTTTCTATGGCGTGGGTTCAGCTTTTGTCTCATTGTTAATCAGTACGGTATTAGGGATTATGGGCATGGATATCGTAGACCTGGATACCCTGGGTGGTGCAGTGTCGACGGCACTGTTCTCGGCTGCGATTCCCGAGGAGGTGGCCAAATTGACGATGCTCTGGCTCTTCTTGCGCAAGAATCCGCATTATGACGAGTACTTTGACGGCATTGTCTATGCTGCCTGTGTGGGGCTTGGTTTTGCCGGAACCGAGAATATTCTCTATCTCTTGCAGAGTGATGATTGGCTGATGGTAGGCCTTATGCGTGGTCTCACTGCAGTGCCCGCACACTTTACGATGGCATGTGCGATGGGTTATTTCTACAGCAAGCGGCACTTTGGTGATCAAAAGCCTTTGACAATGGTGTGTATCCTTGCGGTTCCCATCTTAATTCACTGGCTGTGGGATACATTGGCCTTTAGTGGGGGCATTTACCCGGCCTTGTCGGTTGTTCTCAACATTGTGTTTGTGGTGCTGATCTATTTACTCTACAAGAACACCATGCACCATATCAATGAACTTCACACCATCGACCAGACGCGCATGACGCCTCCTCCTCTCCCTGGCAACGGACCGTCGTTACCACCACCTCCACCCCCTCTGCCCAGGAACGGAAACGATAATATCACAAACAGTTAACTCAATCAACAAGACATCCTAAAAATATACATGGGCATCTGCTAACTGTTCCAGTTGGGTTTAGCGGATACCAATAGATAAAAAAGTAGAGACGCAAGATTTTGCGTCTCTACAATTCTTTTGCAATAGACCTAAAGCCTAATAGCTAAAGCCTAAAGCCTGATAAATTACTTCATCACCTTAACAGCGCTGGTGGTGCCGTCGGTGTAGGTGGTAACAACGATGGTCATACCGTTGGCCTCCTGCATCTCCTGACCCATAGCGTTGAAGTAGCGAACGCCAGCAACCTGCTTGCCGCTAACAACCTCCAGAACACCGGTCATCTTGTCCAGAACGAATTCATAAGCGATCTCCTCGCTGGGGAGCTTGCCGGGAGCTACGGCATAAGCCTCGATGCGGTACTTGCCTTCGCCAGTGAAGCTCAGCATCTCGGTGTACTCTTCCCACTCGGTTACGGTGCCGTCGGGATAGATGACACGATAGTAGATGGTGCTGGGCTCGGTCTCGTTGATCTCTACGAAGTAAGCGTAGATACCGTCCTCGGTGTAACCGTTGAAGGTGGGAGAAGCGGTCTTCTCGGTGGGATCAACGGGAGGAACGTCTTCGTTCAGGGTGGTGAAGGGAACAGCAGCGGTCCAAGCGCTAACTTCGCCAGCCTCGTTGATAGCCTGTACCTCAACCTCATAGTTGGTTTCGGGGGTCAGACCCTCGATAGTGTAGGGATTGTCAACGCCCTCAACAACGATCCACTCGGTGGGCTCAACATAGAGGATAGCGATGTCATCGACGTTCAGACGGAACATGTCATAGCAGTTGTAGTGACGGATAGCAATATAACCATCAACACCACCGCATTCAGTCAGGTCGAAGGTGTACTCGGTCATCTCACCGGTAGCGGTGATGTCCTCGCTGAGGGGCTGCCAGTTGCTCATGTCGGTAGATACATATACTGCAAATACCTCATCAGCATAGCTGGGATCCTGGCCACAAGCCCAGAATGACAGCTTGCCGTCAAGTTTCACCTGAGGTGATACCAGCCAGTTATCGGGAGAAAGGGCGGCGCCATTGTAACTAGCCGAGGTCACGTGACCCAGACCGCTGTGTGCATGCAGACCGCTAACACCATTCAAGTGGTACCACTCGTTACCGTCACCATCGGCGTCGATGCAGGTCCAACCACCGGGCAGAGAGTAGTCCTCACCTACTTGGGGCTCCTCGAAGTCCCAAAGCAGGTTGTTCTCCAGACCCTCGGGAACCTCCCTGTAGCGCAGGTTCCAAGCGTTGTTGTTGGCATCCTCCCATGCTACCTCGGCAGTGGTGGCAGTGGGATCAACAGTTACGTTCTCGGGCAACTCAACGGCAGGACCGGTGATGGTGATATCGTCAACGTAGATGCGGAACTCATCATAGCTGTCGTAGTGACGGATAACGAAGCAACCCTCCTGACCAGCAAACTGGCTCAGGTCAACAGTTACTTCCTGATAGGTAGTACCAGGCTCAATGTCTTCCGATACCTGCACGAGGTTATTAACATCAAATTCGCCTACACAAGCGTAAACAGCAATCTTGTCGGGGAAAGTGCTGCTGTAGTTCCTGGTCCAGAACGACAACGTACCGTTCAGGTTAAGAGTGGGCGAAATCAGATAGTTGTCGGGCTCGAGAGCACCAGTACCAGAAATGTAGCTGGACGATACCAGAGCGGTGACGCCGCTGTAAGCATAGTTCATGTAGTCATAAACCTCATCATACTGATAAACACCCCAGTTGAAGCCATCGCCATCAGCATCATAGATCATCCAGTCATTGAGCTGATCTTCGGTTTCAAAGTCCCAAGAGTAGAGCACCTGCTCGGCCCTGAGCATGGAAGCACGGGGATGCATGTTCATGTCGAACGCATTAAGCGGAGTAGCCTTCAGCATGGGAACACTGTTTCGATCAAGTGCCACAGCCTTGGAGACCGCGGTCTTCTGAGCCATCATCGGCAGTGCCAATGCAGCTACTAACAGAACGAATAAAAATTTCTTCATAAGCTGATAAAATTAAAAGTTAAACAATACAGATAATAAATAATACTTCATCACATATTATTTTAGTTTGATTTGCAAATTTAAGATGTTATTTGGAGTTAAACAAAAAAAATCAAAAAAAAAGCCCATCCTGTTAAAGAATTGCAGGATGAGCTACGGAAATCAGTTATTTATAATTATTAACGTGATGGTCACTTCATACATTGTGAGGTAAATCCTTGCCAGAATCAACTCTCAAGCATGAATCCATCTGCAAAATGATTGCATAATCCGAATTCAGTCAGCATTGAATCTGACTCATACATCAAGCGGATTCCTCGCTTGTGGTTGCGACATTGACGGCCGCCTTACGGATACTGGTTGTGATTTTGTCTTTCTCGGCGTCGATGACGATGGTGTCGCCGGTCTTGGCCTCCTCACGAAGCAGCATCTCGCTCAAGGGGTCCTCAATCTCACTTTGGATAGCGCGTTTCAACGGACGGGCACCATATTGGATATCAAATCCACGGTCGGCTACCAATTCCTTTGCCGCATCGGTGATCTCAAGAGTCAAGCCATTCTCTTTCACCCGTTTGTAGAACGAGGCGAGTTCAATATCCACAATCTTGAGGATGCAGTCGTGGTTGAGGGCTCCGAAGGTGACAATGTCATCAACACGGTTCAGGAATTCGGGCGAGAACTGGCGGTTCAGCGCTTTGCGGATGACAGAATCGCTGCGTTCCTTGGTCAACTCGTTGGTGTTGAATCCAACACCAGCACCAAAGTCTTTCAGTTCCCGGGTACCGATATTGCTTGTCATGATGATGATGGTGTTCTTGAAGTCCACCTTGCGGCCCAATCCGTCGGTGAGATTACCCTCGTCGAGCACCTGGAGCAGCATGTTGAACACGTCGGGATGTGCTTTCTCAATCTCGTCGAGCAGCACCACGCTGTAAGGGTGCCGGCGCACTTTTTCGGTCAGTTGACCACCTTCCTCGTAACCCACGTAGCCCGGAGGTGCGCCAACGAGTCTTGAGACATTGAATTTCTCCATGTATTCACTCATGTCGATACGTATCAGCGCCTCGTCGCTGTTGAAGAGGAATTCAGCGAGTTTCTTGGCGAGCAAGGTCTTGCCCACACCCGTCGGTCCCAGGAACATGAATGAACCGATGGGACGCTTGGGGTCTCGCAGGCCAGCGCGGTTGCGGCGAATGCTGCGGGCAATCTTGTCAATGGCCTCGTCCTGGCCGATAACCTGTTTCTTCAACTCATCGGTCATTCCTAACAGACGAATGCCCTCGCTCTGAGCGATACGTTGGGTTGGAACGCCGGTCATCATGGCGACAACCTCGGCAATGTGCCCTTCATTGACCGTCACGCGACGGCTGTCAAGTTCTTGCTCCCAACGCTCCTTGGCAACCTGCAGTTCGGCCTTGAGTTTCTCTTGCTGGTCGCGATAATTGGCTGCGCTCTCAAAATTCTGGGCTTGTACGGCCTTGAATTTGTTTTCTTGTGCCTCGGCAATGCGTTGCTCCAAGTCTTCAATCTCCTTGGGTGTATCCACCTTGGTGATGTGTACACGCGATCCAGCCTCATCCATGGCGTCAATCGCCTTGTCGGGGAAGAATCTGTCGCTGATGTAACGGTCGGTCAACGTGACACAGGCACGCAGCGCATCCTCGGTGTAGTTCACACCGTGGTGCTTCTCATAGATTTCCTTGATATTGTGCAGGATTTCAAGCGTCTGTTCGGGCGTTGTTGGCTCGATAAGCACTTTCTGGAAACGGCGCTCCAATGCACCGTCTTTCTCGATGCTCTTGCGATACTCGTCAAGGGTCGTTGCGCCAATGCACTGGAATTCACCGCGTGCGAGGGCCGGTTTCAACAGGTTGGCGGCGTCCATTGAGCCGCTGGCATTTCCTGCACCCACAATATTGTGGATTTCATCGATAAACATGATGACGTTCTTGTTGTTGCTCACTTCATCAATGACTGCCTTCAAGCGCTCCTCAAATTGTCCGCGGTACTTGGTACCGGCCACGATGGCCGCCATGTCGAGCGAGATGATGCGCTTGTCGAGCAGTGTGCGTGCCACCTTGCGTTCAACGATGCGCTTAGCCAGTCCCTCGATGATGGCACTTTTGCCGACACCGGGCTCGCCGATCATCACGGGGTTGTTCTTCTTGCGGCGGCTCAGGATTTGGGCTAACCGCTCAATTTCAGTTTCACGTCCCACAACAGGGTCGAGACGCCCCTCGGCGGCTTCACGGGTGATATCTTTACCATATTTATCAATAACGGGAGTGGCAGAATTGTCACCTCGACTGACATTTCGTCGCTGACGGGTGTCGTGATAGGACGGATTATCGCTGTCGCCGGTTGAACCGCCGCCAGGCAAGTCATCCTCCTCATCGTCTTCTTCGGGGAAATCCGCACCCGCCCTGGGTGCGTTAACCTCTTGTCTCCAGTGACTTTGCTGGAGTTTATGCTGGTCGTTTATCATATTTTGTCGCTTTGAAATTTTTATTCGTCTATAGTGTTGTCATGGGATAGCCAAGCAAACACCGTGCCAGTGTGGGATTGGGCTGGTGTCACATGTTCGCTTGCAATAAAAAATCAAGACGCGACATTATGGTGCCGCGTCTTGTGGATGTGTGATAACTCTGTTTCAGTGACGATTAAGACTTGTTGAGAATGATGTTGATAAGTTCAATGACATCGCTGATGTTGGTTTCTCGGTCGCCGTTCATATCGGAATGCTCGATGACAAGTGTATCAGAACTGTCGTTCAAGATATAATTGATGAGCACAATAACGTCACTGATGTTGACCTCCTTGTCACCATTCATGTCGCCAAAGAGCCAGTCATCGTCGGTTATGCCGGTGAGTGTCACATACTTGATGTTGGACCAAGCGCTCTCAGAGCCATCGATGTAGATGGCCTTGACAAGATATTTGAAGGTGCCTTCGGTCAGCGCCTGAACGGTGTAGCAGGTGTCGGTGATACCGCTCACGGTGCGCATGGTGGAGTCGCCTTCCTCGACAACGGCACGACGCGGTGCTTTGGCATTCAGGTTACCGTTGTAAATGTCAACATCATAAACGTAGAAACGTTTGCCGCCAATGGTTCCCGACAGTTTTACATTGGTATCTGTGCAACCGGTGAGCACGACGGTGTATTCGGTCGTGGTGTCGGCAAGGGCAATGGTCTCGTTGACGTCGCCACATGACACGATGACGGAACTGCGGTCGCTCACCCCCTTGCTGTTGAGCCAGTTTTTAGCATTGAATTTCACACTGATGGTGCTTGCCAATACCAATTCGGGACTGATGATATAACCGGCAGCGCTTGAGGTTCCGAACTTCAGACCCGTATCTGCAGCAGTGTAGAGTTTGCTGCCAGTCCAACCGGGGTTGTCGGTATAATTGTCGAGATTTGCGCTAATGTCACTATTTCCATCGGCGTTAGCCGAAACCTTTGAGAATCCTTCGGTCAACAACAGCACAGGAGAGTCTTCTCCGGTCTCAATGCGGTTGACTTGAAGGGTGTAACTTGACACGTCACCGCCATTAGTCCAGTCGGCACGGAAAGAGGTGCCGGTAACAGCCGTCGTGTCAACGTCGAACATCACGGGCTGATTCTTGATGATGTCGTCAAGCGGGGTTCCCTCGCCGGTCCATGCGATGTTCTGCTTGATGCCCCAGATGTGTTCGGCCAGCTCGGGGTGATCAACGAAGGGGTTGCGGTTGCCTTGCTCCTTGAAGACGGCCTCGTTGCGGATGATCTCTTTCTGGCTCACGGGGTCGGCGCGGTGCCATTCCATGAGCATCTGGATAGACCAATCCGAGAAGGCCTTGTAGCCGTTTGATGCATAATCCAACTGACCAGAACCAGGCCACAATTCCACTTGACTCTTGTAGCAAGTCACCATGTAGAAATAGATGCGTGCAAAGTCACCTTTGTATTCATCATCGGGTTCAAACACGGTTGCGGTGAAGCCGTTATATGTGCTCTTGCCCAATTTGCCCTTCATGGTCCAGGTCTCTTCGGTGTCAGGGTCGGTATAAGTATAGGTGATGCCGTTAGCGCACATGCCGTAAGGGTTATTGCCGCGGCGCTGGTTCACATAGGCGTCGGTGGGGATGATCATGGTCAAGTCGGTGAACATGGGTGCAATCTCACCGCCAAACCAACTCTTGGGAAACGAGTGCTCGCGATTGAGGCCTTGTCCCACATAGGTGGCATTGCCCACATGAGTGGTACTGTGGTTATACTTGCAATTGGAGTACATGTCGATATAATAACCGTCGCTACCCATGTCGGTGTTAAGATAGGCGTCCCACAGATAGTTGTAAGACAACTCGGTGTGCGCGTTAATGATGCCCTCGAGGGCTGTCATCAACGCTTCGTCCTGCTTGTCAACGGCATTGCGGTAGTAGCCGATGGGGATGTCGGCCCATGCCGTCAAGCCTGCAAGCATGCTCAAAATCAAAATGGTAATCTTTTTCATCTGTTCTACTTTGTTAATTGATTATAAATTTTGTCGAATAATCTGCGAAAGGCTTTCTCATCAGCCAGCAGATGGCGGAACTCCTCGAGGCGCTTGGCATTGTCGCCCTGGGGTATCCACAGCTTGAGGTATCCGCCATAGTTGTACTTTTCCTGCATGTGTTCCATCAAGCGACGGTATTGGCTCTCCTTGTCAAGACCAGGGTGATGTTTCATGCCGTATTGCAAGGCGCGGCGCACAATGGTCTCGCTGTCAATGATGCGGTCGGCTTCGGCGACAATGCGTCCGTAAATCGTGCGTGGTTCGTGGTCACTCGATGCCCGGTGGTCTTCGGCGGCATCGGCGATGGTGTTGATTTCATCCTCACTGAACCATTGGCGCAGTCGCCCGTCTTCGCGCACAATGCGGGCACTGTCGGTGTGGTGATGCTCACGGCCGTTTACCAGCCCCAGGTCATGGTAGGCTGCCGCCACCAGCATGAGGCAAGGGTCCACCTCGGGATAATACTGCGCCAAGCTCAATGCCTGGGACATCACCGTGTGGGCATGGTCCCTGTTGTGCCCTGCGTCGAACGCGTCATAGCGAGGCACGATTTCCAGTTCCACAAACTGCCGTATTTCCTCTATATTCCTCATTCTTTAAGTTTAGCAATGATATTGACTTCAGCTCGGCGTAGCCAACCCCTGCGGGGCTAATGCAATTGCATTAAAAAACATTCAAGGTCGATTGTTATATCCTTTCTTTTCAGTTTTAGTGTTTGTCGTGTGTGGCGGTTGCCAATTCTTTATCCCTAATCCACCTTGTGCAGGTCGTGGCCCATGCGGGTCTTCTTGGTGTGCATGTAGAACTCGTTGTACCTGTTGGGCGACACTTCGAGCGGCACGTTCTCGACCACCTCAAGGCCGTAACTCTCCAGTCCCACACGTTTCACGGGATTATTGGTCATCAGGCGCATCTTGGTCACGCCCAGAATGCGAAGGATATTGGCTCCCACGCCATAGTCCCGCTCGTCGGGCTTGAAGCCCAAGTGGACGTTGGCGTCGACGGTGTCAAAGCCATTTTCCTGCAACTTGTAGGCTTTGATCTTGTTCATCAGGCCGATGCCTCGTCCCTCTTGATTCATGTACACGAGCACACCCTTGCCCTCCTTCTCAATCATCTGCATGGCCAGGTGCAACTGTTCGCCGCACTCGCAGCGCATTGACCCGAAGATATCACCCGTGGCGCATGACGAGTGGACGCGCACCAACAGGGGCTCATCGGCCTTCCATTCGCCCTTGATGAGCGCGATGTGTTCACGGCCGTTGTTGATCTGCCTGAAGGGGATGAGCTTGAAGTGGCCGTATTGGGTGGGCAGGTCCACCTCATCGCCCACTTCGACCACTTTCTCGGTGCGCAACCGATAGGCTATCAAGTCCTTGATAGTGATAATAGGCATCTTGAATTTCTCGGCCACCTTCATCAATTGGGGCAGGCGGGCCATCGTGCCGTCGGGGTTGATGATTTCGATGAGCGCAGCGGCAGGGTAGAGTCCCGCGATGCGCATCAGGTCGATGGAGGCCTCGGTGTGGCCGGCGCGCTTGAGCACACCTTTGTCCACGGCGCGCAGCGGGTTGATGTGGCCCGGACGGCCAAAGTCTTGCGGCTTGCTGTGCGGGTTGGCCAGGGCGCGGATTGTCATGGCGCGGTCATGCATAGACACACCGGTGGTGCAGCCATCGAGCAGGTCGATGGTCACGGTGAAAGGGGTGCCCAGCATCGATGTGTTGTCATCGACTTGCATATTCAATTCCAGCTCATGGCAGCGCTCGGCTGTGATGGGTGTGCAGAGCACACCACGTCCTTCACGCAGCATGAAGTTGACTTTTTCCTCAGTGATTTTCTCGGCGGCGATGATGAAGTCGCCTTCATTTTCCCGGTCCTCGTCATCGACAACGATGACAAACTCACCGCGGCGCAACTGCTCCACGGCCTCGTCGATAGTATTCAGTCTGATTTCGTCCATATACAGGTGTTAGTTGTTATTCTTTCTCATGATGTGTGGTCGCTGTATTCCATCTCGCGGCTATACTCGCCGTTAATGATGGCCGTCAGCTGGTCACAGGTCTTGATGGTGAGCCCGATGTCACGCTTCAGGTTCTTCTGGTGTCGGAGTCCCACTATCCACACCGGCAAGCCGATGGGGAACAACGCGGCAAGCACGGTGCCCGCGGTCCTGTTGCTGACGGGGCGGTAGGTCATCAGTTGCCTGATCACGGGATAGTCCATCGCTTTGTTGAGCACCATCTGGTCTCGGGAATTGGACAGGTAGTCGACCACGCTGTCGACCTCCTCGGCCAGCGACTTGATGGCGGCCTTGTCATAGCCTTGCTGCCAATAGTCGATGTAGCGCTGGCGGCCCGGGTAGCGGTCGAGCAGCTGCTGGCACGAGGCCCTCAACGCATCGATTCGGGTGATGGCCTCGCCGGTGTTTACCTCGTTGATGATGACCTCCTTGGCCTCGAGTTTGCGCGTCTGGTGCAATCCCGTGAAGCGGCGCAGGAAGTTGAGCCATGCGTCAGGATTGAAGACTGCCGAGTCGTTGACCGCCTTCTTGGTCAGGAAGACGCCCAGCGGCAGCAGCACCGCCGAGCTGAGCCACATGCCTTGCCACACGAGCCATCGTCCGTCGCGCGCCAGTTTGTAGCCCATGTTGTCGATGATGTAGTAGATGATGAACAGGATGACCGAGATCACGATGGGCATGCCCAGTCCGCCCTTGCGGATGATGGCTCCCAGGGGCGCGCCGATGAAGAAGAAGATTAGGCAAGCCAGCGACAGGGTGAATTTCTTCATCAACTCAATCTGATGGCGGCGAATCACGAAGTTGTCGTCGCTGATGGTGTAGCCCTGGAACTGCATGTCCTGCATCGCATTGGTCGTGCGCATCATCGCCTGATTGACAATCATCTGCTGCTCATTCTCGGGCAAATCCTCGATGAGCTTGTTGATATCAACCGCTTTGTCCATCTTCACTTCCTTGACGGTCTCCAACCGGGGCTCGCCGTCTTGATGGATGGTGCGCACAGCGGGAACGCCACACACCGGTTGGGTGCGCATCCTACCCACGATCTGCGATGCCGCCGAGTCCACCTTTTGCCTTACCGAGTCGATGGTCTGCTGCAACTCGTCGATGTTCTTGCCCACGTATTGCGACTTCATCGTCTCATCGTCCATGCGGGTGAAGTTGGCGTCGTAGGGGATCATGATCTCCTTGTCGTGGAAGGTCTCGCGACGGTACATCTCGCCACTCATGCCGTTCACGCCGCCGCTGTTGCCCTTCATCTCCTCATACCACGATCCCTTGTACAGCTTGAGCACCAGGTGGCGCTTGTCCTCGGTCATGCTCAACCGGCCGGAGTCGGCGGCGACGATGCGGGGCGGCATGGCGGTGTTCGACACGTCATAGATCAACATGCCGTAGAGCATGTCGCGCTCCTTGTCCTTGCGCTTGACGTAGATGTTGTAGCCCGGAATCTGGCTGTAGACGGCGCCCTCGGGGATGTCGAGCGTGGGCGACGTCTGGCGCATCGAGAACAGCAGGGTCCACATTTTCACCTGCGACTTGGGCAGGGCGTTGTTCATGAAGAAGAAGGCGCCCACGGCGACCAGCGCCATCAGCACGGCGATGGGCTTCATGATGGTGGTCAGCGAGATGCCCGACGACTTGAGCGCCGTGAGCTCCACGTGCTCCCCCAGGTCGCCGAAGGTCATCAGCGCCGCCAGCAGGATGCTCAGCGGCAGGGCCAGGGGCAGCAACGAGAGGGCGGCATGGAAGAACAACTCGCCGATCAGGTCCAGACTCAGCCCCTTGCCCACCAGCTCGTCGATGTAGCGCCACAGGAACTGCATGATCACGATGAACAGGCAGATGCAGAAGGTCATCAAGAACCGGGGCAGGAATCTTGACAGCATGAAGGTGTATAGACGCTTGATTTTGAACATAACCTAAGGTGGAGAGGCGCTTGTTTTGCTGTTGACGGCTGCAAAAATACAAAAAAATCCCGCGCACAAGGGAAATGAACGCTGGTTTTTTTATTAGGCTTTGCTTATAAGCTTTCGTTTGTTCCCAGGTTGGCGTTATAGTAGTGTCGGTCGCTGGTCACTTCCCTGCCCAGGAAGGGCGGCAGGGTGAAGCGGTGGTCCACGTCGGGGATTTCCAGTTCGGCCAGGACCAGCCCCTGCAATGTGCCGTGGAACTCGTCCACCTCCCATCGGTTGCCCTGGTGCATGACGATGTGCCGCGTCTTCACGATCACGGGCGGTTCACACAGGGTCATCAGCTGCAGGGCGTCGTCGAGCGGTATTGGGTATTCAAACTCGGGATGTGCCGCCCCCACTGCCTTGCCCTTGATGGTGATGCACGCCGTGTCGTCCCAGATTCTCACCCTGACCGTGCGCTCGGGCACCCTCGAGAGGTAACCTTGCCTGATCTCGTGATGACCGGATGCCAGTCTCTTGTAGTCGTCGCCCTCGACGAGAAATTTGCGTTCGATTTCAATTGCCATAATGATGATGAATGATGTTATCAGATTTTTAGTCAATGATATTGTTGCCCTCCCAAAAACCCTGCAGGGCTAATGCTAACCTTTAGCTCGGCGAAGCCAATTTCACGAATTTATCTAATTTTAATGATGTGATTCTTTATTATTGTAATTCGTCTCATTAGCGTAATTAGCATTAAAAAAAGTTTCAGGGTCAATCATTCCCTATTGTTGTTACTGCTCTTGCTGTTTTATCGCCGCTGCCGACGGGCGCGTGGGGGTGATGGTGATCACCGCATACTCCGAGCTGGTGCCGATGCGGAACTTGCCGCCCCAGATGCCCATGCCCGAGCTGACGTAGTAGTCGGTCTTGCCGCGCCTGTGGCTGCCGTAGTCACACTCATACATCGCCCTTGTCACCCAGTTCAACGGCCACACCTGGCCGCGGTGGGTGTGTCCGCTGAGTTGCAGGTCAACGCCGCCCTGCTCGGCCTGCTCGAGCCGGAAAGGCTGATGGTCGAGCAGGATCACATAGTCCCGGGCGGCGTTCACGCCCTGCATCAGCTGGCCGACGCTCTTGCGGTGGCGGCTGGTGCGGTCGTCACGTCCCACGATGGCCATGCCGCCGATGGTCGCCGCGCTGTCGCGCAGGAGCACGATGCCCGTCTGCCCGATAAAGTCGATGGCCCGGTTGATGCCCGTGATGTACTCATGATTGCCCAGACAGGCATAGGCCGGCGCCTGGAGGCGGCGCAGCTCCTGGGCGGTGCCCTGGTCCAGCAGCGGCCTGACGTTGCCGTCAATCAGGTCGCCGGCGATGAGGACGAGGTCGGGCCTCTCGGCATTCACCATGTCGACCCATCGGCCCACCTCGGCCCGGCGGTTGTGAAAGCCGGCGTGCAGGTCGCTCAGCATGACAATCCTGACGGGGCGCGGCAAGGGCTTGTCGGTCGTGAGGCTGATCTCGCGGCGCTGCTTGTTGTGATAATGGATGTTGCCGCCGATGAAGGTCACCAGCATGATCGCCGCCAGCGCTGCCGAGCTCGCGCCACAGGCCTTGAGCCAGGATGCCGGCACCAGGTGCACCAGGCGCCCGATGTCGAGCAAGAGGAATGCCATCATCAGGTAGAACATGATGACGAGCCATGAATTGCCGATTTCGTACATCGCCGTGGCAACGCCCAGCGGCAGGCTGTCGCTCATGAATTGAAGCACCATGCAGGCCAGGGCAGCCAGCATGAGGCCCAAGATGATTCCCTTGACCAGTGTGGAGAAAGGCAAGATGCGCCACACGTGCCACGCCACATATCCCTGCATGAGGAGCATGACGGAGAGCGCCACAATAAAGAATTTTGCCATAGAGTCAACCTTTTTGGAGGGCAAAAATACAAAGATTCAGGCTAACATGTGTGCCGGAACGGCAGAATTAACTAATTTTGTGGTTTCAAAGACAAGTTAGCCATGAAGGAAACCGAGCTAATAGACATCGCGAAGCAACGCATGGGCATTGACCGGCTCAACGACATGCAGCGGCAAGCCCTGGACCAGTGGAAGCGGGGCGGGGGAGACCTCGTGCTCTATTCGCCCACGGGAACAGGCAAGACCCTGGCTTTTGCCCTGTGCCTGCTGCAGGCCTTGCAACCGCCGATGGGGCGGCTGCAGGCCGTGGTGCTGGCCCCGTCACGGGAACTGGTGCTGCAGACCGCCGAGGTGCTGCGGCAGCTTGCCGACGGCTACAAGGTGACTCCCTGCTACGGCGGTCACGCTGTGGCCGACGAAAAGTCATCGCTCGGTGTCGTTCCTGACATCATCGTTGCCACTCCCGGCCGCTTGCTGGACCACCACAAGCGCGGCCACATCGACCTGGGCGGAACGCGGTTGCTGGTGCTCGACGAACTGGACAAGGCGCTGGAGCTGGGCTTTGAAGACGAGATGCGCCGGTTGCTCAAGCTTATGCCTCGCCTGGGCCGCCGCATGCTCGCCTCGGCCACAGTGCTCGACGTGGTGCCCGATTACGTGCGCCTGCACAATCCCTTCGTCCTTGATGTGTTGCACGAGGCCGAACAGCCTGCCGAGCGCATCAAGGTGTGGCAGGTGGCATCGGCCGACAAAGACAAGCTCGACACCCTGCGGCAGTTGCTCCAGAGTGTCGGCGATGGACGGATCATCGTGTTCGTGGGCTTCCGCGACAGTGCCGAACGCGTCCACCAGTATCTTGTCAAGCATCATGTTGACGCCGGGCTGTATCACGGCGCGCTGGACCAGCAGGAGCGTGAGTGTGCCGTGGCCATGTTCAACAACGGCAGCAAGAACGTGCTTGTCTCGACCGACCTCGCTTCTCGAGGGCTGGATATCGACACGGTGACCCACATCATCCATTATCACCTGCCCGTGAACGAGCAGGCCTACATCCACCGCAACGGGCGCACGGCGCGTGTTGATGCCAGTGGCGAAGCCTTTGTCATCACCGCCCCCGACGAGCAGTTGCCCGATTGGGTGAGCGTTGACGAGACGTTCGTGCCCGAGCCGCGTGGTAAAATGCCGGCAACCCCCATGGCAACCCTCTATTTCCAGGCCGGCAAGAAAGAAAAGTTGTCCAAGGGCGACATCATGGGCTTCATTGCCAACCAGGGTGGCATAGCCGCCGCCAGCATCGGCCACATTGATGTGCGCGACCATTACGCCCTGGCTGCCATTCCGCGCAATCAGGCAAGCGCAGTGCTCCAGCGGCTCCAGCAGGCCAAAGTGAAAGGCAAAAAGGTGAGAATCTCGCTGCTCAGATAATATATGTTAACAATTCACGTTATAACTTATAGATATCATACCTTAAACTCAAAAGCTATAGCAAAGACTATGAAACCCGAAGAAAGAAAACGAGACCTTTATTTCCTGAAACTGCTATCCCGCAGTTTCCCCAATGTGGCAACCGCCAGTACCGAGATCATCAACCTCGAGGCGATTCTGAACCTGCCCAAGGGTACCGAGCATTTCCTGGCCGACTTGCATGGTGAGTTCCTGGCATTCCAGCACGTGCTGCGCAACGCCAGCGGAACCATCAAGCGCAAAGTGGGGGAAATCTTCAACGACTCCCTGAGCACCCGCGAGCAGAAGGACCTGTGCACACTCATCTATTATCCTACCGAGAAACTCGAGCTGGTGAAGGACGAGATTACCGATGAGGACGAGCTCCATGACTGGTATTTCATCACCATCAACAGGCTGGTGAAAGTGTGCCGCAACGTGTCGTCAAAATACAGTCGCTCCAAGGTGCATAAAGCGCTGCCTCAGGACTTCTCCTACATCATTCAGGAGCTGATGCATGAGCACAGCAGCGACCCCAACAAACAGGCCTATGTCGACGTGATTGTCAAGACCATCATCTCGACCCACCGCGCCGATGAGTTCATCACCGCCATGTGTAACCTCATCCAGCAGCTCACCATCGACATGTTGCACATCCTGGGCGATGTGTTTGACCGTGGTCCCAGTCCTGACAAAATCATGGACATCCTGTGCAATTTCCATAACTTTGACATCCAGTGGGGCAACCACGATATCCTGTGGATGGGTGCTGCCGCCGGTAACGACTGCAGCATCGCCAACGTGTTGCGCATCGCCCTGCGCTATGGCAACCACGGCGTGCTCGAGGATGGCTATGGCATCAACCTGCTGCCGTTGGCTACCTTCGCCATGGACACCTATGCCGGCGACCCCTGCGAGCGCTTCCTGCCCAAGGACGGTAGCGCCAAGGACCCCGAACGGGCACGTACGGCACAGCTCGTGGCTCAGATGCATAAGGCCATCAGTATCATCCAGTTCAAGCTCGAGGCTGCCGCTATCAAACGTCGCCCCGACTTCGGCATGAAAGACCGCCTGCTGCTCGACAAGATGGATCTCAAGAAGGGCATCATCAAGATCGATGGCAAGGAGTATGAGATGCTTGATACCAATTTCCCGACCGTTGATCCCAAGCATCCTTACAAGCTGACAGCTGAGGAGGAATCCATCGTCAACAAGCTGCACCAGTCGTTCACCGAGAGCGAGAAGCTGCGCAAGCACATGAAATGCCTCTTCCGCAACGGTTGCCTCTATACCATCAGCAACGGCAACCTGCTCTATCACGCCTCAATCCCCTTGAACCAGGACGGTACCCTCAAGGATGTGAGAATCCATGGCGAGAAGTTCCATGGCAAGGGCTTGCTGAAACGAGCCGGAACGCTCATCCGTGAGGCCTACTTCGGCTGCGAGGATCCCGAGGAACATGCATTTGCGCTGGATTACCTGTGGTACTTGTGGTGCGGACAGGATTCTCCCGCTTTTGACAAGAGCAAGATGGCGACATTTGAGCGTTATTTCATTGCCGACAAGGAAACTCATAAAGAAGTCAAGGGCGCTTACTACACCATGCGTGACAATCCCGAGGTGGTTGACGCGATTCTTGACGAATTTGGTGTCCAGGGAGAGCACCGCCACATCATCAACGGCCATGTGCCCGTCAAGACCATCAAGGGCGAGAACCCCATCAAGGCCGGCGGTAAACTCATGGTAATCGACGGCGGTTTCTCCAAGGCTTATCAGCCCGAGACGGGTATCGCAGGCTACACGCTGGTTTATCACTCGCGTGGCTTTGATCTCGTGCAGCACGAACCCTTCTCGTCGATTGACGAGGCCGTGCGTTTAGGCCAGGATATTAAGTCCACACGCAACATGGTTGAGCTGACCAATCACCGCATGCTGGTTAACGATACCGACATAGGTGCTGAGTTGCGTTCACAGATTGATGACCTCAAGGAACTGCTTGACGCCTACCGCTCGGGTGATCTCAAGGAACGCAACCTGCGTCCCATCACCAACAAGCGCTAATGAGATAATACACCATTGACTTTTACACATTGCACAGCAGTCCTTAAGGGTTGTTGTGCAATATTTTTAGCATCTTTCTTCATCTTAAAAACCATTGTTTGTTAAACGATATTGACATTTTTTTGTCTAAAATGAGATGTGTAAAAAAAGTTTTACTAAATTTGCAAGTTGTAAACAAGTGACAATTCACATTATTCATTAAAATATCACAAAAATGAAAAAGTTTTTATGCGTATTATTGAGTGGAATGTTGATGCTCGGCATCTCGAGCTGTAATTCATTGAACAATGCCGCTAAGGGCGGCCTCATCGGTACTGGCGGTGGCGCTGCTATCGGCGCAGGCATCGGTGCCCTTATCGGTAAGGGCAAGGGTGCTGCCATCGGCGGTGCTATCGGCGCTGTGGCTGGCGGTGTTGCCGGCACACTCATCGGCAAGAAGATGGACAAGCAGGCTCAAGAGCTGGCTCAGATCGCCGGCGCTCAGGTTGACACTGTTACCGACGTAAACGGCTTTGAGGGCATCAAGGTGACCTTCGATGATGGTATTCTGTTTGCTTTCAACAGCTCTAAGCTGGGTGAAGGCGCCAAGGCTTCGCTCAACAAGTTTGCCGCATCGTTGCTCAACAACCCCCAGACCGATGTTCAGATTTACGGTCACACCGACAACGTGGGCACCCGTGCTGCTAATGAGAAAGTGTCCAATGCTCGTGCTAATGAGGTGAAGAGCTACCTGACCAACGCAGGTGTTCCCTCCAAACGTCTCTCCAGCAGGGGTCTTGCTTATGACTATCCCGTTGCCAGCAATGACACCGAGGCTGGCCGTGCACAGAACCGTCGTGTGGAGATTTACATCACTGCCAATGAGGATATGATCAAGGCAGCTCAGGACGGTACGCTCCAGTAAGCATTTTACCGCATGTCTACAGAGTGGGCTCCCCGCATTGGGGAACCCACTTTTTTTGTTGCAAATGATTTATTTTGAGCCACTTTGCTTTACATTCAATTGATGTTTTGGAAAACTTTTTCTCATTCTCAAAAACTTAAATACTTGAAAAACAAATAACTATGATTTTATTTGAAAAACTTTAGAAAACTCTTGAATTATTTTGTTATTCAAAACAAACTTATTACCTTTGCGAGGTTTTTGCCGTTATGGCGATGCCAAGATCAATTTAATCCTTAAAAACAACAGAATTTCAACAAGATAGCAATGGAACAAAAAACCTACACTTACCAGCAGGCATATGAAGCCTCGTTGCAATACTTTGACGGCGATGAACTCGCTGCCAGGGTTTGGGCGACGAAATATGCCCTGAAGGACTCTTTCGGTCATCTCTTTGAATTGACCCCCGACGATATGCACCGTCGCATCGCGCGCGAAATCGCCCGCATTGAGAAAAAGTATCCCAATCCACTGACCGAGGACCGGCTCTTCGATCTGATGAGTCATTTCCGTTATATCGTGCCTCAGGGCAGCCCGATGGCTGGAATCGGCAACAACTTCCAGGTGGGCTCATTGAGCAACTGCTTTGTCGTTGGACTGGACGGTGAACCCGACAGTTATGGCGGCATCCTCAAGATTGATGAGGAGCAGGTGCAACTCATGAAGCGCCGTGGCGGTGTGGGTCATGACTTGTCCCATATCCGTCCCAAAGGTTCTCCTGTCAAGAACAGCGCTCTGACATCTACTGGCTTGGTGCCCTTCATGGTGCGTTACAGCAACAGCACTCGCGAGGTGGCTCAGGACGGACGCCGTGGAGCGTTGATGCTCACCGTGAGCATCAAGCATCCCGATGCCGAGTCGTTTATCGACGCTAAGATGGAAGAGGGCAAAGTGACCGGTGCCAATGTGTCGGTCCGCATCGACGACGATTTCATGCGTGCAGCAGTGGAGGGGAAACCCTATCACCAGCAATATCCGATTGATAGCGACAAACCCATCTATGAGAAAGACACTGACGCCGCTAAGTTATGGGCTAAGATTGTTCACAACGCATGGCGCAGCGCCGAGCCGGGTATTCTCTTCTGGGATACAATCACTCGAGAGTCGGTGCCCGACTGTTATGCTGACCTGGGTTTCAAGACCATTTCTACCAATCCTTGCGGCGAGATTCCCTTGTGCCCCTACGACAGCTGCCGCCTCATTGCCATCAATCTGTACAGCTACGTGAAGAACCCCTTCACATCCGAGGCTTATTTCGACTTCGACCTCTTTGCTGAACATGTGGCATGTGCCCAGCGCATGATGGACGATATCATTGACCTTGAGATGGAGAAAATCGAGAAGATTCTCGAGAAAATCAAGTCTGACCCTGAAACGGGTGAGGTCAAAACCACCGAGATGAATCTTTGGAACAAGATTCGCAACAAGACCCTCAAGGGCCGTCGTACCGGTGTGGGCACCACGGGTGAGGGTGACATGATTGCCGCTATGGGACTGCGTTACGGAACGTCCGAAGCCACTGAATTCTCGGTGAGCGTTCACCGCGCACTGGCACTGGCTGCCTATGGCTCATCGGTTCAGATGGCCAAGGAGCGTGGTGCCTTTGAGATTTATGACGCCAAGCGTGAGGAAAACAATCCCTACATTAACCGCCTTCGTGAGGCTGACCCGAAACTCTATGAGGAGATGGTGAAGTATGGCCGACGCAACATCGCTTGCCTGACCATTGCTCCCACGGGCACCACAAGTTTGTTGACACAGACTACCTCGGGCATCGAGCCCGTCTTCATGCCGGTTTATAAGCGTCGCCGCAAAGTGAATCCCAGTGACAAGGATGTTCATGTTGACTTGGTTGACGAGAATGGCGACTCCTTTGAGGAATTCATCGTCTATCACCACAAGCTGGTGACCTGGATGAATATCAACAACATCCCCGTTCGTCGTGACTACACGCAAGAGGAATTGAACGCCATTGTCGAGAAATCACCTTATTATAAAGCCACTGCCAACGATGTGGACTGGGTGAACAAGGTGAGGATGCAAGGCGAGGTGCAGAAGTGGGTGGACCACAGCATCAGCGTGACCATTAACCTGCCCAACGACATCAGTGAAGAAATGGTCAATAAGCTCTACGTCGAGGCTTGGCGCAGCGGCTGCAAGGGCTGCACGGTCTATCGTGATGGCTCCCGCACTGGCGTGCTCGTGGCCTTGAGTGACAACGACAAGAAGAAAGAGGAAGAGAAGGAAAAAGCCGGCAAAGAGGAGAGTGCAAGCCGTTACATCGCCGAGGAGGAACACATACTGAAGCGCCCAGTCGAGCTGGAGGCCGACGTGGTACGTTTCCAGAACAAGAAGGAGAAATGGATTGCCTTTATCGGCTTGATAGATGGCCGCCCCTATGAGATCTTCACCGGTATCGCCGATGACGATGAGGGCATTTTCTGTCCCAAATCTGTTACCAAGGGCAAAATCATCAAGGCCGTGGGTGAGGATGGCGTGAAGCGCTATGACTTCCAGTTTATTAACAAGCGTGGTTTCAAGACGACCATCGAGGGCTTGTCCGAGAAGTTCAATCCCGAGTTCTGGAACTATGCGAAGCTGATTTCGGGTGTCTTGCGTTATGGTATGCCCATTCCGCAGGTGCTAAAGCTTGTGAGCAGTCTGGAACTTGATAGCCAGTCCATTAACACGTGGAAGATGGGTGTTGAACGTGCGCTCAAGCGCTATATCCACAATGGCGAGGCTGCGGCCGAGCGTTGTCCCAACTGTGGCCAGGACACGCTGGTCTATCAGGAAGGCTGCCTCATCTGTACCAATTGCGGAACGTCTCGCTGCGGATAAGAGATAACAATGTGCAAGGCAAAATAGTTAACGAGTGTTCGGCCCGATGAGCTGAACACTCGTTTTTAATGCTTTTTTGAAACGGTTACCCCGTGAATTGGCTGATAGTTTATCTGAGTATGGAAAAATTTCATTAACTTTGCACACTTAAACAAAAACGACATCATCAGAATAATGAAGACAATACGCAACTTCTGCATTGTGGCGCACATCGACCACGGAAAGAGCACTTTGGCCGACCGTCTGCTTGAGTTCACCAACACTGTAGCCGGCAAGGACATGCAGGCGCAGGTGCTCGATGACATGGACTTGGAGCGCGAGCGTGGCATCACCATCAAGAGCCACGCCATCCAGATGGACTATATGATGGAGGGTACCAAGTATACCCTTAACCTGATTGACACACCGGGACACGTGGACTTCTCCTACGAGGTATCACGTTCGATTGCTGCATGTGAAGGTGCTCTGCTGGTCGTGGATGCCACACAAGGCGTTCAGGCCCAGACGATTTCCAACCTTTATATGGCGATTGACAATGGCTTGGAGATTATCCCCGTCATCAATAAGATTGACATGGATAGTGCCCATCCCGATGAGGTGGAAGATGAAATAGTCGAGTTGCTGGGCTGTGACCCTGGCGACATCATCCGTTGCAGCGCGCGCACCGGAGAAGGCGTGCCTGAGATTCTTGATGCCATCGTGAAGCGCATACCGGCTCCCGAGGGTAACCCCGAGGCTCCGTTGCAGGCCTTGATCTTTGACTCGGTGTTCAACTCATTCAGGGGTATCATTGTGTATTTCAAGATATTGAACGGCTCTATCGCAAAGGGCGACTTTGTGAAGTTTGTCAATACCGAGAAAGAGTATAACGTGGACGAGTTGGGCGTGCTCAAGTTGCGGCAGCAGCCTTGTGCCAGTTTGTCGGCGGGTAAAGTGGGATATATCATCTCGGGTATCAAGAATTCGACCGAGGTGAGGGTGGGTGACACCATCACCCACGTCCAGCAGCCGTGTGAGAAGGCCATCGAAGGTTTCCAGGAAGTGAAACCGATGGTGTTTGCCGGTGTTTATCCCATTGACCCGGAAGACTTTGAGAACTTGCGTGCTTCTCTCGAGAAATTGCAACTTAATGATGCCGCTTTGACGTTCACTCCCGAGTCGTCGGTGGCTCTGGGATTCGGTTTCCGCTGCGGCTTCCTTGGATTGTTGCACATGGAGATTGTGCAGGAGCGCTTGAGCCGTGAGTTCAACATGGAGGTCATCACCACTGTGCCCAACGTATCCTATAAGGTGTATGACAAGAAAGGCGGCATGACTGAGGTGCATAACCCTGCCGGCTTGCCTGACATCGCCGTGATCGAACACATTGAGGAGCCTTATATCCGCGCATCTATTATCACCCAGAGTGAGTATATGGGTCCCATCATCACTCTGTGCCTGTCCAAGCGTGGTGAGTTGGCCAAGCAAGAGTATATCTCTGGCAATCGCCTGGAATTGACGTTCGACATTCCTCTTGGAGAGATTGTGATTGACTTCTATGACAAACTCAAGAGCATCAGCAAGGGCTATGCTTCGTTTGACTATTACATCAACGGTTACCGTGAATCCAAGCTGATTAAACTGGATATCCTCCTGAATGGTCAGCCAGTGGATGCACTGAGTACTTTGACCCATGTTGACAATGCGGTGACACTGGGACGTCGCATGTGTGAGAAGCTCAAAGAGCTGATACCGCGACAGCAGTATGATATTGCCATTCAGGCCGCCATCGGCGCCAAGATTGTTGCCCGCGAGACGGTGAAGCAGGTGCGCAAGGATGTGACTGCCAAGTGCTATGGTGGTGACGTCAGCCGCAAACGCAAACTGCTTGAGAAACAGAAAGCAGGTAAAAAGCGCATGAAGCAAATCGGCACCGTGCAAGTGCCACAAAAGGCTTTCCTCGCTGTGCTGAAATTGGATTAAGTCCCTCTTATTCAAGAATAACCGTGGCCGACGAGCTGCAGAATATTGACCTCAACAACCCTGAATTCCAGGATGCTTGGGATGTGTTGCAACATACCCACCGCTCGGTGTTTCTTACAGGCAAGGCGGGTACTGGCAAGAGCACATTTCTTAAGTACATCCGTGCTAACACCAAGAAGAAGACAGTGGTGCTGGCCCCGACGGGTATCGCTGCTGTGAATGTTGGTGGGCAGACGATGCACTCGTTTTTCAAGATTCCATTCAAACCAATGGTGCCTGATGACCCGGACTATGCCAAACCGGCTCGCATGCGCAAGATGCTCCGTTACACTAAGGAGAAGGTGAAACTCATCCGTGAACTCGAGCTCATCATCATTGATGAGATTTCGATGGTGAGAGCCGATATCATAGATTTTGTTGACCGGGTGCTTAGGGTTTATTCGGGCAATATGCGTGAGCCATTTGGAGGCAAACAGTTGCTGCTGGTGGGTGATATCTTTCAATTGGAACCTGTGGTGACTCATGACATGCGTGACATCCTAAGGCGATATTATAAGAATTTCTTCTTTTTCAATGCCTTGGCTTTTCAGCAGATTAATCTGGTGCCCATTGAGTTACGCAAGATCTACCGCCAGAGCGACAGCAACTTCATTGCCTTGCTCGATCGTGTGAGAGTCAGTCGTGCCACACCTGCCGACATGTCGCATCTTAACCAGCGTTACAATCCCGATTATCAGGATGTTGAAGATGGCTTTGCCATTACGCTGGCCACGCGTCGTGACACGGTGGACTCCATCAATGATGAACACATGAAGGCATTGAAGACCCCTGAATTTGTCTATGAAGGGGCCATAGAGGGTGATTTCCCGGACAACAGCCTTCCCACGGCGCTGAACCTCGTCTTGAAAGAAGGCGCTCAAGTCATCTTTATCCGCAATGACAAGAAGGGACGATGGTGTAACGGCACTATCGGCAAGGTGACACGATTAACCGATAATACGGTTTTCGTCGCGCTTGAAAACGGTGCCGAGATGCAGGTGGAATGGGAAGTGTGGGAGAACATGCAGTATTCCTACAACGAGAAAGAGAAGAAAGTGGAGGAGAAAGTACTCGGCTCATTTTCTCAGATTCCCATTAAGCCGGCTTGGGCTCTTACCGTGCACCGTAGCCAGGGACTTACTTTCAATCATGTGGTGATAGACTTTGCCGGAGGCGCGTTCACTGGAGGCCAGACTTACGTGGCACTTTCCCGATGCACATCATTAGAGGGTATCACCTTACTCAAGCCACTGAGTGACAGGGATATCATCGTTAATCCGGCAGTAGTGGAGTTTAGCAGGCAATTCAACAACCGTCAACTCATCAACGAGGCCATGGAGCAAGAGCGTGCCAATCAGTTGTATCGTCGGGCCGTTCACGCCTTTGATCACCATGAGTTTGAGGACTGTGTGAGATATTTTGCTGATGCGATGAAGATTAAAGATGAACTTCAGAATGAAGCCGTGAAACGACTGATTTCCAGAAAACTGAATGCCTTCAAGAAACAGCTTCGCACCATCGAGAAAATGCAGCAGATAATTGACAGTCAGAAGAAAACCCTCCATAGCCTGGCATTGGAATATGTCTCGATGGGCGACCAAGCGATCGACGCCGATGACGGTGGGGTAGTAGGCGAGGGGAGAGCCCATTATGGTAAACGCTTAGATGACATTGCAATACGCTCTGCATTAGCTAATTACAATAAGGCGTTGCGCATCGTACCAGAATGTGTTGAGGCCATGATCGGCAAGGCCAGGTTGCTGATGACGTTGGACCAGTTGGAAAATGCCGAAGCCGAGTTGAACAACGCGCTGGTTTTAGACAAGAACAATTACATGGCTTTAATGACAGTGGCTGAGTTGAGAGAAGAGCAGCATGATGTTCCCGAGTCCATCAAAGCATATAAGAGAGCGGCTAAAGCCGACAAGAAGCGTCCCGAACCGCATGAACGCCTGCAAGCCATTTACGAGAAAGTGGGTCTTGATGATCTTGCCGACGAGGAACATGAAATCGCCGAGCGACTGCGCAAGGCACTCTACAAGGCTGCATCCAAGAAAAAAAGAAAATAGCAGCTTGATTCATTTCCGTTTTTGTTAACCCTTGTTTAATATGCCTTCTCATGGGGGATAATCACTTCATATAAACCGATTGTTTATTTAACATAATATCAATATTTATTTTTATGGAGATATTGATGGCGATAACGTGGCTTTGGGCAAATACCATCCAAATACAGGGCAAAATTACAGCGTTAAAAAACCGTGATATTTCCATCCCTGCTAAATCTGGATTTGAATTTTCAAATCTCATCGAGTTAACTTGTCAGAAAAACATGCAGATTCATCATGAGTGTGCAGTTGGCGAAGACTCCGGGCATCCTTCATCACAGAAAGCAAAAAATAAACTGCGGTTCCGTTCGCTTGTGCACATAGATGGTAAGATCGCTGTCAAGCGATTAATATTGAACAAATAACTAATTGTTTGTGCATCAAATTGTTTTCTGCATATGATTGAAGTAAAGAAACAAAAATTTTTTGATGTAATAAATCTCGTTTTTCCTCTCATCAAATGAAGAATCGGCAAATAAGGAGAAAATCATACATGTAATAATTTGATTATTTTATTTAAACTACACATTATTAATATAATAATAGATACTTCTTAAACAAAAAGTACAATATAATTCTTATTGGTTTTTAAAAATTGTAAGCACAAAATGCTTGAATGAGGCTTTGTAAGTCTGTTTTGATGGATATTCTTCCATGTAATTAATAGTTAAATAATTGTATATTAGTTAAATAAATATCATATTGTAAAGTAAAGATTAATTATAGTAATTCTACCCTATTTTTACGTGTTTCTTCATTTTTCGTCTAATTTGTATTGCTCTTGATTGAAATACCGATAAAAGTTTGTAACTTTGTTGGTCTCACTCAGTTTCAAGTATATAAAGATGGTAAAAACTCTACTCAAACAAGTCAAGCAATATAAAACAGCGTCGTTGCTGACGCCTGTCTTTATTATGCTTGAGGTTGTGCTTGACGTGCTCATCCCCTATGTGACCGCCAAGCTTATTGATAACGGCATCAGTGCTGGCCATATGCCGAGTGTTTACAAGTACGGCCTGATCATGGTTGTCATGGCTTTCATGAGTATGCTGGCGGCAATCATGGCGGGCAAATATGCATCCTTTGCATCGTCGGGGTTTGCCTGCAACCTGCGTGATGCGATGTACAAGAATATCCAGCGCTTTGCCTTCAGTGATATTGACAAGTACAGCACATCAGGCCTGGTTACACGCATGACGACCGATGTGACTAACCTGCAGAATGCTTATCAGCAGATTATCCGCACGTCTGTGCGTGCACCGTTCAACCTGTTGTCCAGCATTGTGATGTGTTTCGTCATCAGTCCGCAGCTCAGTCTCATCTTCATTATTGCGAGTGTGGTCTTGGGCGTGATTTTGGCAGTCATCATCACCAAGGTCTCCAAGATGTTTGCCCTGGTATTCAAGCAGTATGATGTGCTGAATGGCGTTGTACAGGAGAATGTCTCCGGCATTCGAGTCGTGAAGGCATTTGTCCGCGAGGATTACGAGAAGAGCAAATTCTGGAAAGCGACCAAACGTCTCTATGACCTCAACGTGAAGGCCGAGAGCCTGATGGCTCTCAATGGCCCTGTGATGAATATGGTAGTCTATGGATGCATCATTGCCATCTCATGGTTTGGTGCTCAATTTGTTGTTGGCGGCACCTTGACGACCGGTCAGTTGACATCATTGTTCACCTATGTGATGACAATCCTGATGTCACTGATGATGCTCAGCATGATATTTGTGACCATCACTCAAAGTATTGCAAGCGGAGAGCGTGTGGCACAGGTGATTGACGAAATCCCGGATATTGTAAATCCCGAGAATGCCGACACTGTTATTCCCGATGGCAGCATAGATTTCAACAAGGTCTATTTCGCTTATAAGGGCGGCAGTGGTGAGTACGCGCTCAATAATATAGATATCCATATCAAGAGTGGAGAGTCCATCGGTTTGATAGGCGGTACCGGTAGCGGCAAGTCGTCGCTCATCAATCTGGTGAGCCGCTTGTATGACGTCTCCAAAGGAAGCGTGATGATTGGCGGCAAGGACGTGACGACCTATGACCTGACAGCGTTGCGCAACAGCGTAGCCGTGGTGTTGCAAAAGAATATCCTCTTCTCGGGCACCATCCTTGACAACTTGCGTTGGGGAGATGAGAACGCCACACTCGAGCAGTGCCGTGAGGCTTGCCGTGTGGCCTGCGCCGACGATTTCATCATGGAAATGCCCGATGGTTACGAGACCAAGATAGAACAAGGCGGTTCCAATGTTTCTGGCGGTCAGAAACAGCGCCTGTGCATCGCCCGCGCCTTGCTGAAGAATCCCAAGGTCATGGTGCTGGATGACAGTACCAGTGCCTGTGACAATGCCACTGATGCCAGCATCCGTGCAGCCCTGCGCGAGCATTTGCCCGACATGACAAAACTCATCATCGCCCAGCGCATCAGCAGTATCAAGGACTGTGACCGCATCCTGGTGCTTGATAACGGTAAGATTGCAGGCTTTGACAGCCACGACAACCTGCTGAAGTCGTGCAAGATTTATCAGGAAATCTGTGCTATCCAGGAGGCAGCAGGAGGAGACTTTGACAAACCCCAAGACAACAGAAAGGAGGCCCGATCATGAGAATGCCAGGAGGACCCGGACATGGACCCGGACGCAATGTTGTGGTGGACACGACAGGAGTCAACAAGCGCAGTACCTTGTTAAGGCTATTTGCCTTTGTGATGAAGAACTACAAGTTCTCCTTCGTGGCAGTGGCGGCATGTATTGTGGTAACCGCTTGCACTACCCTAGCCTCTACCCTATTCACGCGCACCCTCATCGATGACTATATCGCACCGCTGATGGGACAGGCGCATCCCGACTACGGGCCATTGGCTCAGACGCTGCTCAAACTGGGTATCGTGCTCACCTTTGGTGCCTTGTGCTCCTATCTTCACAGCCGCTTGATGATCAACGTCAGCCAGGGCACGATGCTCAAGCTGCGCACCAGCACATTTGACCACATGGAGTCCTTGCCGATCAAGTATTTTGACACGCATGCCCACGGCGGTGTAATGTCCACCTATACCAATGATGTGGATACCCTGCGTCAGATGATCAGTCACAGTCTGCCCCAGGCATTTAACTCGCTGATTACCTTGGGAATTACCTTTGCCAGCATGATAGTGATGAGTGTGCCCATGACCATTCTCTCGATTGTGATGGCGCTCATCATGGCGTGGTCAACAACCTACCTGGGAAAACGGTCCCGCAAGCACTTCCGCGTGCAACAGCAGAAACTTGCCGAGGTCAACGGCTTCATTGAGGAAATGATGACAGGCCAGAAGGTGGTCAAGGTCTTCTGTCATGAGGATAAGGCCATTGAGCAGTTTGAGACCATCAACGAGGAATTGCGCAGCAACACCTATGATGCCAACCGCATCGGTAACATCGTCATGCCTGTCAACGGTAACCTTGGCCATTTGAGTTATGTGCTGATGGGCGTCTTGGGCGCAGCCCTTATCATCAGCGGCCACAGCGGAATGACGCTGGGCACGTTGGTGGCCTTCCTCACGCTGAATAAGAGTTTCGCACGCCCCATTGCCAGCATCAGCCAGGAAATCAACAGTGTGCTCAACGCATCGGTTGGCGCCGACCGCATCTTTAAGATCTGTGACGAGCCCGTCGAGGCTGA
Organism: Sodaliphilus sp.; assembly: GCA_045541835.1. Lineage (GTDB taxonomy): Bacteria > Bacteroidota > Bacteroidia > Bacteroidales > Muribaculaceae > Sodaliphilus. The sequence continues at coordinate 67,317 of JAZQJW010000056.1, read as the reverse complement.
TCATGGCAAGGTGACCATGGTCAATGCCGGCCACGACGGACGAGGCATGCTCATTCCCTGCAAGAAGCGCACTGGCGTGTGGGCTTGGAAAATCCCGCAAGCAGACGGCACTTTCAAGTATCAGCAGGTGAATGGCGGCGTTAAGTTTAATGATGTGGACTTCGGTTACAACGAGGAGAAGCAGGTGCTCTTTGACATCGACATCGATGCCATGCCCGACCAGAAGATTGCCTTTGTGGGCGGTACGGGAGCCGGCAAAACGACAATTACCAACCTCATCAACCGCTTCTACGACATTCAGGATGGCAAGATACTGTATGACGGTATCAGCATTAATGACATCAGCAAGCAAGACCTCAGGCACAGCTTGGGCATGGTGCTGCAGGAGACACGCCTCTTTACAGGGACAGTCCTCGACAACATCCGCTATGGCAGGCTGGATGCCTCGGACCAGGATTGCATTGAGGCCGCCAAACTCGTCAATGCCGACGGTTTCATCCGCCGCTTGAGCAATGGCTACCAGACGATTCTTGATGCTGACGGCGGCAACCTGAGTCAAGGTGAGCGCCAGCTGCTTGCCATTGCCCGTGCTGCAGTTGCCGACCCGCCTGTCCTCATCCTCGACGAGGCTACCAGCAGCATCGATACCCGTACCGAGACCCTCGTGCAGCGTGGCATGGACTCGTTGATGCAAGGCCGCACGACCTTTGTCATCGCCCATCGCCTGTCCACCGTCCGTAACAGCGACTGCATCATCGTCCTCGAGAAGGGCCGCATTATCGAGCGTGGTACCCACGACGAACTCCTTGCCACCAAGGGCAAATACTACCAACTCTACACCGGCGGCGAAATCAGTTGATCCGGCCTCTTTGAGGGATATCTCGACCGCTCGCTAAGTGTGGGTGGTCGATGTTTTAAAGAAAAAATGCTGTTTGGGGTTTAGTAAATCGGTTTTTGCGTGTCTAATATAGTGAATGACGGATCATAAAAGACATATCGAAACGCTGTTCAAGGAGCATTATCACGCAATGTACCGCTTGGCAATCATCATGTTACACGACGAGGAGGAAAGTCGTGACATTGTTCAAGATGTTTTTGCCATGCTCTTGAACGGTGATATTCGTTTCGATAGCGATAAAGCCAGGGCTTTTCTGTTGTCGTGTGTGCGCAATGCCTGCTTGAATGTGATGCGCAGTCATGACACACGGGAGCGCGCCATGAAAGGCTATCTGTCAGCCATCGACACTCTGAATGTTGACGACGGGTATGAGGAGGAGGTGATTGCTTTGCAAAAAGGAATCCTCCACCTGAGTCCGCCCGTCTGCCGTGAAATCATCTTGTTACATTACCGGTATGGGTTGACGTTCAAGGAGATCGCCACACGGCTGCAAGTCAGCGAGACGACAATCTACAAGCATCTGCGCAACGCGCTCAGTCAATTACGTTTAACTTTACGGGACACCTATTAAATTATCGAAATGATTATGATTTTTGTTGGCTGTATTTTGCTGCTTTTTGGCATCTTTTGCCTCATCTTCTTGGACCATAGTTTGCTATGTTCCTGCGAAGCTAAGACAAAGTCTGCTCAAAAATCATTCAAAACCCAACTCAAGTTAATTTATAGAAGTCCCTCAAAATCTTTGGGATGATGGAAAAGACCGATTTACTGTTCCGCATGATGGACGATCCGGGACAATATACCGATGAGCAATGGCGGGAAATCCTCGCCGACAGTGAGTGTGCATCGCTCTATGAGATGATGTGCAAGACGCGCAGTGCCCTTGACGCAGAGCAGGTCGATCAGGAATTCACGGCCGGAACGGTTGACCAGGAATGGGAACGCTTTGTCGCTGCCCATCATGCTCGCACTACCAAGCACTTTGGCTGGAGAAAAATCGTTGCCGCTATTGTCGTCCTGGCAGTCTTCGGCCTTGCTACCGCGGCCATTTATTCCCATTTCGCCCATGCTCCCCAAACCGAAACCGTTGAGAATACCTCTCCCAACGTAAATCCGCAAGTGAACGACAGGACAGAGGGCGCCGTTGATGCCGTGGCGGACAAGCCTAAGGCTCACTTGTATGATGATGTGCCGCTGGAGCAGATTATCAATGACCTGGCAGCACACTACAACGTCCAGCCTCAGTGGCATGGCGACGAGGTGCGCTCCCTGCGGTTATACTATAAGTGGGAACCCGATTTCACCCTCAACGAGGTCGTTGAGATGCTCAACAACTTCGAGGCATTCAGCGTCAAGCTCGAAGGTAATCTTCTGGTGATTACCCAGAACGATATGATGGCCAATCAATAATGAGACTGCGGCTATTGATATTATTCCTCATCGGTTGTGTCATGGCCTTAGGTGTCGATGCACAACAGATTACCCATCGCTTCAATCGGGTCTCGATGAGCGAGGCGCTGAAGTATCTGCAAGGCCAAACCGACCGTTACCGTATCGTGTTCATCTTCAACGAACTCGAGGACTTCAGTGTCACTGCCGACGTGAGAGGCAAGAGCGTCCCCGATGCCATCCGTCAACTCATCGGCTTCTACCCTATCGCCATGACCGTCAACGACAAACACGAGATTTATGTGGAATGTACCCACAAGACCGACCGCCGCCTCATCGGTCGTCTCGTTGATGAGAAAGGGCAGCCGCTGGAGTATGCCAACATCATCGTGATGGACCCTCGGGATTCCACCCTGCTCACCCACGGCGTGAGCAATGCCAGCGGCATCTTTGTCATTCCCGTTGAACGTGAAAAGGTCATAGCCCGTATCAGCCATGTGGGTTACAAGACTGTGTATAAGCCTTGTAAGACGGTGAGAATCGGTACCATCAAGATGGAACCCGAGATCACCAGGCTCCAGGAAACCGTTGTCACTGCGCCCAAGATGCAAGTGGCGCGCGACGGGACCAATTATACCATCTACAGCATCGACGGCACCATTATGGGTAACGCGGGCAATGCGCTGGACCTGTTGCGATGGGCCCCGGGTATCATGGTCGATGCGGGTGACGGTATCTCGGTCATCGGGCGCAGTTCAGCCGAGGTGTATGTCAATGATCGCCGCGTTACCAACAGGTCGGAACTCAGGGCTTTGAGTTCCAAAGACATCAAGCGCGTCGAAATCATCCGCGACCCCGATGCGCAATATGCTTCTACTGCCGATGCGGTCATCAAGTTGTACACGCACAGTTCCATCAAGAACCATCTGGGCGCCAGCCTGACCGACATCGTGGACTTCAAGCACAAGGTGTCCAACGCCACGACCCTGACGATTGACGGCAAGTATAACAAGCTGTCGGGCAACATCTCGCTGGGCTACAGCCGCAACTATTCCCGCAGTTACAACACGCAATATACCCATGCTCAAGGCAGTGGCTGGAAAAACGACACCACGAGCTATGCGGGCAGCGGAGACAACTACCGTGTGTTCGCCGGCATCAACTATGCCTTCACCCCCAAGAGTGTCGTGGGTGTTCAATACAGTGGCGACTTCAGCAAGACAGGTATTGACCTGCATTCGTCACGCAAGTATAATTATGGTTACTTCACTCTCCAGACAGTCAAAAAGTGTGACATGGCCTTGAGATCAGACCACCAGAGCATTTCAGCCAGTTATTCGTGGCAACGCACCGACGATTCCCGGCTGCTGCTCATCTACGACCGTGCCTATTCCTGGCAGACCAATCGCCAGGATATCCACAGCCCTGGCCTGGCACCTCAAACGATAGACTATTTCAACGACTATGAGATCAGCACGGCCACGGCAAGATATGACTTTGCCACCCATGGTTGGGAGCACAAGTCGGGACTGGAATGGGGCCATGCCAATAATGCCAGCGAAGTTGAGAAAGCGGGCGATAGGCAGCGAAGCAACCGCAACAACTATTGGGCCTCGGCCTATTATGCGCTGAGCAAGCAATGGAATCGCTGGCGCTTGAACCTGGGGTTGCGCTATGAGTATGACTACACCAAAACGCTTCAGGACGTTGTTATCCGTTTTGAGAAAACTTATCATGACCTGTTGCCGAGCCTTAAGGTGGGCTATCGGGTGAACGACGACCTTGACCTCATGGCCAGCTATCGCCGCACGCTCGTGCGCCCTTCCTACAACCAGTTGCGCTCCACATTCTACTTTAACGTGTTGCCGTACAACAGTCTGGGTTATTCCTTCTTGTCAAACTCTGATTTCATGACGGGTCATTCATCGCAAGAGAATTTACCGAGCAACAGTCTGTCGCCCAATATCATCTATCTGGGCGCCGATGACCTCGCCACGGGCAATCCCGAGTTGCGCCCTACGGCGACCGACCGTTTTGCCCTGACGGCCCAGTATAAGCATTTTGCGGCCCAGCTGTCCTACAGCCGTGTTGACAATGCCATCCAGACCGTACATCAGTTGTTAAGTTCAGGAGCCCTGCTCCAGAGCCCCATCAACATCGGCCGCATTCATGCCCTGAGCCTTGACCTGGATTATTCCTACAGCAACAGATATTTCAACGTCTTCTTGCTGGCGTCGGGCACATGGCCCCGCATTCCCGTGCCCTCATTGGGACGGGACGAGATCGAGAGCCGACCGTTTGCCGTGCTGCATGGCAACCTTCAGTACAACCTCTCGCAGCATGTGATGCTGGGGTGTGACCTGCTGTATTCCACGCCCTGGACCTCGGGATGCAGCACACGCTGCAATTCGAGGCTGGGCTTGAATCTGAGCGTGATGGCCCACCTGCTCGGCGATAGGCTCACCTTGGGTGCCAACTTCAATGACGTGTTCAAGCGTAGCATGAGCACCCGCATTGATACTGAATACGTGAACGTGTTCAACAGCACCGACATCCATAACGACTCACGTAGCGTCTCACTCATGGTCAGGTGGACGTTCAACACCATCAACAATCCGTTCAAGCGCCGCAGCGGCAACGACGCCACCCTGCAACGCACCCAAGAAACAGTCAACTAATCAATTAAACAACAATAGAGATATGAAAACAAGAATGTTATTTTTGGCAATGATGGCAATGATAGCCTTAACGGCTTGTACGACTGATGAGCCGGAAACACAGCAGCCTATGGACTATGACAACAACCAGGAATTGCCCATGTTCTATTACGACCAGACTAAAGATTTTGCCTTCTGGCCGACGCCCTCGATTGATGACAGCGGCCTGCAAGGCGGTGGCTATGACTTCGCTTACTGGCAAGAGCACAAGACCGAGGCAGAGAGTGTTGAGGCAATGATGGCTATGTGCAACATTCCCAAGGATTTGTTGAAGGCCATGTCAACACGAAATTTGGCGATAACCTGCTCAAATTACCCGTATAATGCCACATTTGCGGCTTACAACGATGAGTACAAGGGCTTTCTGGAAACCATCGCACACTTTAACGGCTATGCCGAACTCATGAAACGCAACGGCGGCTTGCAGGCCACCCTGGACCTGTATGCAGAATTGGACAGCCGCGCAGAGGACATCATGTTCACACGTTTTCAGCCTTGGACATTCTTTGTCTGCTCTGCTGTGGATCACAAGGTGCTATCCAATGAGCAGGTAGCCCGATTAGCACAAGTGGTGACTTCAAGATTCAGCGATGGAACCGAAAGGACCAATCTCGCATTCACCTATCTGCTGGGCGGTTTTATCGCCTATCACTATGATACGAACCTGCCCGACGAGCAGCTTTATTTACTCAAGATAGTTATCCGTTCTTGCAGTCAACTCCCTCTTGTCTCTAAACCTGAAGACCGCATCTCAACGATCATCGAGTCAAGCCTGAACCGCCTTTCAGGAGAATAACCATTAGAGACGTTTTTATTTAATGTATTACATAGAATCTTTTATGATCATGAAGAAGACAATGATTGCACTCGTGTGCATGCTGATGGCCGCTGGAACGGCCATGGCGCAGAAGAATTTCACTTTTGGCCCCAAAGTCGGTGTGGACTATACCCACCAGTGGGGTAAAAACATCAACGACGAAAGCGCATTGAGTTACCAGGCAGGTGTGTTCATGGAATACCGCTTTGGCAATAAGTTTGCAATCGCCCCCGAGGTGGTGTTTGCTGCTCATAATCGCCCCAAATGTGAATGGAAAGATTGGTGGCTGAGCGAAGAGCCCACCCGTGATATAACCACGACTTATCAGACCAATTACATCAGTATTCCTGTCATGTTGAAGTATTATGTGACTTCATCATTGAGCATTGACCTGGGCCCACAATTTGGCTTTAAAGTCTATGACAAGAGTACCGATAAGTGGGACGATAGCAGTGGCCATTGGGAAGAAAAGCACAACATGGGCCACAGAGGCTTTGATTTCGGCCTCGGGCTTGGCGCGACCTACAATTTCAATGAACGAGTCTTTGTTCAACTCCGCTACACCCTGGGCTTGGTACCGCTATATAAAGGCGGTAATGCCAGGAACGGCAACGCCCAACTCTCCATCGGCTACCGCTTTTAATTGTGAGATGAGATAAACACCCTTTTGGGGTATTGACATTGTGACTTAACAATAGTATTTTTGCACTTGAAATAAAGCATAGAATCATGAACATGACAAAGAAACTGATGGCACTGTTGCTGGTGATGCTGGCATTGACTGCCTGTAACAATGACGAGCCTGATTACAGCAAAGCTCCACGCATCTATATGGCTATTAGGGATCTACATCACGGATATGTGTTTGACAACAAGGGCAACACCATCTATGAATGTCCTATCAACTCGGTGATTATCAAGCTGGCCAATGAGGGTAAGACCTGGTATGCTGTACGAGCAACAGGTCTTGATGACGGAAGCGTGCAATATGACTTGCTGCGTAACGGCAAGACAAGGTTTCCGTTTACAGACCGAGTCGTGAGCATGTGTGTTGTGAATGGCGATGTTTACACGTTACAGTTCAGAGAAAGAAGAGTTCCAGAGGAGTCATGTTTTCTAATCTACAAGAATGAAGAGTTATTGTATGAATACGATGCCTATGAGCATAATTTCCATTCATTTGACGTGGTGGATGGCCATCTTGTGGCTGGTGTCTATGAATCTCCTTATGACTATGAGGCCATCTATTGGATAGATGGCAAGTTCCACACCTATCTTTCACGCGACATGATTTGCCTGGAAAGCTATGCGCGAGAAGGCGATAACGAACTAATGGTTTTTAGATACGGGAATTATTTTTCTGACACCCTTAGTCCATTTAAGTATCTGTTTAACGGGAAATTATACGAACTTCCGAACGACTTTCCCACCTACCAATCGATGATTGTGAACGGCATACCATATATCTTTGGACGCCATGATAACACGTCAGGCCAAACGTCCTTGATTGTTAATGGTGTGGAATATCCTATCAGCAAGCATAAACCTGGCGGGATGAGACGTTATGGAGACAGTGTGTATATTCTTGTCCGTGACTACAACGGCCCCTCAAAATCATATTCGCAAATCTTCAAGATCGATGAGCCCATCGACATGAGTGCAAATGTCAATTTAAAGCATCTCGCCTATGGTGAGAAAAACGTGGTTCCCTTAAACGTAACCTATGTCGAAGATTTCATCGTCTTACCCCCTAAATAGTTTTTATCCACTTTTTTTGTAACGAATTAATCATAATTAAAGAGATATCACATGAATGCGACAAAGAAACTAATGGCACTGTTGCTGCTGGCACTCATGATGTCAACGGCTGCCATTGCCGAGGAAGTCTATGACTTTGATGTCGACGGTATCTATTACAAGATTTTAGAGAACTCGAACGAAGTCAGTGTTACCTACAAGACCTATTATTACTCTTCTCATGAAGATCATTATGTAAGTAATTACACTGGCGACGTGGTCATTCCGTCAACAGTCACTTTTAACGGCAAGACCTTTCAGGTAACTGAAATTGGTGACCATGCGTTTTATCAGCGCGGATCGGTGACAAGCGTCACAATACCCAGTTCGGTTACAGCCATTGGATATGATGCGTTTGGGTACTGTACAGGCTTGACTCGCGTCAATATTACAGATATTGCGGCATGGTGTAACATGACTTGTAGAAGCAATCCACTTCATTATGCTCATCATATCTATCTGAATGGCACTGAAGTTACCGATTTGGTTATTCCAGAAGGCGTTACTACAATCAGATATGGAGCGTTCTTATTCTGTACAGGGCTGACAAGCGTGACTATTGGCAACACTGTCACAACCATTGGAGATAACGCATTTGAGGGTTGCACGGGACTGACTAGTGTGAGCATCGGCAATTCTGTAACCGAAATAGGACAGGTTGCATTTGAAGGCTGCACCAGTCTAGTGAATCTCACCCTTGGCAACTCTGTCATGACCATCGGTACTTCGGCATTTGAAAATTGCACGTCATTGGCGAGCCTTGAGATTCCCAATTCGGTCACCACCATTGACTACAATGTGTTTAGAGGTTGCGTAGGACTAACTAGCGCGATAATAGGCAACTCGGTCACCAGCATTGGAGGCAATGCGTTTTATGGCTGTGTAGGCCTAACGAACATAGATATCCCCAATTCAGTTACCAAAATAGGCATGAATGCGTTTTATGGCTGTTCTGGACTCACAAGCGTGAACATCGGCAATTCCGTCACGACCATTGGCAAAGACGCCTTCATGAATGCCCCAGCCATCGCAACGGTGACTTGCCAGGCGACGACACCTCCAGCATGGGGTGATTTGTCCATGTTCATGACAAATGTCTATAATCATGCGCCACTGTATGTGCCGTCAGACACAGAAAGGACGTATATGGCAGACTCCGGATGGGGACAGTTTCTGACCATCATCGATGATGCCGGCGGAGACAACCCTCCGGTCGATGAAGATTACATGAAGTGTGATGTCAATGGAGACGGCGAGGTCAACATTGCTGACGTGAATAAAGTCATTGATGCGATACTCAGCCATTAATTTTATTACTATAGACAATACTTTAGTTTTAAAAACACATTTATCATGAACACGACAAAGAAACTGATGGCACTGTTGCTGGTGATGCTGGCACTGACGGCCTGTAAAGATGACGGTCACGTTGTTTATATGCTTCCCGAGAAAAAGCCCATCCAGTTGAGCGCTGAACAAAAGCAAATGCGTGACAACAACAATGAGTTTGCATGGCGGCTGTTCCAGACCATGCAGGAGCAGAAAGGCGAGGTCAGCACTGTGCTGTCGCCCATCAGTGTGACCTATATGCTGGGGATGCTTAACGCCGGCGCGGCAGGGACAACACGTGACGAAATCACAGCAACGCTGGGATTCGGCTCAGACCCGACGGCGGTGAACGAATTCTGCAAAACAATGATTGAAGGAGCGCCCAATGTCGATCCGGCCGCGACCGTGAAAATCGCCAACTGCATCAACGTCAATTCTGCCAAGGGATTAAGCCTGCTCAAACAGTATGTCAACGACATGAAGAACTATTATAGCGCTCAAGTCGATGCTCTGGACTTCACCAAGAGCAGTTCCTTGGAAACAATCAATAAGTGGTGCTCAAAGAATACAGCCGGGATGATTCCCAGTATCCTAGACGAGTTGAATCCCAATGCCGCCATGTGTCTGTTGAACGCCATCTATTTCAATGCTGACTGGAAAGAGAAATTTGACGTGAATGACACCCGTAACTCAAGTTTCACCTTGCCTGACGGATCTATCGTGACACGTGAACTCATGCACCGCAAGGCCATAGCGCAGGGCTGTGAGAGTGAGTTGTGCTCCATGCTGCGCATACCCTTTGGCAGCGGCGGCTACAGCATGTATGTCATGCTGCCTGCCGAGGGGAAGACCACAGGCGACCTCATCCGCGAGATGAGCCAGCAGGAATTGACCGACCATCTGGACGCCATCGACATGACACCCCACGAGGTGGATATCCTCATGCCTCGGTTTGAAATCGTGAGCGACATCGATTTGATAGATGTCCTCGAACCGATGGGCATCAAATCAGCGTTCACCACCAGTGCCGACTTCTCAAACATGTCTGACATGAGCCTGTTTGTAACAATGATGAAGCAGAAGGCCAAGATTGAAGTCAACGAGGACGGAGCCAAAGCCTCGGCTGTGACCATTTCGATGGCTGGTGATACATCCCCTGGACCACAGCATTATGAAAAAGCCGAGTTCCATGCCAACCGCCCCTTCCTGTATTTCATACTCGAGGAGAGCACCCGCAGCATCTTCTTCATCGGCACCTACTGCGGCAACTGATGATTTGTGTCAGTTAAAAACGCATTGGTGTAAATGGGTATGGATACCGTGTGGGCGTCGGTTATACTCAGGGCACACATGCTTACATTTGTCCCAGCGCCACTTAGGCATTTAAGAGGAGATAAACTATTGCATTTGTCATTGAGAACTACCGCAAGAACGGCAACGCCCAACTGTCCTTTGGTTACCGTTTCTAAACCATAATTTTTTATTACACGTTTCTTGGCTTAAGCCTAATCAGTGGGAGGAATAATCCTTCCACTAATTTTTGATTATCAAACGGTTTTGCTGAAAATCAACGGATTAGCGATTTTCTCTTGAAAAACCACGAATCGCTTTTTTACAGCAAAGTCACTAACACACAATAAAAAAGAAAATTATCGGATTTTTTTGGCCATGGAGAATAAAAAAAGCAGTAACTTTGCAAATTGTTTGAATTACAACTATTAACCATACTATTGATATAACATAGAGACATGGGAAAGAAACTGACCGAGAGAGTGACTTGGGTTGGAAAGGTGGATTGGGAACTGAAGAGGTTCCATGGCGACGAATTGTCGACTCACCGTGGCTCGAGTTACAACTCCTACTTGATCCGTGACAAGAAGAATGTGCTGATTGACACCTCGTGGCTGCCCTACAGCCGAGAGTTTGTGGCCAACCTCAAGAAGGAGATTGACCTTAACGAGATTGACTATATCGTGATGTGTCACAACGAGATTGACCACAGCGGTGCTCTCGTCGACCTCATGCGCGAAATCCCTGAAACTCCCATCTATTGCACCGCCAAGGGCGAGGCTATCATCCGTGGCCATTACCACCAGGACTGGAACTTCGTCAACGTCAAGACCGGCGACAAACTGGATTTGGGCGACACCACGCTGACCTTTATCGAGGCTACGATGCTGCACTGGCCCGACACGATGTTCTGCTACCTGAGCGGTGAGGAAATCCTGTTCAGCAATGACGGCTTCGGCCAGCACTATGCCACCGAGTCGCTCTATGATGACCAGGTGTGCATGGACGAGGTGCTGCAGGAGGCCGAGAAGTACTATGCCAACATCATTGCCCCGTTCAGCCCGTTGGCCAACCGCAAGGTCAAGGAAGTCGTGGGGATGAATCTGCCCCTGAAGATGATTTGCCCGAGTCACGGCATCATCTGGCGCAACAATCCCGGCTTGATCATCGAGAAATACCTGCAATGGAGTGACGCCTATCAGGAGGATCAGGTGACCATCGTCTATGACACCATGTGGCAGAGCACCCGCCTGATGGCCCAGGCCATTGCCGACGGAATCCGTGAGCAGTCGCCCACGACTACCGTCAAGATTTACAATGCCGCTCAAAACGACAAGAACGACATCCTCACCGAGGTGTTCCACTCTCGTGCCGTGCTCGTGGGCTCTCCCACCATCAACAACGGCTACAGTTATGCCATCGCTGGCATTCTGGAGATGCTCAAGGGCATGAAGTTGAAGAAGAAAAAAGGTGCCGCCTTTGGCAGTTACGGCTGGAGCGGTGAAGCCGCCAAACTGATTACCGAACACCTCAAGGCCGCCGGCATCGAGCCTGTGAACGACGGCATCCGCACGCCCTGGGTCCCCGAGCAGGACGCCCTGGAGCAGTGCCGCCATTTCGGCAAGGAATTCATGTCTCAGCTTTAAAGACTCTAAGGTCTCTAAGGACATTAATGACCCTAAAAACGACAATAAACAACATATACAACTAATAACTAATTATTATTTCAACAAATGAACAAAATCGTTAGTAAAGAGCAGTTTTCTGCTAACGTGACAAAGCTTGTCGTTGAGGCTCCCCTCATCGCCAAGTCGCGCCGTGCCGGACACTTTGTGATTGTCCGCGCTGGCGAAAAAGGAGAACGCATTCCCTTGACCATCGCCGACAGCGACCCCAAGGCTGGCACTATCACGCTGGTGATTCAGAGTGTGGGCGACAGCACGCGCAAGATCTGTGCCCTTGAGCCGGGTGAATTCCTGCATGACGTGGTAGGTCCCCTGGGCCAGGCCACTCACATCGAGAAGTATGGCACCGTGCTGTGTGCTGGTGGTGGTGTGGGCACCGCTCCCCTACTCCCCATTATCCGTGCCATGAAAGAAGCCGGCAACCGTGTTATCAGCGTGCTGGCAGGTCGTACCAAGGACCTCATCATCCTGGAGGACGAGGTGCGCGCATCGAGTGACGAGGTCATCATCATGACCGATGACGGCAGTTATGGCAACCAGGGTGTTGTCACCGTCGGTATGGAAGAGGTGTTCAAGCGCGAGCATGTTGACTATTGCGTGACGATTGGTCCCGCTATCATGATGAAGTTCTGTGCCCTGTTGACCAAGAAATATGAGGTGCCCACCGAGGCTTCGCTCAATGCCATCATGGTTGACGGTACCGGCATGTGCGGCGCTTGCCGCGTGACTGTGGGCGGCAAGACGCGCTTCGTGTGTGTCGAGGGTCCCGAGTTCAATGCTCATGAGATTGATTTTGACGAGTTGATGATGCGCCTCAAGGGAGCACAGTGATGCTCGCAGCGCTCGCAGTTTAGTGTTTAGAGTTTAGAGAGGCTCCGCCTTGATGCTCGATAGGTTTTTAGTCGATAGTAATCGTACTTAAAACTTACAACTAACAACTTACAACTTAAAAAAAGAAAAATAACAATGGAACAGAATAATATGGATTCGCGTAACGAACAATGGCGCATTGACTTGCGCAACTCCAAGACTCCGAAGGAGCGCACCGCTATCCCCCGTGTCGAGATGCCGCAGCTCGACCCCAAATACCGCATTACCTGCAATGAGGAGGTTAACCAGGGCATCAGCGCCGAGCAGGCCGTTGTTGAGGCCAGCCGCTGTCTGGACTGTGCCAACCCCCAGTGTGTGACCGGTTGCCCCGTGAACATCAATATCCCCAAGTTCATCAAGAACATCGAGCGTGGTGAGTTCGGCCAGGCCGCCGCAACGCTCAAGGAGACCAGTTCGCTGCCCGCCGTTTGTGGCCGCGTGTGCCCCCAGGAGAAACAGTGCGAGTCGCGTTGTATCCACAACAAGATGGGTCACCCTGCCGTGGCCATCGGCTATCTGGAGCGCTTTGCCGCCGACTGGCAGCGTGACAACCTGCCTCAGGAAGTGCCTGCCATGGCTCCTGCCAATGGCATCAAGGTTGCTGTTATCGGTAGCGGTCCCTCGGGATTGTCGTTTGCCGGTGACATGGCCAAGAAGGGCTTCAGCGTGACCGTCTTCGAGGCACTGCACGAGATTGGTGGCGTGCTGAAGTATGGTATCCCCGAGTTCCGTCTGCCCAACCACATCGTGGACTATGAGATCGAGGGTCTGAAGAAGATGGGCGTTGAGTTCGTGAAGGACTGCCTGGTGGGCAAGACCATCAGTTATGAGGACCTGCACGAGATGGGCTTCAAGGGTGTGTTTGTCGGCTCTGGCGCCGGTTTCCCCCGCTTCATGAACATCCCCGGCGAGAACCTCAACGGTATCATGTCGAGCAACGAGTACCTCACCCGTATCAACCTGATGGAAGCCGGTCGTGGCGGTGATACCCCCGTGCTGCGTGGCAAGACCATCGCTGTGATAGGTGGCGGTAACACTGCTATGGACTCGACCCGTACCGCCCTGCGCATGGGCACCGAGCGTGTCATCCTCATCTATCGCCGCAGCGAGGAGGAGATGCCTGCCCGTCGTGAGGAGGTTGGCCATGCCAAGGAAGAGGGTGTTGAGTTCAAGACCCTGCACAACCCCATCGAGTATATCGGTGATGACAAGGGTCGCGTGGTAGCCATGAAGGTGCAGAAGATGGAGCTTGGCGAGCCCGATGCTTCGGGTCGTCGCAGTCCCGTGCCCATCGAGGGTGCCATCGAGGAAATCCCCGTTGACCTGGTCATTGTCGCTGTTGGCGTTTCGCCCAACCAGCTTGTGCCGCGTTCAATTCCCGGATTGGATATCACCAAGCGCAACACCATCGTTGTTAACGAGGAGACCATGCAGTCGTCGGTGGGCGATCTCTATGCCGGTGGTGACATCGTGCGTGGCGGTGCTACCGTGATTCTCGCCATGGGTGACGGCCGTCGTGCCGCCCTAAACATGGCCGAGGCCTTGCTTGGCAAATGATGCCTCAAGAGGTGTGATGATTAGCGTTTTTCGCTGATCGTCCGTCCATCCGTCCGTCCGTTTATACCATGTGGGTGACAGTCTGTCAGATTGTCACCCACAGTTGTTTTTTACTCGGGCATAGCGATATATGGCTTGCGGCTGATGCTAAAAGAGGGATTGGGGTGATAAGCGTGGGGAGGCAGCTGACGAGCCTTTGTGCTTGGGGTGTTGTCGTGCGAATCCTTCATAATCTTATTTTCTTTTTCAATAAATTAATAATAAAACACTCGTCACTGAATGAACAATAAGCGTGCCAAGTGCAAAGGCCCAAAACCCTGCGGGGCTAATGCGAACCTTTAGCTTGGCGAAGATAGGCTGCGGTTCGGGAATGTTCAAGCAAAAAAATGGCAATGATATAGTTGTTGACCCAAAACCCTGCGGGGCTAATGCTAATTACACGAATAGAACCAATTTAATGCGAATTTTTATTTATTTTCGTGAAATTGACTTCGCTAAAGGTTTGCATTAAAAAAACTTTCAGGGTCAACTGCTATATCGTTACCAAAAATTTTTTTTCTTGGCATACCACTCGACTTGCACTATGTTGCCTGGCGGCGAAGATAGGCTGCGGTTCGGGAATGCTCAAGCAAAAAATGTGTTTTTTTCTTGGCATTCCTCTCACCTTGCACTATCTTTGCCATTGAAATGTTGAAATACAGGGCGCAAATTATCGCTGTGCTGCTTGCGATGCTTATCGTGAGTTGTATCTTGTTTTGTAATTGCGGCAGGAATTCTGGCATGAGTAATCAGGTGATTGTCCAGAACGAGACATTCACTTTGACGGGTGACAGCATCATCGAGGATTCGGTGTTTGCCTTTGCTGTCGCGCCTGACCGCATCGAGACCAATATCACCATGGGACGTCTGGACAGCCTCTACGGCTATATTGACACGGCCCAGGTGGTGTTTGTCCACGGTGCTCCCTGGCGAATGCGCAAGCCCCGTCCAGCCAAGATGCCTGAATACAAGAGTGAGCAGCCCTTGATTAACGCGTTGTATAATATGTCAGTCGACCGGATTGAAGATTGCATCAACAGATCGGGCCGTTTTGACGTTTCCCACAATATCAGCCGTCTGTACTGTGCCATCTACCTCTCGTTGGCCAGCCTGAAGCCTCAAGAGTCGATGGCAACGTTGAGGTCGATGGTGGACCCTGACAGCATCATCATGCAACGTGAGGGCCAGTGGCCAGTCGTCAGCGATCACATCGGCTGGGCGACGGCAGCTTGGGAGGTCTATAAATCGACCGGCGACCGTGAGTGGCTGAAATACAGCAAGCATGTCATCGAGAAGACGCTGGGCATCAACAACAAGGTGCTGGTTAATCACAACACGGGTTTGATTCAGGGCGCAGGCTACACGACGTCGAGGCCTCTGGGCTTGAGGCGAATGACCTGGATGGGCTATAATGACCTGTTTGCCTGCATGTCGCTGGGCAATAACATCCTGACAGCCCATGCTTATGCCATCTTGAATGACATGTGTGACGAGCTGAACGAGGAGAACACCTATGACAAAGATGCCGGGCGCCTCAAGGATGCCATCAACCAGCAACTGTGGAACGAGGATAACGGATTCTATTCATCCTTCCTCTACGGGATGGCCTTTCCTCACCAGTCACCCACAACCGACAACACGTCTCAGGCCATGTGTGTCTTGTGGGGCATTGCCGATGACGAGCGTGCCGAGCATCTCATTGCCAACACTCCGGTCTCGGACAAGGGTGTTAATGTCACCTACCCTGCCAACAACCCTCTGGAGCCTTATTTTGCCAATTCCTCCTGGGCGACGACCCAGGCGTTGTGGAATCTTGCCGCTGCCTATACCGGTAACGAGAACGCTTTGCGCCGCGGCCTGGGGGCCTTGTATCGTGCTCAAGCCCTTTATCAGTCCCGTGGAATTCATCTGAAGGACATCAATATTGATGAGTTGGGCACGGGTGCCGGCAACGCGGCTATGATCATCCGCGTTTTCATGGGTATGAATTTCAAGCCCGAGGGCATTGAGTTTGAGCCGATGGTTCCTGCGGGCATGCCGGGCAAGAAGACCTTCACGGGCTTCATTTACCGCAAGGCCGTGCTCGACCTCACGATTGAGGGCACGGGCAATGACATCGCCTCGATCAGCGACAATGGCGACCCCCTCGAGAGCGCCTTCCTGCCCAACGATATCGAGGGCCACCACAAAATCGTCATCAAACTCCAGGAGGGCAGGTCCCATTCCCAGAAGGTTACAATCCACAAGAACGAAGTCGTCCTTCCCCTCACGCCGACCGTCGTGTGGAGTAATGACACCGGCCGTATCGTGGACTTTGAGCCCAATGTGCCATATCGCTTGTCGGTCAACGGAGAATTGCGGGAGCTCAACGACTCGGTGTTCGTCTTGCCCGAGACCGAAGGCTATACCGAATTCTCGGTCCTGATTGCCGGTAAATATGTCAACGGGTTCATGTCCAAACCCCAGTCAAGTTTCTACCTGACGCCCCAAGCCGCTTTCTTCCCCAATGTTGAGGGCGACACCGCCTCCATCACCGTGCGCGTGGCCAAGGGCGGCGATTATCTGATGGACATCGCCTATGAGCCCACGGGCACCCTCGACGTGCGCAAGGTGTCGGCTAACACCCACCCCATGGGAACGCTGGTGATGGCCAGCGGCATCTCCCTTGACCAGAACGGTCTTGCCTACAGCAACAAGATCAGGGTGAAGCTCCTCAAGGGCGACAACGTCATCACCGTCAGCCAGTTGAGGCTTCCCAAGTCGTTCACGCCATGCCGACCTGTCCACGTGAGAATCATCAGTTTCTAGCGACAGGCGTTAACAAGATATTTTACCATAACCAACTTAATATTAACCGTAAACATGAAAAGAAATTTATTATTAATCGCTGCGCTGGCAGCCATGGCCTTGAATGCCCAGGCCGATGAGGGCCGCCTGTTGCGCTTCCCCGGCACCAACGGCAGCGAGGTGGCTTTCAGCTATGCCGGTGACATCTACACAGTGCCCATCACCGGTGGCACGGCACGTAAACTCACGTCCCACAAGGGTTATGAGGCCTTTGCCCGCTACTCCCCCGATGGCCAAACCATCGCCTTCACGGGCCAGTATGACGGCAATACCGAGGTTTACATCATGCCCTCACAGGGTGGCGAGCCCAAGCGCATCACCTTCACCGCTTCCAATCCACGTGACGATTGGGGCGACCGCATGGGTCCCAACAACATCACCATGACCTGGACCCCCGACGGCCGTGGCGTCATCTTCCGCAACCGCATCAGCGACAGCTTTGACGGCAAGTTGTGGTGTGCTCCCATCGACGGCAGCATGCCCCAGCAGCTGCCCTTGCCCGAGGGCGGTTTCTGCTCCTACAGTCCTGACGGTTACAAGATGGCCTATAACCGTGTTTTCCGCGAGTTCCGCACGTGGAAATACTACAAGGGCGGTATGGCCGATGACATCTGGGTCTATGACACCCAGGCCAAGACGGTGACCAATATCACCAACAACATTGCCCAGGACATCGACCCGATGTGGATTGGCGACGAGATTTACTTCATGAGCGACCGCGACAACCGCATGAACATCTTCGTGTACAACACCGTCAGCAAGACGACCCAAAAGGTGACCGACTTCAGCGAGTATGACGTGAAGTTTGCCAACTGCGGCGGTGGCAAAATCGTGTTTGAGAACGGCGGCTACCTCTATGTGCTCGACCCCAAGACCAAGCGCAGCGAGAAGATCACCGTCTATCTCAACAGCGAGAACAACTTTGCTCGTGAGGAGCAGCGCAAGGTGAAGGACGACCTGCGTGGCGGCAGCCTGGCCCCTGACGGCAGCCGCATTGCCATCAGTGCCCGCGGCGAGGTCTTTGACGTTCCTGCCAAGCATGGTGTGACCCGCAACATCACCCACACGCCCGGTGTTCACGAGCGTGACGCGGCATGGAGCCCCGACGGCAAGAACATCGCCTACATCAGCGACCAGACCGGCGAGACCGAAATCTGGATGCGCCCCGTTGACAGCGACAAGGCCATTCAGCTGACCAAGGACAATGACACTTATATCCGTGACCTTGCCTGGAGCCCCGACGGCAGCCAGATTGTCTATACCGACCGCAAGAATCGCATGGTGCTGCTCAACGTCAAGACGCAGGCCAAGCAGACCCTGCTGACCGACGAGATGGGCGAAATCCCCACCCCGAGTTTCTCTCCTGACGGCAAGTGGCTGACCTATTATCGCCAGGGCACCAACGAGTACAGCGTGGTTTACCTGTACAACATTGCCGAGTGCAAGGAATATCCCGTCACCGACCGCTGGTATGACAGCAATTCGCCGGAGTTCAGCATCGACGGCAAGTACCTGATTTTTGCTTCGTCCCGCGACTTCAACCCCATCTACAGCAACATCGAGTGGAACTTTGCCTACCGTGAGATGGAAGGCATCTACCTCGTCATGCTTGCCAAGGACACCCCCTCGCCTTTCCTCCCCAAGGACGACCAGGTGGGCGCTGGCGATGACGCCTCCAAGGAGGCCCAGGCCGAAGCCCCCAAGGACAAGAAGGGCAAAGGCAAGGGTAAGGCTCAAGCCGACCCCAATGCCATCCGCATCGACATCGACGGCATTGCCGACCGCATCGTGAAAGTGCCCATCGGCACCGGCAGCTATGGCGGCTTTGTGTGTGACGGCAGCCACCTGTGGTACAGCGGCCATGGCAGCGTGCACGTGTTTGACTTCGAGGAGCAGAAGGACGAGGTCGTTGCCGACCGAGCCATGATGATTGCCTCTCACGACGGCAAGACCGCTCTCTTTGTCAAGGGCGACGAAATCTATGTGGCACCGTTGACACCCCGCAAGGCCGACCTGAGCGAGGCCGTGAACCTCGACGACATGCTGGCCACCGTCAACTATGAGCAAGAGTGGAACCAGATTTTTAACGAGGCCTGGCGCGCCTATCGCGACGGCTTCTATCTCGAGAACATGCACGGTGTGGACTGGCAGGCGATGCACGACAAGTATGCCGCCCTGCTGCCCTACGTCAAGAACCGCCTCGACCTGACCTACGTCATCGGTGGCATGATTGGCGAACTGGCCGTGGGTCACGCCTATGTTGATGGCGGTGACCACATCATGGCCGATGAGCACCAAATCGGTATGCTTGGCGCCGAACTGGAACAAGTGGCCGACGGTTACAAGATTACCAAGATCCTGCGTGGCGCCCCCGACCGCGAGACGTTGCGCTCACCACTCACCGAGCCGGGCATGAACATCAACGAGGGCGATGTCATCACCGCTGTTGACGGCGTGAGCACCCAGGGCGTGAACAATATCTATACCCTCTTGCGCGACAAGGCCGGCGTGATGACCGAACTGACCATCAACGGCAAGCGCAAGGTGGTGGTGAAGCCCATCCAGGACGAGTATCCGCTCTATCACTACGAGTGGGTGCAGCACAACATCGACTATGTGAGCGAGAAGACCGGTGGCCGTGTGGGCTACGTCTATATCCCCGACATGGGTCCCGAGGGCCTGAGGGAGTTCTCACGCTACTTCTTTGCCCAGACCGATAAGGAGGCCTTGATCATCGACGACCGCGGCAATGGCGGTGGCAACATCTCGCCGATGGTTATCGAGCGCCTGCTGCGTCAGCCTTACCGCCTGACCATGTATCGCGGCAGCAACTACAACGGCACCACGCCCGAGCGCACGCTTGTCGGCCCCAAGGTGCTGCTGGTGAACAAGTACAGCGCCAGCGACGGCGACCTCTTCCCCTGGAGTTTCAAGGAGAACAAGATTGGTCCCGTCATCGGCACCCGTTCCTGGGGTGGCATCGTGGGCATCAGCGGTTCCCTGCCCTACATGGACGGTACCGACATCCGCGTGCCCTTCTTCACCAACTACGACACCCGTGGCAACTGGATTGTCGAGAACCATGGCGTGGATCCTGACATCCTCATCGACAACGACCCCGTGATGGAGTTCAATGGCATTGACCAGCAACTCGACAAGGCCATCGAGGTCATCCTTGAGCAACTCAAGGACCGTCAGCCCATGCCAAAGACTCCTGCACCTCGCACCCTCAAAGACTTGGGTGTGAATTGATGCTCGCTGTGCTCGCAGATTAGTGATTAGAGATTAGTGACATCCGCATGCCGATTGATGGGCGTGCGGATGTCGTTGTCATAAAACTGTGCGCCCTGGGGTTACGTTAAGTCAAGGCCGCTGGCCTTACTTTACACACCACTTGCCCTGAAAAACCATGGAGTCCCCCAATGTGAAGAGCAGTAGAGACGCAAGATTTTGCGTCTCCCGTTAGGTGACACACCTTGTCAGCCTCTTGAGACGCAAAATTTTGCGTCTCTACATCTATCGTTTGCAACCTCATCTTCCACTCTTTCCACCCTGTTCACATGTGCGTGGGGTTTCCACTGTGGGGTGGAATTTTGTGGAAAGCCGTGTATATAGTGGAAACAGTGGAAAAAGTGAAAAAACGAAAACAAAGGCCGCAGAACTCTAAAAATATGTTTTCCGTCGCTTGCCGTGAAGGAAAAATGCAGTATCTTCGCAGTTTGTAACTAAAACAGGTATGGGAGAATTTAGCTCAACGAAGTCAAATATCGCGGTGCTGGGCAGCACGGGCTCCATCGGGCGACAGACGCTCGACATCATCGCCGAATATCCGGGGTTGTTCAATGCCTGGCTGCTGGTGGCGCGCAGCAGTGCCGACCTGCTCATCCAGCAGGCCCGCCAATTCCGTCCCCACATGGTCATCATCGCCGATGAGCAGTACTATGAGTATGTGCGCGACGCGCTCGAGGACACCGACATTGAGGTGGCCACCGGCAGTGCCGCCATTGCCCAGGCTGTCACGCTGCCCGAGGTGGACGTCGTGGTGACTGCCATGGTGGGCTACAGTGGCCTGGAATCGACGATTGCCGCCATCGGTGCTGGCAAACGCATTGCCCTGGCCAACAAGGAGACCCTGGTGGTTGCCGGCGAACTGATTGACCGCCTGTTGCAAGACTCCGAGAGTGTGCTCTACCCCGTTGACAGCGAGCATGGCGCCTTCTACCAGTGCCTGGTGGGCGAGCGCATGCAAGACGTGGAGAAATTGTGGCTCACGGCCTCGGGCGGTCCCTTCCGCACGATGCCCAAGGAGCGCCTGGAGACCGTTACTGCCGCCGATGCGCTGAAGCATCCCAACTGGTCGATGGGTGCCAAAATCACCATCGACTCGGCCACGATGATGAACAAGGGCTTTGAGATGATTGAGGCGCGCTGGCTGTTCGGCATCGAGCCGCAGCACATCGAGATTGTGGTGCATCCCCAGTCGATTATCCACTCGATGGTGGCCTTCAAGGACGGCTCGGTGAAGGCTCAGCTTGGTCTGCCCGACATGCACCTGCCCATCCGTTATGCCCTGGGTCTGCCTGAGGGCCGCTTGGCGAGTGACTGCCGCAAGATGACCATCGAGGACATGGCGATGTTGACCCTGGAGCGTCCCGACTTCGACAAATTCCCGTTGCTGGGCACGGCCTATGCCGCAGCGCGCAAGGGAGGCACGGCACCCTGTGTGATGAATGCTGCCAACGAAATTGCTGTGGCATCATTCTTGCAGGGAAACATCAGATTCACCGATATCTACAGGATTATCGAGCAAACGATGGAGAGGGTTCCTCATGTGGAGCATCCCGGCTATGACGACTATGTGGCCAGCAATGCCGAGGCTCGCGCATGTGCTTCCATGCTTGCCGACAGCCTGAAGATCAACAACTAAAGACTTTTATAATAATCAATGGACTTATCATTTTTACTGACTCAATCATTCTGGATAAAAACCCTTGAGCTGGTACTCGCGCTCAGCATTCTGGTGGTATTTCATGAACTGGGACACTTCCTGTTTGCCAAGCTTTTCAAGGCACGCGTCGACAAGTTTTACATGTTCTTCAATCCGAAAATCTCTATCGTCCGCTTCAAACGGCTGGACGGCAAGATTCGCGTGCGTTTCTTTGCCCCTAACATCCCCGACGCTGTGGTGGAGATGAAAGACGATGACGGTAACGTCATGAAGGACGAGAAGGACAATGTCATGTACCGTCCCATGACCGACGAGGAGCGTGGCGCGCTGCCCCAGGGCGACTGGCGCCGCGAGCCCGACAACACCGAGTACGGCATCGGTTGGATTCCGCTGGGTGGTTACTGCCGCATTGTGGGCATGGTGGACGAGACGCAGAGCGCCGCCAACCTGTCCACAAAGCCTGAGCCCTATGAGTTCCGCAGCAAGTCGACATGGAAGCGCCTGCTCATCATGCTGGGCGGCGTGCTGTTCAACCTGCTGCTGGCGATGATCATCTACTCGGGCATCATGTACACCCAGGGTGAGCAGGTCATCCCGTACGAGGAAGTCACGTTGGGCATGGACTTCAGCGAGACTGCCGAGCAGGTGGGCTTCGTTGATGGAGATATTCCCGTGAAGGCCGACGGCAAGAAACTGGAAAACATGATAGACCCCAGCGACTTCAACAAGCTGGTGTTTGCCAAGCAGGTGACCGTGATGCGCAACGGCAAGGAGGTGACCATCAACATCCCCGATGAGTTCTTTGGCAAGATTGAAGAAGATGCCAAAAACGACATCATATTCATGACGGTGCGCACTCCCGTCGTCGTCAAGGCCACGATGCTCAACCAGGGCGGCGAGAAAGCGGGCCTGAAAGAGGGTGACCGCATGGTGGCTGTCAATGGCGTGCCCACGCCGAGCTTTACCGAGTTCACGGCCGAGCTGTTGAAGAACAAGAGCAAGAACGTCACGCTCGAGTTCCTGCGTGACGGCAAGTCGACAACCGCTGTCAATGTGCCCGTTGACGATGCCGGAAAACTCGGCATCCAGCTGGCTCCGCTGACCGAGGTATATAACACCACGACCCTGCACTACAACTTCTTCCAATCCATACCCCGTGGTATCAAGATGGGTTGGGAGCAGACGATAAGCTACATCAAGCAGCTCAAGATGATTTTCACGCCCGAGGGCGCCAAGAGCCTTGGCAGTTTCGGCACCATCGGCAGCATCTTCCCCTCGGCATTTAATTGGGTGGCCTTCTGGAGCATCACGGCCTTTATCTCGATTATCCTGGCGGTGATGAACGTGTTGCCCATTCCGGCGCTCGACGGTGGTCACGTGCTGTTCCTGCTCTTTGAGATGATCACGCGCCGCAAACCCAGCGTGAAGTTCATGGAACGGGCCCAGATGGTGGGCATGGCATTGCTGCTCGCCTTGATGCTGTATGCCATTGGAAATGATATTTTCAGATTTGTGATTAAGTAGACATTAGACGTTAGACGTTAGGCGTTAGACTTTAGACTTTAGACGTTAGACATTAGGCTTTAGACTTTAGACGTTAGACATTAGGCTTTAGGCTTTAGACTTTAGACATTAGGCTTTAGACTTTAGACTTTAGACTTTAGACTTTAGGCGACGCTAACAACTAGGGACTAACAACTTTACTTGCGTGTGGTGGACGAAACGGACGAAATGAACGAAATGAACGAAACAATGATTTATAAGACAGTAACTCTCAAGCGCGGCAAGGAGGAATCGCTAGAGCGCTTGCATCCATGGGTGTTCTCGGGTGCCATTGCGGCTGCCGACGACACAATCGAGGAGGGTGACCTGGTAACGGTCTATGCCCACGACGGCAGGCTCATCGGTAACGGCCACTCCCAGATAGGAAGCATAGCGGTGAGGATGCTCACCTTTGACGACACGGCTGTCGATGAGGCTTTCTATGAGCAGCGTCTGGCCGATGCCTATCGCATGCGCCAGGCCCTGGGGCTGCAGCGCGAGGACAACAACGCCTTCAGGCTCGTCCACGGCGAGGGTGACTTCCTGCCGGGCCTGGTGGTTGACATCTATGGTCCCACCGCTGTCATGCAGGCCCACTCGCCGGGTATGCACTTTGCCCGTGACATCATTGCCAGGGCGTTGACCAAGTTGCCTAGCGGCATCGTCCGCAACGTGTATTACAAGAGTGAGACTACCTTGCCCTACAAGGCCCACCTCGACCCGATGAACGATTACATCATCGGTAGCATGGAGACCGACGAGGCACTGGAGAACGGCCTGCGTTTCCACGTCGACTGGCTCAAGGGACAGAAGACGGGGTTCTTTGTCGACCAGCGCGAGAACCGCCGATTGCTTGAACAGTACAGCAAAGGGCGCAAGGTGCTCAATATGTTCTGTTACACAGGTGGGTTCTCGGTTTATGCCTTGCGTGGCGGCGCCCAACTGGTTCACTCGGTGGACAGCTCGGCCAAGGCCGTACGCCTCACCGACGACAACGTGGCGCTGAATTTCGCACCCGAGGATGGCCGTCACCGCTCCTTTGCCGAGGACGCCTTCAAGTTTCTCGACAACATGGAGAAGGATGCCTATGACCTGATTATCCTCGACCCGCCGGCCTTTGCCAAGCACAAGAGCGCCCTGCGCAACGCCCTGGTGGGTTACCGCCGCCTGAATGCCAAGGCCCTGGAGAAAATCGCTCCCGGCAGCATCCTGTTCACCTTCTCCTGCTCCCAGGCTGTCAGCAAGGAGCAGTTCCGTCTGGCGGTGTTCAGCGCTGCGGCCCAGACGAGGCGCAAGGTGCGCATCCTGCACCAACTCACCCAGCCTGCCGACCATCCCATCAGCATCTATCACCCCGAGGGCGAGTACCTGAAGGGGCTGGTGCTGTATGTGGAATGACACGCATGCGTGGAAAAAATGAAAAAAATGGAAAATTGAAAAAAACTAACATAATCATCAACTCAATGACAATGAAAAAGTTAACCATTCTTTTTGCTGCCGTGGCACTGATGGCCATGACTGCTTGTAACGAAAAACCTGCTAAAAATGAAGCTCAGGGAGACAAAAACGCTCCCACCGAGAAAGTTGACACCACCAAGCAGAAGGTAGAGGTCAAGCCCAGTGTGGAGTCTCCCACTCCCACTGCCGACGGCAAGGACCATGTGCTCACGGAGTTCAACACCAAGGAGTATCAGGTGCGCCTTGAAAACATGGCCGACGGCTCTTACCGCGTCTCGCTGTGGAAGGCCGGCAAGGACAAATCGGCTGCCCCCGACGAGGTCGCCCAGAGCAAGAAGTGCAAACTCAGCGGCAAGAATTACTTGATGAAGTGTGAAGACGGCAAGACCTATATCGTCGATGGTGAGCCCGGCAAGGAGCTCATCACCATCCTGAATGACAAGAATGTCATCTACATGGGCAATGCTGTGAAATAACCTATTGATGACAATGAAGAAGTCAGTATTTATTTTTGCATTGATGCTCTTGACCCTGGCCTCTTGCTCCAAACTCGAGAGCAACGAGAAGAAGTATGCCGAGGGCCTGCAAAGTGAGGACTACGCGGAATCGGCCAAGGCGATGTCTGAATTCGCGCAATGGCTGATGACCGACAGGGCCACGATGACCCACGACTTCAAACTGATGCGTGAACAACTGGGCATGAAAATCTGCACGAGCGCCGACGGACAGTTGCGCTGCTACAGTTGGCCCAACGAGGGTAAGGGAACCGCTGCCACCTCCTATGCCAACGTCCTGCAGTGGTATATGGGAGACAGTTTTATCGGTTATTGCGGCCCCATTGATCAGATGTTGGCAGGACGCAAGGCCGACATCAAGAAGATGAGAACCCTGGGCCACAGCATCGACACCATCTTTGATGTCAAGATTCAGGACAAGACGGTCTACCTGATCGCGCAATCCTATATCGACGAGGGAGACCTGCGTCGCGCCTATGTCTCAGGCTCTTTCATCAACGGCCGCCTGGCGTTGATGCCCTTCTTGTTTGATGGCATCGAGATTGCCGGCAACAATGCTTTTCATGAGAAAGCCGGTTCCCTCACACCCGTGGGCAAACTCTTCAAGTGGGACGAGAAGAGCAAGACCTTCTATGCCTATCAGACCGATGATAATGACAATATCATTCCTGGCAAATACACCGAGTATCGCCTGCAGGGTGATCAATTCAAGAGGGTTGAACCTGTCGTGAGCGAAGAGAACAACTGATAACTATATCATCTAATAACATTACATATTCTATTTTATGAAGAAAACGATTTTTGCCGTCATCGTGACGGTCTTAGCAACTACCGCTATGGCACAAAACACTGACTTTAACTACTCGGTGGACCGCTTTGCCGACATCGAGGTGCTGCGTTATCAGGTGCCCGGTTTTGAGGACCTCTCGCTCCAGCAGAAGGAGTTGGTCTATTACCTTACCGAGGCTGCCCTCAACGGTCGTGACATCCTGTTCGACCAGAACTGCAAGTACAACCTGATGGTGCGCCAAACCCTGGAGGACATCTACCGCAACTACAAGGGTGACAAGAACAGCAAGGACTACCAGGCTTTCGAGAAATACCTCAAGCAGGTGTGGTTCGGCAACGGCATCCATCACCACTACTCGATGGACAAGTTCATCCCCGAGTTCAGCAAGGAATTCTTTGACAAGCAGTTTGCCGCCCTGCCCGGTGCCAAGAAGCGCGTGGACGAGAAGAAGGTGCTCGACCGCATCCTCTTTGACCCCACCTTCATGGCCAAGCGCGTCAACCAGGCTGATGGCGAGGACCTGATTCTCACTTCGGCCTGCAACATGTATGAGGGCGTGACCCAGCAGGAAGTCGAGGACTACTATAACAACCTCAAGGACACCACCGACCTCACCCCGATTTCGTGGGGCTTGAACTGCAAGGTCGTGAAAAAGGACGGCAAGATTGTCGAGGAGCCCTACAAGGTGGGCGGCCTCTACAGCAAGGCCATCGAGAAGATTGTCTACTGGCTCCAGAAGGCTGCCACCGTGGCCGAGAACGAGGGCCAGCGCGCCTACATCAACGAACTCATCAAGTTCTATCAGACGGGCTCGCTCAAGACCTTTGACGACTACAGCATCATGTGGGCCGAGGAGACCCAGAGCGATGTGGACTTCATCAACGGTTTCATTGAGAGTTATGGCGACCCCCTGGGCATGACCGGTTCGTGGGAAGGTATGGTCAACTTCAAGGACAAGGCCGCTTCGCGCCGCTCCAAACTCATCAGCGACAATGCTCAGTACTTCGAGAGCAATTCGCCCGTTGATGACCGCTTCAAGAAGAAGAACGTGAAGGGTGTGAGCGCCAAGGTCATCACCGCCGCCATCCTGGCAGGTGACAGTTATCCCTCCACCCCCATCGGTATCAACCTGCCCAACAGCAACTGGATTCGTGCCGCTCACGGTTCCAAGTCGGTCAGCATCGACAACATCACCGATGCCTACAACAAGGTGGCTGCAGGAACCGGTTTCAACGAGGAGTTTGCCTACAGCAACGTCGAGGTGGAACTGATGAAGAATTATCTCGACATCGCCGACGCCCTCCACACCGACCTGCACGAGTGCCTCGGCCATGCTTCGGGACAACTGCTGCCCGGCGTTGACCAGGATGCCCTCAAGGCCTATGGTTCGTCGCTCGAGGAAGGCCGTGCCGACCTGTTCGCCCTGTATTATTTGGCCGATCCCAAACTCGTTGAACTGGGCATCTTCCCCAACAACGATGTCTATAAGGCCGAGTACTACAAGTACATCATGAACGGTCTGATGACCCAGTTGACCCGCATCGTGCCGGGCAAGGACATCGAGGAGGCCCACATGCGCAACCGCAAGTTCATCAGCGAGTGGTGCTACCAGCATGGCAAGAAGGACAACGTCATCGAGTATGTGAAGCGCAATGGCAAGACCTACATCCGTGTCAACGACTACGAGAAACTGCGTGACCTGTTCGCACAACTGCTTGCCGAGGTGCAGCGCATCAAGAGCGAGGGTGACTACGAGGCAGGACGCCAACTCGTCGAGACCTACGGCGTGAAGGTGGATCCCGAAATCCACAAGGAGGTGCTCGCCCGCTACGAGGGTCTGAACATCGCTCCCTACAAGGGCTTCGTCAACCCCATCTACACCCCCGTGTATGACAAGAACGGCAAGTTGATTGACGTGAAGGTATCCTACACCGAGGGCTACATCGACCAGATGTTGCGCTACGGCCAGGACTACTCTCCCCTGACCCACTAATCTGTCGGGAGGAAAATATGATGTAACGAGAGGGCTGGGCTATGCTCAGCCCTTTTTGTTTTGCATGGCGCGCACGCACGGACGAAACGGACGAAACGAACGAAAAAAACGAAAGGAAATCATGCGCAAAAAGAACATTATTAGTATATTTGCCGAAACTTAACCATTTCGTCATTGTGAAAATACAACAGATTATCTTTTGCCTACTGACTGCATCGATGCTTGCCTCGGCGGCAATGGCACAGGGCTCCAGGGCCGATTACAGGGTGGTGCCCCTGCCCGACAGGATTGACGGTGTCAAGAGCGGTGACTTCAGGCTGAAGAGCGACTGCCTGATTGATTATCCCACCGGCAACCGTGACATGGAGCGCAATGCCGCGATGCTCAGCGCCTATGTTGAGGAATTGACGGGCATTCACCTGAGCACGCGCCCCGTCAACCCTCCCATGAATAATCATGGTTGCATCTCCTTGGTGCTGGACCCGAAGATGGACAGCGATGAGGGCTACCGCATTACTGTGACCGCAAAGAGTGTGGAAATCGCCGGCAAGACCCCTGCCGGGGTGTTCTACGGCATTCAAACCCTGCGCAAGTCCATTCCCGTGGGCAGGACCGACCAGATTCTGCTGCCTGCCGCCCAGGTGGCCTCCAGCCCGAGGTTTGGCTATCGTGGCATGCATCTTGACTGTGTGCGCCATTTCTTCGGTGTGGAAACGGTGAAACGTTACATCGACATCATGGCGCTGCACGGCATGAACTGTCTGCACTGGCATCTGACCGATGACCAGGGCTGGAGGGTCGAGATAAAGAAGTACCCGCGCTTGACCGAGGTGGGCGCTTGGCGCGAAGCGACGGTGTTGGGTCACAATTCACCGGTCTATGACGGCCAACGTCACGGCGGCTTTTACAGCCAGGACGAACTCCGTGAAATCGTGCGCTATGCTGCCGACCGCTATATCATGATAATCCCCGAAATCGATATGCCTGGCCACATGCTGGGCGCCCTGGCGGCCTATCCCGAACTGGGCTGCACTGGTGGACCCTATGCCGTGTGGGGACAATGGGGCGTGACCGAGGATATCCTCTGCGTGGGCAAGGACGAGACGCTGCAGTTTGTCAAGGACGTGCTTGATGAGGTCATGCAACTCTTCCCGAGCCCCTATATCCACATCGGCGGTGACGAGTCACCTCGCGTGAGATGGCAGGAGTGCCCCCTGTGCCAGCAGCGCATCAAGGATGAGGGCATCACCGCTCGGGGAGAACAGAGCGCCGAGGCCCGTCTGCAAGGCTGGTTCACAACCCAGGTGCAGCAATACCTGTCAAGCCACGGGCGGCGCATCATCGGCTGGGACGAGTTGCTGGGCTGTGACATTGACACATCGGCAACCATTATGTCGTGGAGAGGTGCAGAGCCCGGTGCCCAGGGGGCCTTGCAGGGACACGACGTGATTATGACCCCCGTGGGACCTTTGTATTTTGACTATTACCAGACTGATAAAACCTGGAATGAACCCACGGCCTTCGGTGGCTGTAATACGCTCAAGAAGGTCTATGACTTTGAGCCCGTTGCTGCTGACCTGGCCGCCGACAAGCGCCATCACATCCTGGGTGCACAGGCTAACCTGTGGACAGAGTATGTCACCTGTGAGCCGCAAATCCAGTATCAGGTGCTGCCGCGCATGGCCGCTCTGGCCGAGTTGCAGTGGTTGCAGCCCCAACTCAAGGACTACCAGGATTTCAAGGCAAGGCTACCCCACCTCTTCGACATCTACAGGCACTATGGCTGGACCTATCGCGCCAAGAGCCTTGACGAGGAGGAATAGAGAATAAGTATCTGGACGCATGGACGAACGGACGGACGAACGGACGGAATAATCTACCGGAACATTCAGAATAAGCGTCAGCACTGCTCCAAGCAAAAAAGTAACGTCCCCACTGTGGCTGCTGCCATGATGGGGACGTTTTAATGTATTGACGGCTCGCAATAGCGTCGCTACCCGGCTGTTTGCAGGAAGATGGGGAACAGGCTCTCCAGGCAGATGATGCCGATACCGGCCAAATAACCCGCGAGGGCCAGCAGCGAGATGCGCTTGACATACCAGAAGAAAGGTATCTTCTCGATGCCCATGGCGACGACACCAGCAGCCGAACCGATGATGAGCAACGAACCACCCACGCCGGCGCAGAAGGTCAGCAGGTGCCAGAACAGGCCGTCCTCGACAAAGGTCAGCAGATAGGGGTCGACAGTCCCGGCAGGAGCCATCCCCTCGAACATCTTTATGCAGGCCGATACAAGGGGCACATTATCGACAATCGACGAGAGCGCGCCGATGATTGAGGTCATGAGCACCGGTTGATGAATCTTGGTGTTCATGTCGTTGGCCAGCGTGTTGAGGACGCCAACCTCGGACAAGGCCGATACTGCCATGAGGATGCCCAGGAAAAACAGGATGGTGGGCATGTCGATGGTGTGCAACGCCGACGAGACACGGCCACCCATCTTGGAGTCAATCTTGAACCGCTTGACCCAAAACTCGGTCACACCCCAGATGACACCCAACGAAATCATGATGCCCATAAAGGGGGGCAGACCTGTCACGGTCTTGAAAATAGGCACAAACAGCAGGCCCGAGATGCCGATAATCAGCATAGCCTTGCTCAAGTGGGGATGACGGTCGTGGAGGCCCGGGTTCTTGTCGGCCATGGTGGTGATGGTCTGCATCTTGCCCTCCTTGATGAAATACTGGGCGATGAACACGGGGATGACCATTGCCACAATGCTGGGGATGAGCAGGTTGATGATAAGACCCACCGACGAGACTTTCTCGTCCATCCACAACATGATGGTGGTGACATCACCGATGGGTGAAAAGGCACCGCCGGCATTGGCAGCGATGACAATGAGTCCGGCAAACATCCAACGATCCTTCTGGTCGCTGAGCAGGCGGCGAAGCATCATCACCATGATGATTGTGGTGGTCATGTTGTCCAGCACTGCCGACATGACAAACGACAGCGAACAGATGATCCACAACAGGTGGCGCTTGCTCTTGGCATGGATGTGCTCGGTGATGAACGAGAAACCGCCATAGCGGTCAATAATCTCGACAATGGTCATGGCACCAATCAGGAAGACGACAATCTCACAGGCGTCGCCCAGCTGCATCACCACGGCCTCATGCATGTGCGGGTCATTACCGAATAACGCATACATTGACCAAAGGATGCCACACGTGAGCAACGCGAAGGTCGCTTTATTCATGTGGAGAGGGTGTTCCAGCGCAATCAGCACATAGCCAATCACAAAGACGATGATCATCGCTGTAACCATAGCTTCAGTTTCTTTAGTCGGGCCTCACTCTTATCGAGGTCGTTGGTTTTCAATGCTTTTGAGTTTTGAATTTCATGGTCGTCAGCATTTCCTGGATAAACCAGAGAATTCACTGCTGACGGTATCTTTACCTTAGCCTGTAGGCGTCACGCAACTTTTTCTTGTCGGCCGACATTGACTTGTGAGCCAGCATGAGGAAGATGATCGACAATACAGGCAACACAAGCGCCCAATGGCACGACACGGTCCAGCCTTCACGACCTGAAACCACAAATGCCTGAATACCGATGGCAATCAGCATGGCAAGCCCGATGATGATGTCGATGAAGCATACCGTCATCTGGCGTTGAAGGTTCTTGAACAAGAAAATGTCGATGAATGCCAGGAGCGAGATCAGGATGATCAGGGTGAGCATCAGCGGGTCAACGTGCAGGCTGCCAGCCCTGCCGGCCTCGAGGGCACCGTAGAGAACAGTCTTGTCGCCCAGATGGAACATCAGGGCAGGGAAAAAGGCAAATACTGCCATCAGAATCACTGCAATAAGCAGGTAAACGGATTGAATGCGTTGAATAACCATAATTTCTAAAAGTTTGAGTGATATTTTTAAGCCGCAAAAATACGGAAATTTTTCTATAATGAACATAAATCCACAAGAAATTTCGTCAGCAAGCACGATTATTGCGATTTTTCGTTGAAATCGTGCCGCCGTTGTGTCGTTCCCTCACTGTGTTCGGGCAAGACAGGCTGCGGTTCGGAAATGCTCAAGTAAAAAATGGTTTTTTGCTTGGCATTCCGCTCACCTTGCACTATCTTTGCACAGGATTTGCAGTCTATTAAGGTGAACGATAACGCTAATCATCTGACATCATCATGACCATCCAAGAAATAGAGAAAACTTACAGTCAGGCCAAACAGAGTATTGATAATGCCGAGGTGAGCGATGCGCTGGAGCAGGTGTCGTCGCTGGTCTCCGCTTCGGGACGTGCCGGATTGAACGATGAACTCGAACGGCTGAGGTTGTCTTATAGCTTCATGCTCAAGTACTTGCAACAGGGCGTAATGGACCCGGAACGTGAGTCTGTACTGACCAACATCTGCCAATCGCTGCACACGCTGAACAATCAAAGCTATATTGCATTGAAAGAGCCCGTGAGCTCCGAGGTGTTCTATGTCAGGCGCCGTGAACTGGCCGACATGCTCTTGAGGGATGTTATCGAAGAGTACCGTGAAGCCTTGAAAATGCTGTCACTGGCACAGTCGACACCTGCCGAGGGACATGACCGACACGCCATTTTGTCACTACTGAAAAAGACGGAATCTCTCGAGACCAAACTGTTTAACTGTGTATGGTCTTCCTACCCCATGTCAGCGGATGATGCCGCCGACCTCAAGCTGTGCATCACCGGGGACATCCTGCCCGTCCACACCCGCTGCCTGCTTGTGGCGGCGTTGCTGCTGGGACTGATGATGTTCTATGATGAGAAAAAACTGCTCATCCTCCTGGAGGTCTATTCTTTGAGCGAGGATGCGCAGGTGCAATTGCGTGCCCTGACCTGTGCCTTGCTGACTTTGCTGGCTCACAGGAAGCGCACATTGACATCTCCATTGATACAGACACGGATTTCGGCATTGCTCGATGTGCCCGAGTTCTGTGAGGACGTGTGGAGTATCCAGGTTCAGCTGGCGCGTTCCCGCAACACCGAGAAGGTTACCAAACGCGTGCGTGAGGATCTGATACCCAATATCATGAGGATGCGACCTGACATCATTGACAAGCTCAAGGATAAAGACTCGCAAATCATTGATTTGAGCGACATTGAGGCCAATCCCGATTGGCAGCAGTGGCTTGACAAGAGTGGCATCACTCGCCACATCGAGGAGTTTAACGCTATGCAACTCGAGGGTAGCGATGTGTTTATCGCCACATTTGCCCATTTGAAGACGTTCCCGTTCTTCAAGACGCTGAGTAACTGGTTCTTGCCATTCTTCCCGGCCCACTCCTCAGTGCTCGAGAGCCTTGGCCCGAAACAGCTGGAACTTGCCGAACTGGTTGAACACGCTCCATACTTGTGCAATAGCGACAAGTATTCGTTCTGTCTGTCCCTGGGAGCCCTCCCCGATAGCCAGCGCGGCATGATGTCGGCTCAACTCGAGGAGCAGAATGCGGCCCTCAACGAGGCCAGGCAGTCTGAATTGCCTGATGAACGACAGAAACGTGTGAGCATAGTCAATGCGTTTGTGCAGGACCTTTACCGCTTCTTCAAATTGTTCTCGCGTCGCCGCGAATTCATTGCGGTGATGGATGAACCTGGTTTGGACATGACCGATTGCCTGCCCTTGACACAGGTGACACGTGACCCCCATGTGCTGCAGTTGCTGGGTGCTCTGTATTCCAAGAATGCCTTCCACGAGGATGCCATCAAGTGCTACACCCGTCTGGAGAGCCTGGATGAAGCGACCGATGACCACATTTATCAGAAAATCGGCTTCGCTTATCAGAATGCGGGCAACTATCAGCAGGCCCTGAATTATTACAAGCGCTACGAACTGATATTTGAGAATGACGTGTGGAACTTGCGGCACATCGCTGCCTGTTACCGCAACCTGGGCAAGTCTGAAAAGGCTCTGGATTATTATAGGCGAGCCGAGGCGCTCTTGCCCGAGAATGTGTCGCTCGTGTTGACTATAGGTCATGTGCTATTGGAACAGAATCGTGCCAGCGAAGCCCTGCAACAGTATTTCAAGGCCGACCTCATGGAGGGTGTCGGACATCGGGCATGGCGTCCTATCGCATGGTGCTCTTTCCTGTTGAACGACTTTGACAGGGCCCTTGACTATTATGACCGCATCGCCCGTGACGATAAACCGTCGGCTCAAGATTTGCTGAACCGGGGCCATGTGCTGTTGTGCCAGGGTCAGACCCGTGATGCCATCGACACCTACAGGCAGTCGCTCAAACTCATGAATGGAGACACCAAGGCTTTCCGCGCCGCCTTTAAGGGTGACGCCATGGAATTGAGGCTGCATGGCATTTCGGCTGTGGACCAGGCCTTAATTCCCGATGCCGTGTGCTGTTAATAGTGAAAACGGCCACTAATAGAGACGAGATACTGAGAAATGATAGACCATAATACAGTACAACAGATTCTGGATACCGCTGACATCGTGGATGTGGTGGGTGACTTTGTCGCGCTCAAGAAACGCGGAGCCAACTGGATTGGCCTTTGTCCCTTCCACAACGACCGTCGGCCCTCGTTCTATGTGTCACGAGCCAAGGGTATCTGCAAGTGCTTTGCCTGTGGCGAGGGTGGCAGTGCTGTCAATTTCATCATGAAGCATGAGCAACTCAACTATCCCGAGGCATTGCGCTATCTGGCCCGCAAGTATCATATCGAGATCCATGAGAAGGAACTCACCGATGAGGAGAAGCAGGCCCAGACCGAGCGCGAGGCGATGCTCATGCTCAACGAGTGGGCATGTGATTATTTCGAGAAACAGTTGCATGAATCCCAAGCAGGGCGTGAAATCGGTTTGTCATATTTCAAGGAGCGTGGATTCAATGATGCCACTATCAAGGAATTCCGCTTGGGTTACAGCAGTGAGGGCTATAGTGACTTCTATCAAGCGGCTGTTTCACAGGGCTTTAATCCCAAGTTGTTATTTGATGTCGGTCTATGCATCCCCGACGACAGGGGTGGGCATGACCGTTTCCGTGGACGTGTGATGTTCCCGATCATGAATATCGCCGGCAAGGTGATAGGTTTCGGTGGACGTACACTCAAGAAGGACAAGAATGTGGCCAAGTATGTCAACTCGCCTGAATCATCGATTTACAAGAAGGGGGATGTCATCTATGGCCTTTACCAGGCCAAGCGAGAGATCAGCAAGTCCGACAAATGCTTCATAGTTGAGGGATATGCCGATGTCATCTCGATGCATCAGGCAGGTTTCAAGAATGTGATTGCCTCGTCGGGAACCGCCTTGACCCTGGGGCACATTTATGCCATCCGCCGTTTCACCAACAATGTCACCGAGATGTTTGACGGTGATGCTGCGGGTGTGAAGGCAGCCATTCGTGGTGTGGATATGTTGCTCAAGGAAGGCCTGAACATCAAGGTGTTGCCCTTGCCTCCCGAGGATGACCCCGACAGTTTTGTCCGAGCACACAGTTTTAAGGAGGTCGAGGATTATATCCAGCAGAACGAAGCCGATTTCATCAATTTCAAGACAAGTGTTGTTCTCAAGGATGCCCAGAATGACCCCATCAAGCGCACGGCAGCCATCACCGATGTGGTAAAGTCCATAGCCCTGATTCCTGATGAGATTGCGCGCATGGTCTATGCCAAGGAGTGCAGTAACCTGTTCGGAATGGATGAACAGACCATTCTGCGACAAATCAAGTATCATCGGGGCAAGTTTCAGGAACAATGGCGCAAGGAACGCCAACAACAGCAGGCTCGACAGCAGCGCATGGAATCTTCAGCCGGCGATAATGGAGAACATGCCCCGTACCAGGAGGAGATACCCCCCGCTCCCCTACCCGATGACCTGCCGCCAGTGAGTGTCCCGGCCGAAAAGCCGTCAAACACGGGCCGTCTGGGCGCCGCAAGTAACGGTGTTGACGTTCAAGAACGGGAAATCATCAGGCTGATAGTCAACTACGGTATGTGTTATCTGCTCAATACCCCTTATGATGACGGGTCGGTTCTTCCGACAACGGTTCTTGAGCATATCAATAATGAGATTCACCTGGACAAGATGAATTTCAGTGTCCCGATTTATCATAAAACATTCGAACTTGCTCTGACTTATCTCCCATCCTATTACAAGGATTTGGAGGTCTTTGAAAAAGAACTTAATGAGCGAATTCGCCAATTTGTCGCTGAGGAGATGGCACAGCAGGACGATGAAGCCCCTGATCAGATGGACAGCACGGATTTGATCTACGCTCAGGAGAACAAGGAAAAAGCAGCAATGGCTCAGGCCCAGGTAAAGGCAAGGCACGAGAAAATGGAATTCAGTTGCGGTTATCTTGTCAAAGCGCTTTGCTCGCTGGATGACGACGAGGTGCGCCAACTGGCTTGTGAACTCGCTGCTGACAATCTCCCCCAGTTGAGCAAGATTCACACCCAGTATTCGGTCATTGTAGAGGAACGGGACAAATTGTTGAGCTTGGTGACGAATGGGCTATACAACTGGAAAAATGCCTTAGTAGTGCTGAAAATCAACGAAATGAAATCGCTGATTGCAAAGGCTACACCCGATGAGCAGCCTCAGTTGCTGGAGCAGTTGCAGCAGCTCTACAACGTGCGCCATCAATTGGCAGCCATCATCGGTGACCGCGTGGTGAATCCTAACTGAAAATAAAAAATCAGCCACTTTTAGAGGCTGAACGAGTAATAATTACTAAATTTGCCACCGTTTTTCTGCACGATTTGCGTGAGACATAGATAAGCACGGATAAACAACACTATTGATTATGAGAATCAAGCATATCATCATTGTGGCCGCAATGGCCTTCATGGCACTGTCGGTACAGGCTCAACTGAACCTGCCGAAAACCGTCGTTGGCGGCACTGAGTTTTATTTTTATGTGACAGGTTCCAATGAGAGCGTCTATGACATTGCCGCCAAGTTGGGCGTGACCAAGGACTACATTATCCAGAACAATCCCAATGCAGCCGACGGAATTTCAAGTGGCATGACGCTTTATTTCCCTGTTGACGGTAAAGTTGTGAACAATGTCACTACCGATGTCAAACCCCAGGCAAACCAGAAGACTCACGTTGTCGAGCCGGGTGAAACCCTCTACGGCCTTGCCAAGCGTTACGGGGTGACAATCGATGAACTTATCGCCGCTAACCCCAGCACTGCCGACGGTCTCAAGGCTGGTCAGCGGCTGGTGATTCCGGGTGCTGCCTCGGCGCTTACTGCCGATCAGCAGGTGGCAGCTGCCTTCGGCGGAAATGCTACCTCGACCTCGCAGATTGTGATTCCCACAGGTTCTGACCCCGTGTTCCACACCATTCAGTCCGGCGAGAACATATACACCCTTGCCAAGCAATACAATGCAACCATCGAGGGCATCCTTACCAGCAACCCTGGACTGAAGCCCGAGCAATACACCTCAGGCGCCAAGGTTAAGGTCGTTCCTAACTCGGCTTTGCCGTTCATCTATGAACGTACTGGCAGACGCAATTATAAATATGAGGTGAAGCGTGGCGACACCTTTGCTTCGGTGGCTGCCGAGAATGGCATTACCGAGCAGGATTTGAAGGCCGCCAATCCCGACATGAAGAAACTCAAGAAGGGTAAGACTATCACCCTGCCCAAGCCCTATACTGAGCGTGTGACAGGTGAGATGGCTACCATCCCCCTCGATGAGT
This sequence comes from Sodaliphilus sp., assembly GCA_045541835.1. Taxonomy (GTDB): domain Bacteria; phylum Bacteroidota; class Bacteroidia; order Bacteroidales; family Muribaculaceae; genus Sodaliphilus. Next base: position 29,119 of record JAZQJW010000056.1, on the reverse strand, counting down.
TGCGTGCCTATTATGAGCCGCGTCTGGCCGATTTGTATGATAGCCTCGTGGGCCAAAAACTCCAAAACGAGGTTAACATTGCGATGATTCTCCCCTTCCAGCTTCACAAGAGCGCTCCTCCCAAGCAGGCTTATCTTTACACCGATTTCTATAAGGGCTTCCTGTTGGCGCTTGACCATGCCGGAAAAGACTGCTCCAAGCATGTGAACCTCAAGGTTTATGACACCCAGCACAACCTGAATGTGACCGACAGCATCCTGGCTATCCCCGAGTTGAAGGCCATGAACCTTATCATTGCCCCCAGCGAGCCTCAGCAGCTGGCGCGCATCAATGCCTTCGGCAAAGCCAACGGTGTGCCGGTTCTCAACTGCTTCACGACTAAGAATGAAGACTACTTGGATAATCCTTTCGTCTATCAGGTCAACACTCCGACAGGTGAGTTTGTGAATGACGTGATGCGCTGGTTTGATGAGCAGTTCAGCGACTATAACGTGATTATTCTCAACTCCACTAACGATGAAAGCAAGGACATGTTCGACATGATCCGCACCCACATCTCGGGAAAGAAGTACAAGGTGGAAACCATCAACATCGCTAATGAATTGTCATATAACGACGTTTCTAACAAGATGGATCCCGGTTCCAAATATGTTTTCATTCCCTCGTCTGGTGAAAAGAACCTGGTCAAGAAGTACATCAAGGCCCTGAAACAGGCGAAGAATGAGCGCTTTGACTGCGACATGTCGTTGCTCGTCTATCCCGAGTATGTACTCTATCTCAAGGATTACCAAACCGACCTGCAAGATATTGATACCTATATGTTCTCGCGTTTCTTCAACGCCAAGGGTTTTCGCACGCGCGACCTCGAAGCAGCCTATAAGGCCAATTATGCCGGCGAACCCTTGAAGGGTGAGCCTTACATGGCACTCTACGGATGGGACACGGGTTTGTACTTGCTCCAGTCGTTGGGTACCGAGGGCCGTATTGATGAGAACACTCCGCTTTATCAGGGTGTGCAAACCAGTTTCCGTTGGGAGCGTGGTGAGCCTTGGCGAGGATACACCAACCAGGCCACCCACATTGTTCATTTCTCTCCCGATCATAAAATCACTGTTCATGTGAAATGAAACGAGGGTTGTTAACCTTGCTGGCCTTAGCTGTGGCAATCGTGACTTGGGGGCAGACCCATTACGAGGGCGCTATCAGTGTGGGCGGACGTGCAGGTGCAACATTCTCACGGGTGAATTTCAGCCCATCAGTGCCCCAGGCAATGCTGCCAGGCGTCACCGCCGGTGCGATGTTCCGTTACATCGAGGAAAGCCACTTTGGCCTGATAGCAGAACTCTCCCTTACCCAGCGTGGATGGAAAGAGGCATTAGACGAGTCAGACTACAGTTACAACCGCCGTTTCACTTATCTGGAATTGCCGGTGATGACCCACATCTTCTTTGGAAATCAACGTGTCAAAGGCTTTTTTAACCTTGGACCGGAATTGAACGTGATGATTGGAGATGGTGTGTCTTCTAATTTTGACTACCGAAATGCTGCCGATTTGGAGTATTTTACGCAGAATGTCCGTCACATCGAACAGATGACGATGGACATCAAAAACCGCCTGGATTATGGAATCTGTGCCGGTGCAGGAATGGAATTGAACCTGAACAAGCGGAATTCCTTATTGCTGGAAGGTCGGTTCTATTATGGTTTAACCGATGTGTTTTCCAGCCACAAGACAGATGTGTTCGCCAGTTCCAATTCGATGACGCTGTCGGTGACACTTGGCTATTTTTATCGACTGAAATAGAATTTGCTTTAGCACGTGCCTGCTAAATGTTCAAAGAAACAAGCACTGCTAAAGTCTAACGTCTAAAATCTAAAGTCTAACATCTATTAATTACATAATTTTTATAAATAATTATTGTTTTAAAATGAAGAAGATTGCATTACTTGTTGTTGCCATGTTTGCCATGGTACAGATGAATGCGGCATCCAATGATGCCCACGTAGCCGAGGCTGCTGTCGAAGCCACCGCTGCTGCTGACGAGGAGACTAATAACTTGACTTATGACCACCCCTTCAAGAGTGATGACGAGAAAACCAAGCACTGGTCTATCATTACCAACGGCTTCTACATGGGTATGGGTGTGAAGCACAATTGGGATGCTATCAACAACAGTTTCGAGGTTGGTCTGCTCAATTTTGCTGCTGTGAACTATAACAGCCTCCATGGCCAGAACCTCTCGTTGGGTGTTGGTATCCACCATCGTTCTTATAGCATGAAGCGCCCCGTCATGCTCGTGCGCGACAATTTCTCGGATGCCGTCATCATGTCGACCTATCCCGACAATGACGTTGATATGATTAAGAACCGCTCGTCTAACCTGAACATGTGGACCGTTCAGTTCCCGCTGATGTTCACCCAAAAGATTGTCAAGAAACTTGATATCACTGTTGGCGGTATTCTGAACTGGAACACCTATGCTCGTGTTGATAACCACTACGAGATTGATAAGGTGGAATATGACACCAAGTTCAAGGGCCTCAAGCAGAAGAAGATCAGTTTCGACGTGATGGGTGCACTCTCATGGAACGAATTAGGTGTCTACTGCCGCTACAGCCCTGGCAAGTTCTTCGAGGACGGACATGGTCCCGAAATCAAGAACACTTGGACCCTTGGCCTCACCCTTGGCCTTTAATTAACTGAGATAACTATTAAAAAAGGAGAACCTATGAAAATTGGATTCTCCTTTTTCTGTTTTATTTGTTACAAATAGCATCCTACTTCGTTTATTGAGTAGGAACAACAGTTGAAAATGAAGCATCGCGACCGCATCACTAACGCATTCACTGACCTGAGAGAGCAGATGCTCTCGCTGGCAGTACGTATCACGGGCAACCGTGACGATGCGGCCGATGCTGTACAAGACGCCTTCGTCAAGTTGTGGCAGCATCGAGAACGCTATCAGAGCGACAGCCATGCCCAGGGAGCGGGAATAATGACGGTTCGTTCCACCAGCATCGACATGGCACGGCGCAACAGTCGCCAACCTGATGTCCCTATCGAACAAGCCGCGGAACCTATCGAACAAGCAGATGATACCGACCGTAACACAGCCTACATGCAGGTGCGCCGGATCATCGACAACAACCTGTCAGACAACCAGCGGTTAATTATAGACCTGAGGGAAATGCAGGGGATGGAATTTGACGATATCGCCGAACGACTGAACATGACTGCCGCCAACGTGCGAGTTGAACTGAGCCGTGCACGAAAACGCGTGCGTGAGATTTATCAAAACGAAAAAAGAAATTGAACCAATGAACAACAATCATCACATATCCAATCAAGCCGACCTTGAACGCTTAATCCAACGCTACTTTGATGGCGAAACAAGCGTTCAACAGGAGCGAGAACTGAGGCAATGCCTTGCTGACTGTCCCTGGACGAGCGAGGCCATTAATGAGGCGCGTTTCACGATGGGATACTTTGTGGCTCATAGTCAAGCCAATCAACACCATGTGAGAAAGCCCAATCGTCATCAGTTTTTGGTCATCGCCGCTTCGATTGCTATCCTTCTTGCAGTGGGCGTATTTGCTTTCTGGCAAACCCGACAGGCAAGCGAGAATATGTGTATAGCATATGTTAACGGACATGCTATCCATGATGATGGTGAAGTGATGACTTTGATCGAAGACCAACTGAATAACATTGACGAGGCTTCACATGGCATGGCAGCACAGCTGTCAAGCCTGAGTGATGCGATTGAACTTGATAACGAATAACAACACGATGAATATGAGACGTACAACAATCATCATCCTGACCTGCCTGCTGACATCAATGGCGGCAATGGCTCAGAAGGGCTTGAACATCAACCGCTTGTTTGACGGACGGTACAAAAAGGCTGCTGGCGCCACCGAAATCATTGTCACCGGCAGGCAAGCCCACGAAATCGGCCTCACGATCTATCACAGCGTGAGTGTAACCGACAAGACGCAGGCCGAAATCATCGAGAACCTCGTTGTCAAGGATGGGGTTCAAGCCGTTGACAAGGAAGTGGAGTATCGCAATGGGCAACTGTATTATGGCTTTTACACGATGCCCAGGTACAAGCACGGCAACCGCTATATTTTCTTTTTGAACCAGAACTTGGCGCGCAAATCGCCAAAGAATGTCGTCACGCTCATCTATATGGAAGGTGAGGCAAGTGCCGAGAAAATCAAGAAGTTAATCAGAAAATAATAACCAAAAACATATTTGAGGCATGAAGAAGATTTTATTCATTATCACTGCCATGCTTGCCATGGCACAAGCACAAGCGGTCGCACCCGACACGGTCACCGTTATCGAACAACCAAATCAGGTCATCATTACCGAGACTCCTACTGGTACCCATGTGAAGGTGACAGGTTCAAAGGACAACGATGGCTATAGTTATTCCTATACGATGCAACACTCGGGAAACGACACTGTTCACACTTCGCAGTCCACCGACTGGGAACTGAATTTCCCTTTCAAGAAGAGCAGCAACAAGGAGTACCACTGGAGCATTGTTTGTTCCGGAATCTACTTTGGAGCAGGACTCGGCACTTCTTATGATTTGGTCAATAACAGTTTCAACTGGGGTATCCTCAACATCGCCTGCCTTAATTATAACACCCTGCATGGGCAGCAATTCTCGATTGGCATTGGCTATGACAACAAGCGTTTCTCGCTCAAGCGGCCCAACTGCTTTGTCATGGACGAAGCGACCAACATTGTGGGCATTGAGTCTTATCCAGAGGGTACCGTAGACCGTTCTTCTGTCCTCTCGGTCAGGGCCATCCAGTTTCCGCTCCAATTCCAGCAGTTCATCGGGAAAAATTTCCATATCACTTTGGGCGGGACTATGAACTGGAACGTGTATGCCAAGTGCAACACCCATTATAAGGTCAACAAAACCCACTATGACGTGTCTTACCGCGGAATCAAGCAGAACAAACTGACCTTTGATGTCTATGGCGCTTTGTCCTATAATCGCATTGGCGTTTACTGCCGCTATAGCCCCTGTAACGCGTTCAAGAAAGGATTCGGTCCAGAAATCAAGAACACCTGGATCATGGGCGTTGCCATTGCACTGTAAAAAGTTTAGAGCTAACAGTGAACAGTGAAGAAGATAAGAGATAGACGAAACATCTCCTATCTCTTATCTCTTACTAGTCGGCAGATGCCAACTGTTAACTGTTCTCTGTTACTATTAATTGTTCACTAGAGGAAGGGATTGAAGCGTTTCTCGTCGGCAACGGTTGTTGTTGGGCCATGGCCCGATGCGATAACAGTCTCATCGGGGAGAGGAAGGATTTTCTCGCGAATGCTTGTAATCAGTTGAGCCATATCTCCACCCCACAAGTCGGTGCGGCCCACACTGCCATTAAAGATGGTGTCGCCGCTGATGAGCAACGCGCTTTGGGGCAGGTAGAAGGCCAGTCCGCCGGGGCTGTGTCCCGGCACGTGCAGCACTTGGATGATCTCGTCGCCCAATTGTAATGTGTCGCCGTCCTCCAAGTTGCGGTCGATCGTCAAGGGCTCCACCTCGATATTGATGCGGAAATGTGCCACTTGGTCGGGTAACTCCTGTCCTAATGGGTTGTCCAGGGCGCTGCCGCACACGTCGGCTCCAGTCTTGTCAGCGAGCCAACGGGCCCCGGTGATGTGGTCGACGTGCAGGTGAGTCAACAGGATGTGTTTCACACTCAAGTTGTGTTCATCAATGAACTTGGTCACCATCTCATGCTCACTATCACGCATCATGCCAGGATCAACGACAACAGCCTCATGTGAAGCCTCGTCCCACAGGATATATAGGTTTTCGCCAAACGGATTGACGGACATCATTGTAGCGTTCATATCAGTTAAACAGGTTAGAGGTTAAAGGTTAGAGAGGCAGGTAAACAATTTTCTTGGTTTGGAAGTAGTCTTCTTTGAAATAACTCGACAGTTCGTCAACGAGAACTTTGTTCTTGAATTGGGCGATTTCAGAGGTCAAGTTGCCGCCCTTGAGGCAGATGAGACCATTGGGGATGGCATTGCGGTCCTCGCTGTCAATAAAACGTTTCACAAGCGGTACCATATCGCCCAAATCCATCACTGCACGGCTCACGACAAAATCAAACTTGCCTTTCACTTCCTTGACATCGCCATGCTGGAAGGTGACATTGGTCAGGCCGATGCGCTCGGCGATATCCTGTGCCACTTTCAGTTTTTTGCCGATGCGGTCCACCAGGTGGAAGGTTACTTCAGGGTAATAAATGGCCAGTGGAATTCCAGGCAGTCCCCCACCCGTTCCCAGGTCCATCACGCGTGTTCCTGGGGTGAATATGACGAACTTGACCAATCCCAGTGAGTGTAGCAGGTGGTTCACTTCAAGATTGTCGATGTCTTTGCGTGAGATGACGTTGATCTTGGCGTTCCACTCGGGATATAGTGTCAAGAGCTCAGTCATTTGGCTGCGCTGTGTTTCGTTCAGTTCAGGAAAATAGTTTAAGATGTGTTCCATTTTGACTTTAGAACTGGTTCTAAATTTTTAAAGTCTCTCGATGATACTGCCTTCACACAATGAGGATTCCAGATCACTGTAAGGGATGGTGATCTTGGGCTCTCCAAGGGCTTCAACAGCCAGTTCATTCGGCAGGAAACTCCACGTTACTCCCTTGTCATCGAAATAGAAATTAGGTGACACTGAGATGTTCTCGACATTGAAATATCCCAAATCATTCAACTGCTCGTTGCTGGTTACATTGTTCTGTTTGAGAAGTTGTGACCTGAGCAATTGGCAAACATCGGCCAAGGCATCGTCACGGAACAACCGGTTTACGTCGATATAGGTCTGGGTCTCGAGGTCAAAACTGTAGTAACGGTGAGTGATGGATGTCACCTTGTCATTCTTTTTCACTACATCAACACGCTCAAAGGTCACCACACCTTTGTCGTTATAAATGGGTTTGATGCTGGTAGTGGTGGCATAATTGAGCGTAGTTTCACCTTCATCCTCGTCGGCAACGCCCTCGTCAGTCGACTCGTTCATGAAGTCATACTGGTGCATGCTGTTGTTCACCACTTGACGCATAGCCTCTTTCAGCGAGAGGGAATCGCCCGATTCCAATACATAAGCGGCAAAGAGACGTTGCAGGCTGTCGGCCGCTAGGCCATCATTCATTCTGACAGGATATTCAATGATGGCTTCGCTGGTGATAGTGCATCGTTCGCCATTAGACTTGGTGAATGACGACTTGTCGTTCAGCCGTTGTGATTTGACGGTGACAGCGAGTTTGCCATTACCACCCTGCCCTTTTCCCGATTGATTGCAGGAAAAAAGTAACATAGTGATTGACAGCACTATAAATAGTGAATATGTCGTCCTTTTCATAACTATTATGCTTAGTATGTAGAGATTAATCTCGCTAAAGTACAATATTTTTCCGAAAATCAACCCTATAATTGGTTTTTTTTGCAGAACACGTTATAAAATAGGCTGTTTCTCAACAAAAATCAAATAAATTTGTTTTTGTATCCGACTTGCAGTACTTTTGCAGAATAAACGTCTAATCATTAAAGCGACGATAAACGATATCAACAACGGTTGAAGTTGTTTGATTATTGCTGGTTCCTGTTGCTGGATAATAAATCTGATAAAAATGAAAATCGGAGAATTTAACGAGTTGCGCATTAACCGTATGGTCGATTTCGGAGCCTATCTGATCGACGATGATACCCATGAGGTGCTGCTGCCCAAGCGCTATCTCACTCCAGAGATGAAAGTGGGTGACAACATCCGTGTGTTTGTCTATAACGACAGCGAGAACCGCCCCGTGGCGACGACCGAGGTCCCGTATGCCGTGGTCGGAGATTTCGCCCTCATGCGCGTCAAGGCCGTGAACAAGGTAGGCGCCTTCCTTGACTGGGGATTGGTTGCCAAAGACCTGCTGGTGCCCTTCAGTGAGCAGCGTGTGGACATGAAGGTGGGGCGCAGTTACATCGTGCACGTCTATCTTGACGAGGCCAGCCAGCGTATTGTCGCCAGTGCCAAACTCGCCAAGTTCCTCCAATACACCGAGCCTGACTATTATCATCGTGAGCGCGTCGAGGTTCTTGTGGTTCAACGTAGCGATTTGGGCTATCGTGTTATCATCAACAATGCCCATTGGGGACAAATCTACCAGAACGAGACATATCAGGACGTGAATGTCGGTGACAGGTTGACTGCGTTCGTCAAGCAGGTGCGTCCTGATGGAAAAGTGGACCTTACCCTTTCCAAAATAGAGAAAATGCGCGTCGATGACCTTTCTGACAGGATTCTGGACTACCTCAAGTCTCATGATGGCGAGATGACTCTGACCGATAAGAGCGACCCTGACGACATCAACAAGACTTTCAATTGCAGCAAGAAGGACTTCAAGAAAGCCCTTGGCCTCCTTTACAAGCAGCAGAAGGTCACCCTGGGCGACACCGTCAAATTAGTGTAATCCACAGTGTGGGTTTAAAGCATCAGGAGGATGCCCTGGCTATATGCTGAGGCATCTTCCTGACAGTTTGAGATTCTATCTAGTTCTCGTTAATTGTTGTCAGGATTAACGAGGTTTCCCGAGAAATTACCATTCATGCCCATATTGATGTTCCCATATCCTGGAACATTGATACTGGCCGAGCCATTCAACTTGCCGTCAGCAGTGGTTGTGCTTGTCCGGGTGAATGTAATATCAGTATTTATTCTGACAGAAGTACCCGACTCTGAAAAAGTTTCTGTCTGGCTCCAGATCAGTTGATTATCTTCGTTGCAATGGATGTGAGAACTTGATTCCAATCCAGATAAGTCTCCAGTTAAGGTGAAATCGTTCTTCTCGACATTTCGGATTTCAATGCCAAAATTCGTGACTTGAGCCATGCTGATATTTCCTGCCAGATCAGCGTTACCCGATACGTTCACGCTACCCCTGAAATCCCATTTTGTACCATTCCAATTATTGGCCACCTGTTCTACAGGAAGCGTTGCTTCAACAGAACTTCCGTCTTGAAGTATTGCCGACACAACAATCTCACCACTTCTTTTTTGTTTACTCTCCCCCACGGTTACGAAGAATGATGTGGCCCCTTTCTCGATTTCGCACCATTTGGGTTTGGATTTAATGCTCCACGATTTAATGCCATCTTCAGGTACATTTAATGCTACACCTTTGGTGCCTCCTTTGGGTTCAAAAGTTAGGCTTTCGGGATGTAGACTAAATTTAAACTTGGTCATGAATGTGATTGAACATTCATATCGTCTGCCAAATGAATTGACATAGGGGCGTGCGGTATAAAGAACCCCAGGATTCAGTCCGGTGATAGTGATGTCATTTTCAAAGTTTGTAACCTTGATGTTTCGGCTGTTCCCATCAGAACCACTAATGTCTATACCATACTCTGAGATATAACTTGGTTGACCGTCGGTGCAGTTAGCGGAAGCGTGGATAACTGCTGATGTCTCGTCAACCGAACGAAGACTGGCTGACACGGTGTATTTCAAGTACTCCTCGGCATATTGCGTTTGGATTTCGTAAGTCGGGTTCGCCGTTCTGGTAAACCTGTATGACATACCCGTGACATCTTCGTCAGTGAGGTCAGCATTGGGGAAATTTTGATAAAGCGCCTTGCTGGCAGTATAAACATTTTTGGCCTTTTGATAGATGTTATCAATGCTGGTTGGGACAATGGTATAATAATATTCTTTAAATCGGTCGGCGGCATATTGTTCTCGAATCTCTTTTTGGATTTCAGGGCGTCCTTCATATAAAGAATACTTTGCCCAAGGGATGGCTACCTTGGTCCAAATCTCTGCAACATGACCTGCAGCAACCGAGAATTTTGATGGATATTTAGAGAGTTTTGAAATATCATTACTCATATCGTCAAACATATCCGAGAATAATTTCCTGATATCATCATTTTCATCACCGAATTGAGGTGCGTGCCATGATGTTGTAGCGCCGTCAATAATCGTTTCAGAAATCGTTCTGTAGGTGTAATTGCGCCAATTCATGATGCAGGTGGCCACGCAGGTACTTCCCTGTTTTTTAGCGGCAATCATGACTGTGTCCGACTTTTTGGTTGAGAATGGATCATAGCGATAGAACAAGGCAGTGTTTTTATAACCAGAAACCACCATTGACGTGTTCTCTTTCACATTGATGAAATGCAGGGTCGTCATGGCTTCATGCTCCAGGCCGTCGCTGGTGTATTCGATGACGCTCCAGTCATCAACACTGGCAACCATTCGGGGATATGGGACACCCATATCGCTTGGTTGCTGCAGGATGTTTATCTCAATTCTTGAGATTTCCACCTCATCAGTACCGCTTGGATTGTCATCGTCACTCTTGCAGGAAACTAACCCAAGAATTAATGTAACGATAATTGCAACGACTAGTAAAAACGGTTTTTTAGCATTATGGTTCATCTCTCAATAAAAATAAAGTTAGTTATAAGTTAGAATTCGAAACAGTGGTTGCTACCTTTATTGGACAAAGGTAAACTTATTTTTTGAAAACTACAAACCATTTGGGCGTTATTGGCAAAATGGGATTTGATATGCATAGTGACTTCTCAAAACGCAGGGCGTATAGAGCCTAAATAACGGCATTTTGTTGATCAGAAAACAGCGTATCAATTTCAAAAATTTGATATTGAATGAAATCTTTATTACCTTTGTGGCTCAATGACATAATGACGAGATAATGAACTACAGGACAATAGTGATGTTGGGCGCAATGATGCTTGTGTTGTCGGCAGTGGCTGACAACAACAAGGCGCCAGAGGCAATAGGGCCGGTGCCCACGCCCCAGCAGGTGGCTTGGCAAAAGTTAGAGACCTATGCATTTATCCATTTTGGGCCTAACACGTTTAACGATATGGAATGGGGGTATGGCGATGCTTCGGCTTCGTCATTCAATCCCACCCGACTTGACTGTGAGCAGTGGGTGCAGACCATTGTCAAGGCTGGGATGAAAGGTGTGATACTCACCTGCAAGCACCACGACGGCTTCTGCCTGTGGCCATCGCGTTACACCGACTACAGTGTTGCCGCTTCCCCTTTTAGGGGCGGCAAGGGCGACGTTGTGGGCGAGTTGGCTGCCGCCTGCAAGAAGTACGGCATTCGATTGGGTGTATATCTTTCGCCCTGGGACAGGCATCAGGCCACCTACGGCACTGCAGAGTATGTCACCTATTATTACAACCAACTGGAGGAGTTGATGACCGGTTATGGCGACATCTTCGAGGTGTGGTTTGACGGAGCAAACGGTGGCGATGGCTGGTATGGAGGAGCGTGCGAGAAACGCGAAATCGACCGTAGCACCTATTATAATTATCCGCGCGCCTGGGGTATCGTGAACCGCCTTCAGCCAGGAGCTGTCATCTTCTCGGATGGCGGCCCCGGTTGCCGCTGGGTGGGCAACGAGAAGGGTTTTGCCAACCCGACGAATTGGGCCTTCCTGCGCATCAATGAGGTCTATCCCGGTTATCCGCAATATGAGGAACTGCAGTCGGGTCATTCCGACGGCGACGCATGGTGTGCCAGCGAGTGCAACACGTCAATCCGCCCGGGTTGGTTCTACCACGAGAAGGAGGACACGTTGGTCAAGAGTGTTGACCAGTTGGTTGACCTGTATTACCGTAGCGTGGGGCATAATGGCACGTTCCTGTTGAACTTCCCCGTTGACCGTGAAGGACTGATTCATCCCATTGACTCGGCAACTGCCGTTCAATGGCACGAACGCCTTAATCGTGAACTCGGAACCGATATGCTTGCAGGCGCCAAATTCACAGCCTCCGATACCCGTTCCAAGCAATTCGCACCATCAATGATAGGCGATGGCAACTGGGACACCTATTGGGCTCCCAAGGACGACGTCACCGTGGTAGACATTGAGATTAAGACCAAGAAACCTGTGACCCTCAACCGCATCATGCTGCAAGAGTACATTCCACTGGGACAACGAGTTAAGGAGTTTGTTGTCGAGTATAAGACGTGCTGTGGCTATTGGGTACCATTGATTGTTGATGAAGAGACCACTACCATCGGTTACAAGCGCATCGTGCGCTTCCACGAGAAGACCGCCAATGAATGGCGTGTGCGCATTCTCGACAGCCGTGCCTGTCCCTGCATCAACAATATAGAGGGCTATTATGCAAATAATTAAGAGACAATAAAGATTATGGAAGGAATCAGTGAACGCGCCCAGCGCATTGCCGAAGAAATCATCCGTCGCACAGCATGTGACCATTACAGAATCGTGCTCAATGAGGAACGTGCCCCAAGCATCACCGACAGCAAGATTGGCGGAGCACCTTATTGGTCTGCCTATAAGCCTTATCCCGTAGATAATCAGGGCAAACCGATGCTCATGATCATGCAAGTCAATTGCGCTGAGGCTCATCTGCAATCACCACTCCCCGAACAGGGCATGATCCAGTGGTACATCAGCCTCAATCCTGAATTCATGTATGGATGTCGCGGAAACTTCGATGACGAGGGCAACGGATTCAGGGTGGTTTATCATGAGACGGTGAACGGTGATAACACACCGGCGGGCGTTCCTACCCACAGCAGTGTTGATGAGATGCTGACACCTGTCAAGCGGGAAGTGGCGATCGATGTTGTGACCGAACAGACAACAATGAGCGTTAGTGATGGCCGCTTTAATCGCATATTCTTTGATATCGTTCAAGAAATCACCGGGGCGGAACACCAGGGCAAGATGTGGTATGAGTATCTAGACAATGAAGACTGCCTGTATTTTGAAAAGAATTTGGGGATGCAACGGCCTCGTCACCAGATGCTGGGTTACCCGGTGTTTGACCAGGACGATGCTCGTAGGGATATCCAACGTCATGATGTGCTGTTGTTCCAATTAGCTTCACAGCACTCTGTCGTCGACCGCAAGGAACTGGTCATGTGGGGCGACATGGGCAACGGATTCATCTTTGTGAGCCATGATGACCTGATGGCCAGAGACTTCACTCATGCCTATTATTGCTGGGATTGCGGTTGATGGAACTTATCTCCATTTCTTGGGAGAAACGCCAACGGCTTCCTTGAAGTATTTCCCGAAGAAGGATTGATTCGGGAAATTCAGTTCGGCTGCCACCTGCTGGACGGTATAGCGGCCACTGCGCAACATGGCTTTAGCGTCAAGAATCACATAATCGCGTATCCACGCCGACGGATGGCGTCCCGTTTGCTCGTGTACCACATGGGACATATATTTGAGCGACAGGTGTAATTCGTTGGCATAGAATGAGAGTTCCCTGTGCTGGCGGTAGTTCTCGTTAACGCATTCCAGGAAACGTGCCACGATTTCGTCTCGGCGCGTCGCTTTGGACGATATCTCAGGCTGGTTGTCGGCACCTTGGGCAATAATGCTTGCCATGAGTTCGATGCAACTGCTTGCGGCATCTTCCCTGTTCGTCGCGAATGATGTATCGGAGAGGATGGTGCGGAGCATCTTGTAACAAGTCATGAGCATCTCGAGATGGCTGGGCAGAAGATGTATCAACACGGCTTGCAAGGCGTAGAAGCGATGCGCATTTCGGTGTCGGGATGTGGGTAGCGAAGGCATGTTCTGCCACGAGAAGGACAACAGAATCACCCTGGCCTGTTCATCATATTCAGCATGCTGGATGATGGTCCCCGATGAGATGATGGCGCAAGTACCCTTGCTCACGACAAAATCGCGAAAGTTCACATTAAACCTTACCGTGCCGTCATTCACTATGATCAGGCAGGTCGAAGACAACTTCACCGGGAAATGGCTCACCAGGCTGTCAATCTCGTGGTGATGTGACACCATGGTATCTGTCTCCAGATTGTCTATCACCATCAGGTTGTCACCCAATGTGAGCATGGTGTCATTTGCCGGCAACCGAGATAAATCCAACTGATGAAATGCTTGTTCGTTCATGTTGATGCTTGCTTTTTATCACGATACAAAAATAGTGATTTTTGAACAAAAAATCACACGAAATAAATCATAAAGTGCCACAAAAGCGCAATATTGACCAAAATATTAGCCGTTTCAGGTCATGATAGCACCAGTCCTGTCCCGAATAAAAAACGTTTCGGTGTAATGGCGAGTGAAAATATATTGCTAATTTTGCGCCGCCTAAAAAGAAGGGCCTGCAACAACGAAAGATCAAAGACCAATAGATATGCAACAATTCTACACCATCGGGCTGCTGGTTATCGCCAACATCTTCATGACTTTTGCTTGGTATGGACACTTGAAACTCCAACAGATGCATGTCATCTCGAGCAACACTCCGCTATATCTCATCATTCTGTTGTCGTGGATGCTGGCATTGCCCGAGTATTCCTGTCAGATACCTGCAAACCGCATCGGCTTTGACGGTAATGGTGGACCTTATACCATCATGCAACTCAAGGTGATTCAAGAAGTGATTTCATTAACGGTTTTCACCATCTTTGTCACCCTTTTCTTTAACGGCGAGACCTTGCACTGGAATCATCTGGCGGCCTTCGTTTGCCTCGTGCTGGCCGTTTATTTCATTTTCTATAAATAATTGTTGTTTGTAGGGCCTCGTCTTGGCGTGGCCGTTTCACAGCATAAACAGGGCGGTGACGAGGGTGATGTGTTTAGACAGGGACCCGTCATAGCTCCATTCCAGGTTGATATCCAGTAAATCACGGGTCATCCCCTCGATGTCAAAGCCCACCGACTCTAGTGAGTGGCGCATCATGTCGGGATGACGGCAAGGCAGACCCTCAGGGCGCGTACAGCCTTCAGGACACAGCATGCATCTGATGGTGAAACAGCGACTACCGGGTACATTTTTTTCCATCTCGTACATGCTTGGCAAGAGAGTCCGGCACACTTCTTCTATGGCTTGCTTGCCCGTTGCGGTTGCATGCTCGGGTGTGGAGCATGCCGCCTGTGTTTCCTCATCAAATTCGATGATTGTGCCAATCAATTTCACGGCCTTGAAACCGTCGCTTCGGGTCCTTGGGTCGAAATCAAACGGCGGGCAATTCCACGCTTTGCCATAGCCGGAACACTGCAGGCAGTACTGACCGATGCGTTCCACGTCGCGATAACGTTGTACAAACTCATCGGCTTTGATGGTCACTTCTTTGTTGGTTACAGTATAGTTCATGTTTGCAAAGGTAAACATTTTTATTTACCTTTGCAAACAAATTCAATCAAAGTGTGGATTATGAGCGAAATGAACAACGACAAGATGCATGTGGTCTTTGACCTCGGAGGCGTGGTTTTTCGTCTTGACAAGATGATTGCCATTGAGCGGTTTAAGAAGATTGGTGTTTCCCATGTCGAGCAGTATCTCGATGACTATGCCCAGAAAGGCATTTTCGGTGACTTGGAGTCCGGACTGCTCACTGCCGAGCAGTACCGTGACGAGCTAAGCCGTAATGTGGGAAAGCAGTTGACGATGGAACAGTTGGAATATGCCTGGACTGGCTACGCCGCTGAGCTGTACCAACGCAACTTTGACGCATTGTTGAGACTGCGCCATGAAGGTTTTCCCGTTGCCTTGCTTTCCAATACTAACCCTTTCATGATGCGGTGGGCTCGCAGCAGTGCCTTTGACGGAAATGGTCACGGCCTTGACTATTACTTTGACCGCTTGTACTTGAGTTACGAGATGCGGATGATGAAGCCGTCACCCGAAATCTTCAAAGCCATGATAGATGGTGAACAAACCGCTCCTGAGCATATCCTGTTTATAGACGATAGTGCCCGCAACTGCGAGGCCGCATCGGCTCTGGGCATCCAGACACTTCATCCCGACAACGGCAGTGACTGGCGCCCTGCCCTATTCTCCATCTTGGGCATCACAATGTGATAAACCATCGCTAATCCATTGTGAGCAGGCCGAAGTCCATGGCGCTTGTCGCGTCAATAACAGAGGTGCTGCCAGAGTAACATAAAAAAGGAGGCCGTCGTGACCTCCTTTTTTACGTTACCGGTTTGTTGATTGCCAGCAATCAATTCTTTTTCTCCTCGGCAGGTGCTGCAGCGACAGGAGCGGCAACGCCCTTAGCGGCATTGATGGAGTCCTGTTGAGCCTTGTAGGCCTTAGCAGCCTCGCTGTCGGGCTTCAGCCATGTGTCAAGCCAGCGGAAGAACTCGCGCTGCCACAAGATGCTGTTCTGGGGCTTGAGAATCCAGTGGTTCTCGTCGGGGAAGAGCAGCAGACGAGCAGGCAGACCCTTGATCTTGGCGGCATTGAATGCCTGGCAAGCCTGGGTGAAGACGATGCGGTAATCGAGTTCGCCAGCGGTGCACATGATGGGCGTATCCCAGTTCTGAACATAGTTCTTGGGGTTAGCCTGAGTGTAGGAACGCTGAGCGGTGGCATTGCCCTTATCCCAGTACGGGCCACCGAGATCCCACTGCACGAACCACATCTCCTCGGTCTCCAGGTACTGGGCCTCGAGGTTGAAGATACCGGCGTGTGCCAGGAAGCAAGCGAAACGCTTGTTGTGGTTACCTGCGAGGAAATAAACCGAATAGCCACCGTAACTGGCGCCAACGGCACCGATGTGTTCACCATCGATATAAGGCTCCTTCTTCATGTAGTCCACGGCGCTGAGGTAGTCACGCATGTTCTGGCCGCCGTAATCGCCACTGATCTGGGCATTCCACTCGGTACCGAAGCCAGGCAGACCGCGGCGGTTGGGCAGAATGACGATGTAGCCGTTGCTGGCCATGATGCGCATGTTCCAGCGATAACTCCAGAACTGGCTTACGGGCGACTGGGGACCACCCTCACAGAAGAGGATAGCGGGATACTTCTTGTTGGGGTCGAAGTTGGGCGGGTAGCAAACCCATGTGGTCATCAGTTTACCGTCGGTGGTGGGAATCATGCGTTTCTCGATGCCGATGCTGTCCACCTGGGCCAGCATCTCGTCATTGACATGAGTCAGTTTGACGGGTTCCTTGCCCATCTCTACACTGTACACCTCGTTGGGGGTCTGGTAACTGTGCTGGCAGGTGATGACCTTGCCGCCCTCGGCAAATGCCAGGCCGTCGTAGTCACAAACGCCCATGGCGATGGTGTCAACCTTCTGGGTAGCGACATCCATGCGGAAGATGGGTTGCACGCCCTGGAACGGGCAGATGAAGTAGATGGCCTTCTCGTCGGGAGACCAGGCGATGGCGTCAACGCTGTAATCCCAGTCGGCGGTCAGGTCTTTCTTGTTACCGGCGGCATCCATGAAGAAGATGCGGTTCTTGTCGGCCTCGTAGCCGTCATGCTCCATCGAGAGCCAAGCCATCTCGCCCTTGCTGTTGATGATGGGGTAAGTGTCATAGCCCATCATGCCTTGGGTGAGGTTCTCGGTCTTGCCGGTCTCCAGGTCATACTTGTAGAGGTCGCTGTTGGTCGAGAAGGCATACTCCTTGCCCGTCTTCTTGCGGCAGACATACACCAGGCTCTTGCTGTCGGGGGTCCAGGCCAGGGACTCGATGCCGCCCCAAGGCTTCATCGGAGACTCGTAGGGCTCGCCCTCGAGGACATCCTTCACGTTACCGGCCTTGCTGCCGTCGAAGTCGGCGACAAAGGGGTGCGGAATGGTGGTTACCCACTCGTCCCAATGCTTGTACATCATGTCGTCATAGATCTTGCCTGTGGTCTTCTCCAGGTCGGGATGCATGTCCTGGGCCGTCTGGCCATATTTCACCTGGGACACCATGACCACGCGTTTCTCGTCGGGCGAGAAGATGAAGCCCTCGATGCCGTCCTCGATGTCGCTGACGCAGTTGCGTCCGCCACCGTCGGCATTCATGGTCCACAGCTGAGGCGTCTTGTCCTCGCCTTCATCCTTGTAGATGAAAGCAATCTTCTTGCCGCCGTCAATCCACACATAGTTGCTCTCGCTGTTGGGCGTGTTGGTGATCTGGCGGGCATTCTGTCCATCGGCATCCATCACCCACAGGTCACAGTTGCCCTTGTTGGTGGTGATGTCATAGTAGGTCACGCCATAGAGCACCTTCTTGCCGTCGGGCGACACTTGGGGAGCGCCCACGCGGCCCAGTTGGTTAAGGAATTCGGGAGTGAATTCTTGTTTTTCCATTTTACCGGGTTTGTCATCGGGTGAGGAGTTCGGACCTTTGGACGTTCCTGAGTTGCCGCAGGAAGAAAGCCCTAAAATCGCCAATACCGCAACCGACATTGCTGTTAACTTAAATAATTTCATAATTGTTGAACTGTTAATGTATTATAGTTAAAATTTGGTTTTCCTGTTGTTTCAATCTGCAAATATAAACATTTCTTCATCAAACGAAGCCATCGCATGGCTATTTTTTCGCAAATATTATTAAATTTGCATTTTCAAAACCTATAATGACAACCGAGATGAAAAGAACGATAATTGCTTTAATCGCTATTTGGGGTTGCTTGTCGATGAGCGCAAGCGCACGATCCTTTGTGCCAATAGCAATCAAACACCCGTTCGTGGACAGCAAGTGGGTGAATCCTCGCATCGGCACCGGTGGACACGGTCATGTGTTCTATGGCGCCAATGTGCCGTTTGGCTACGTGCAGTTGGGCCCGACAGAGCCCACGCGCGGCTGGGACTGGTGCTCGGGCTATCACGACAGCGACTCGGTGCTCATCGGCTTCGGCCACCAGCACCTAAGCGGCACCGGCATCGGCGACTTGGGCGATATCGCCTTGCTGCCTGTCACGCGCCGTGACCAGCGTGAGGTGATCTTCAGCCACAACGATGAATCGGTCACGCCCGGACAGTACACGGTAACCCTCAGGGATCACGGCAAAACCTATGTCAGGGTCAAACTTACCGCCACCCGGCGCACGGGCATGCACAGTTATTACTTCAGTGAAGATCAGGATTCCGTCCTGCTGCGGCTCGACCTGGGCCAAGGCATTGGCTGGGATACGCCCAAGGAGATGATGATGCAACAAGTGTCCGGGCAACGGATTGTCGGCTATCGCTTCTCTAGCGGCTGGGCAAGAGACCAGCGGGTCTACTTTGTCATGGATTTCAAGCAAGACGTGAAACTTGAGAAGCTGAACGGTGATACCGTCGGCATCATCTCGGCACCGAGCACGGGAGAAGGCATTTCGCCTTTTATGGTCAAGGTGGGGCTGTCGGCCGTGAGCATCGAGAATGCCATTGAGAACCTTGAGGTCGAGAATCCGGACTGGCACCCGAAAGACCTTGCACACGCCGCGTGGCTGGCATGGCAAAGGGAATTGGACAAAATCCAGATTGACACCGGCAGTGATGATGACTGCAGGGTGTTCTACACGGCGTTGTATCACACGATGGTGGCTCCCTCGGTGTTCTGTGACGTCAACGGTCAGTACCGCGGGGCCGACGGCAAGGTGCATCAGGGCGATTTCACCAACTACACCACCCTGTCGCTGTGGGACACCTATCGCGCCGCCCATCCCCTGCAGACGCTTATCCATCGCGAGAAGCAACGGGACATGGCCCAGACCTTCCTGCACATTTTTGAGCAACAGGGCAAACTGCCCGTGTGGCACCTGATGGGCAACGAGACCGACTGTATGGTGGGCAACCCCGGCGTCCCCGTGCTGGCCGATCTGGTGCTGAAGGGCTTTGACGTGGATGCGCAGGCTGCATTGAAGGCGATGACCACCAGTGCGATGCTCAACGAGCGCTCGATGGGGCTGTTGAAGCAGTATGGTTACATCCCCTATGACCTGGAGCCCGACAAGGAAACCGTGGCCCGAGGCTTGGAATATGCCCTTGCCGACTGGTGCATCGCCCGTGTGGCGGGCAAGGTCGGCGACAAAGACACCGAAGCCTATTTCCTGGACCGCAGCAAGTCCTACCGTCACTACTTCGACAAGCAGATGCGTTTCATGCGCGGCAAGGACTCGCAGGGCCGCTTCCGCCCGACGGCGGAGTTTGACCCTTTGTCCACCAAGCACCGCAACGACGACTACTGTGAGGGCAACGCCTGGCAATACACCTGGCTGGTGCCTCACGACGTTCACGGGCTGGTGGCGCTCTTTGGCGGTGAGAAAGCGTTTATCCAGAAACTTGATTCGCTGTTCATTGTTGAAGGAGACTTGGGCGATGAGGCCTCGCCCGACGTGTCCGGCCTCATCGGACAATATGCCCACGGCAACGAGCCGAGCCACCACATCATCTACATGTACAACTATGTGGGACAACCCTGGAAGACTGCTCAACTCGTGCGCCGTGTGCTGCGCGAGCTGTACCGTAACGCTGTCGACGGACTGAGCGGCAACGAGGACGTCGGCCAGATGTCGGCATGGTATGTCCTCTCTTCCATCGGCCTCTATCAGGAGGAACCCGCTGGCGGCAGGTTCATCATCGGCTCGCCGCTGTTCAATAAAGTAACGATCCATGTGGACGATAACGTGAGGTTCACCATCAAGGCCGTGAACAACAGCGACGAGAACATCTATGTCCAGAGCGCCCGTCTCAACGGCAAGCGCTACGACAAGAACTACATCGACTACCGTGACATCGTTGCCGGCGGCATCCTTGAACTTATCATGGGCCCCAAACCCAGCAAGTGGGGCACAAGTAAAAAATCCAGACCATAGACATTAGACGCTAGACGTTAGACATTAGACATTAGACGTTAGACATTAGACGTTAGACATTAGACGTTAGACATTAGACGTTAGACATTAGGCTTTAGGCTTTAGGCGTTAGACTTTAGACGCTAGATTTAGACTTTAGGGTCGCTATCAACTAGGGACTAACAAATAAAAACTTACAACTTAAAACTTAAGAATACATCATCATGAACAGGATAGCATTGACACTGATGGCCATGGGGCTGGCTTTGGCGGTGAAGGCTGCCGTGCTGGAGCCCGTGGATTATGTGAACCCCCTGGTGGGGACACAGTCGAGTTTCGAGTTGTCTACGGGTAATACCTACCCCGCCATCGCCATGCCGTGGGGCATGAACTTTTGGGTGCCGCAGACTGGCAAAAACGGAGACGGTTGGCAATATACCTACACGGCCAATAAGATACGCGGTTTCAAGCAGACACACCAGCCCAGCCCCTGGATCAACGACTACGGCCAGTTCTCGCTGATGCCCACGGTGGGTGAGCCCGTGTTCGACGAGAATGAGCGTGCCAGTTGGTACTCGCACAAGGCCGAGACGGCCACCCCCTACTACTACAAGGTTTACCTTGCCGACTATGACGTGACGGCCGAGGTGGCGCCCACCGAGCGTGCCGCCATCATGCGTTTCACATTCCCCGAGACCGACAAGGCCAACGTCGTGGTGGACGCCTTTGACGGTGCCATCATCGCCATCATGCCGCAGACCAAGAGGATTGCAGGCTTTACGCGGAGCAATAGCGGCGGTGTCCCTGACGGTTTCTGCAACTACTTTGAAATCCGTTTTGACACGCCGTTCCACGCCAGCCTGACCGCCAACGACAGCATCCTGCAACCCGGCAGTCACATCTTCGGTTCCCACGTGGGCGCCATCGTCACGTTTGACACGCATGGCAGCCGACAGGTCGTGGCACGTGTCGCCTCGTCCTTTATCAGCCCCGAACAGGCTGAACTCAACCTCAAGGAGTTGCAGGACGATGATCTGGAAACCATCGCGATGAAGGGTCGCCAGCGCTGGAACGAGGTGTTGGGCCGCATCCAGGTCGAGGACGATAACGTAGACCACCTGCGCACCTTCTATTCCTGCCTGTACCGTTCGGTCTTGTTTCCCCGCTCCCTGTATGACATCAAGGACGGCATGCCGCGCCACCGCAGTCCCTATAACGGCGAAATCGTGCCGGGTAGGATGTTCACCGATACGGGCTTTTGGGACACCTTCCGTGCCCTGATGCCCCTTGTCGACCTGGTATATCCCACGATGGGCTCGTGGATGCAGGAGGGTCTGGTGAACACCTGGCTTGAAAGCGGTTTTCTGCCCGAGTGGGCTAGTCCTGGGCACCGCGACTGCATGGTGGGCAACAACAGCGCGTCGGTGGTTGCCGATGCCTACCTGAAGGGTTTGCGGGGCTATGACATCGACCAGTTGTGGCAGGCAGTCGTGCATGGCACCACAGCCGTTCATCCCCAAGTGAAATCCACAGGGCGCTTGGGCTACGAGTATTACAACCGGCTGGGCTATATCCCCTATGATGTGGGCATCAAGGAGAATGTCGCCAGGACGCTTGAGTATGCCTACGATGACTGGTGCATCTACCGCCTGGGCAGGGCGCTGGGAAAACCTGAGAGCGAAATCGGCGTGTTCAGGGAGCGTGCAATGAACTACCGCAACGTGTTTGACTGCGGGAGCCGGCTCATGCGAGGCCGCAACAGCGACGGCACCTTCCAGTCGCCCTTCAGCCCGTTAAAGTGGGGCGATGCCTTCACCGAGGGCAACAGTTGGCACTACACGTGGAGCGTGTTCCATGACCCGCAGGGACTGATTGACCTGATGGGCGGCAGGGAGACGTTCTGCGCGATGCTGGATTCGGTGTTTGCCGTGCCGCCTGTTTTTGACGACAGTTATTACGGCTTCACCATCCATGAGATCCGGGAGATGCAGATCATGAACATGGGCAACTACGCCCATGGCAACCAACCCATCCAGCACATGATTTACCTTTACAACTACGGCGGCGAGCCGTGGAAGGCACAGTACTGGCTGCGCCAGGTGATGGACCGCCTCTACAGTGCCACCCCTGACGGCTATTGCGGCGACGAGGACAACGGACAGACGTCGGCATGGTATGTGTTCACGGCACTGGGATTCTACCCCGTGTGCCCCGGCAGCAACCAGTATGTGATCGGCGCGCCCTATTTGGACAAGGTGACGCTGCACCTCGAGGGCGACAGCCGGGTGACCATCACCCGTGAGGGGCAGGGCTGTTACATCCAGTCAATGACGCTTAACGGCAAGTCCTACAATCACAACTTCATCACCCACGACCAGTTGACGCAAGGGTGCGACATCAGGTTTATTATGGGAGAAAAACCAAACAAAAATCGTGGCACGAGTCAGGATGATCTGCCCTACTCTTTCTCGACTTCGGCCGACAAGCCATAGAACTTGTCTGTGGGAAACAAATGTATAAAATCCATCGCTGTTAGATAAAAAAGCAGTACCTTTGCCCGACAAATTATAGATGGAACGATAGCAATGATTCAAGTGAAGATTGATCCAAGGATTCTTGAGGCCTGTCCAGAGACGCGCATCGGCTTGATCAGCGCGAGGGTGACCAACGGCCCGACGTGCGATGCGCTGTGGGCCGAGATTGAGTCCGCTGCCCATGAAATCCGGCAGACCTATGAGTTGCTGGAAATTAATCAGCGTCCCGCCATTGCCGGCACTCGTCGACTGTATAAGGCCCTTGGCAAAGATCCCAGCCGCTACCGCGTGTCGAGCGAAGCCTTGTGTCGTCGCATCATCCGCGGCTTGGGCATTTACCGCTTGACGACATTGATTGATGTGGTCAATCTGGTGTCCATCAAGAGTGGCTATGCCATCAGTGGCCTGGACCGTGACCGCATCGAGGGCGATACGCTCACGATGAGCGTGGGCACGGCTGCCGACGTCTATCACGGCATCGGGCGCGGCCTGCTCAACATCGCCGGCATGCCGGTCTACCGTGACGCGGCAGGGCCCATCGCCACCCCGACGAGCGACGAGGAGCGCACCAAGTTCACCGAACAGACGGTGAATGTCCAGATTAACATCAACGCTTTTGCTCCCGAGATGCCCCTGGAAGTAGCTGTGGGGTGGATGGCGTCGTTGCTCGAGAAGTATGCTCACGCCACAAACGTGGAAACCAGTATTTTTGATCCTAATAATAACGATTAGACATTAGACGTTAGACGTTAGACGTTAGACATTAGACATTAGACGTTAGACGTTAGACGTTAGACGTTAGACTTTAGACGTTAGACATTAGACATTAGGGCCGCTTACAACTAAAAACTTAAAACTTACAACTAAAAAATATATGGAAATTTTACAGATTATTGAGAAAAACGTCAATCAGCGTTATATTGATCAAGTGGTGGAGACCCTCAAGCAGGGAGGTCTCATCATCTATCCCACCGACACGGTGTACGCCTTGGGCTGTGACGCGATGAACAACCAGGCCATCGAGCGCATCTGCGCTATCAAGGAGATGAAGTCGGCCAAGACCAATCTGTCCATCATCTGTGACGACATTTCGCAGGTGGCACAGTACGCCAAGTTTGACAACGTCCAGTTCAGGATGATGAAATCCAACCTGCCGGGACCCTTCACCTTCATCTTCACCGCCCTGTCGAAGTTGCCGAAAGCCTTCAAGGGTCGTCGCACGGTGGGAATCCGCATTCCCGACAACGAGATTGCGCTGTCGATCGTCCGCACGCTGGGAGGCCCCATCCTCACCACCTCGGTGCCCGGTGATGATGAGGATTACCGTTGTGAGCCGGGATTGATGGCCGAGGTCTTTGAATCGCAGGTGGACATCGTCATTGATGCCGGACGAGGCCAACTCATGCCCTCGACCATCGTGGACTGCACCGACGGTGAGCCCCAGATCACGCGCCAGGGCAAGGGGGAGTTGAGGGTTTAGACGTTAGACATTAGACATTAGACATTAGACATTAGACATTAGACATTAGACATTAGACGTTAGACATTAGACGTTAGACGTTAGACGTTAGGGCCGCTAACAACTAGGGACTAGGGACTTACAACTTACAACTAAAAACTTAAAACTTTAAAATCAACTTACAACTTATAAATACAACTATGAAGAAGATTTTCTTTTGCTTGATGGCTGTGCTGATGCTGGCCGCTTGCGGGAACAAGACTGCGAAACAGGATAACGACGTGGCTGCCGGTGAGGAGAATGCCCAGAGCGAAATGCCGGTGGTTACCGCCGATGACGAGGGACAGACCGAATGGATCAAGCAGACCACCATCATGACGTCCAAGCCGATGGTGATTGACTTTTTCGCTACGTGGTGCGGCCCGTGCAAGGAATTGTCGCCCATCCTCGACGAGATTGAGAAGAAGCACAAGGGCGATGTCATCTTCAGGCGCATCGATGTGGACCAGGAACCTGAATTGGCCCAGGAATTCAACATCCAGGGTGTTCCCACATTGATGTTCGTCACCCCCAAGGGTGAATACCAGACGATGCTTGGCGTGCAGAGTCCCGAGGACATCGAGGCCAAAATCTCGGCCCTGATGAAACGCAGTGGCCAATAAGGGGCTTCAAGGACGGGAAATCAAGCAAAAAATTTGGCAATGATATAACTGCTGACCCTGTGACAAATTGCCGCACATTTAACCGTGCTAGCGCACGGGAAATTAAAAGAAAATTAATTTTAAAATATTCTTTGTTGAATTTCTCGCCCGCAGGACGGTTAAAATTACAGATGGGCCAACATTATTGTGTGAGATAACGTTGTGGTATCGTGTTTTTTTAGTACCTTTGTGCCCGAATTCAAAAAAAACGACTAGTCATTCATAATTACCATCATGGAAATTACTGCACAACAACTTGCAGCAATGGTTAACGGTACGGTCGACGGCGATGCCTCGACCATCATCAATAACTTTGCCAAGATCGAGGAGGCGACACCCGGTTGCGTGACGTTCCTCGCCAATCCGAAATATACCCACTTCATCTATACCACCAAGGCTTCTGCGGTGCTCGTGAGTAAGGATTTTGTTGCCGAGCAAGCGGTCAATGCGACCCTCATCCGTGTCGATGACCCCTATAAGACGTTGGCCGATCTGCTGAACTTCATCAACAGCCAGCAACCCGAGAAGCGCGGCGTTGAACAGCCCGTTCACGTGGGTCAGGGCACTACCCTGCCCGATGACGTGTATGTGGGCGCCTTCGCCTACATCGGTGACGGTGTCACCATCGGCAAGCATGTCAAGATTTACCCGCAGGTGTATGTGGGCGATGGTGTGACCCTGGGTGATGATGTCATCCTCTATCCCGGCGTTAAGATTTACCATGGCTGCCGCATCGGCAACCGCTGCATTGTGCAGGGTGGCGCCATTATCGGCGGCGACGGCTTTGGCTTCGCACCCAAGGCCGACGGCACCTACGAGAAGATCTCGCAAGTGGGCATCGTCGTCCTGGAAGATGACGTCGAGATCGGAGCCAACACCACCATCGACCGCGCCACCATGGGCGCCACGGTGGTCAAGAAGGGCGCAAAACTTGACAACCTCGTTCAGATTGCCCACAACGTTGAGGTGGGTGAAAGCACTGTCATGGCCGCCCAGGTGGGCGTAGCGGGTTCCACCAAGATCGGCAAGTATAACATGGTCGGAGGCCAGGTGGGCTTTGCCGGACACATCACCGTGGGCGACAAGAACGGCATCGGTGCCCAGACCGGCGTTGACAACAGCATCGGCAGTAACGGCAAGTGGCTGGGTGCCCCCGTGCAGCCGGCAATGGAGTTTGCCCGTCAGGTCGTTTACCTGAAACGACTGGGTGAGATGTATAGCGACATCAAGGACCTGAAGAAGAAAATCAACAATTAATTCACTAATGGCTAACAGCCAGGAACAATGAAACAAAAGACATTGAAGAACTCCTTCACCGTCAGCGGTAAGGGTCTGCATACGGGTCAGATATCAACAGCGACATTCAAGCCCGCCGAGGTGAATACCGGATATGTGTTCAAGAGAATGGATCTGGATGGTCAACCCACTGTCCAGGCCCTCGCAGAGCACGTCATTGAGACAACGCGCGGCACGGTGATTGCCAGCAAGAGCAACAAGGAGGCTCGCGTGAGCACCATTGAGCACGCCATGGCTGCCTTGTATGCCGCCGGCATTGATAACTGCCTTATCGAGGTGAACTGCGGTGAAGTCCCCATCCTGGATGGCAGTGCCATCATCTGGTGTGATGAAATCGAGAAGGCGGGCATCGTCGAGCAGGAGGCCGAGAAGGAATACTACGTTGTCAAGCAACGCATCAAGGTCGTTGACAAGGAAACGGGCTCATCGCTCATCGTGTTGCCTGATGACGATTTCTCGATCGACTGCATGGTTGAGTACGATTCTCCAGTGTTGGGCAACCAGTTCGCCTCATTGACCGACATCAGGCAGTTCAAGGAACAGATTGCCGCCAGCCGCACCTTTGTGTTCGTGCGTGAAGTGCAGCCCCTCATTCAGTTAGGCCTCATCAAGGGCGGAGACCTGGACAATGCCATTGTCATCTACGACTCGCCCATGAAACAGGACGACCTGGATCACATGGCCGACGTGATGAAGGTGCCCCACAAGAATGCCAATGAACTGGGCTACCTCAATAACAAGCCGCTTGCATTCAAGAATGAGCCGGCACGCCACAAATTGCTTGACGTGCTGGGCGACTTGGCACTCATCGGCCGTCCCTTGAATGGCCGTATCGTTGCCACCCGTCCAGGTCACACCATCAACACCCAGTTGTCCAAGAAGATTCGCCAGGAGTTGCGCTACCAGAACGTTCAGGCACCTATCTATGACCCGAACAAGGAGCCTCTCTATGACATCAACAAGATACGCGCCATGCTCCCCCACCGCTATCCCATGTTGCTCGTTGACAAAATCATCGAGAAGGGCAAGAAACACGTGGTGGGCATCAAGAACGTGACTGCCAATGAGCCGTTCTTCCAGGGACACTTCCCCCACGAACCCATCATGCCTGGCGTGCTTCAGGTCGAGGCCATGGCTCAGGTGGGCGGCATCCTGGTATTGAGCAGCGTGGAGGACCCCGAGAAGTATTCCACCTATTTCCTCAAGATTGACAACGTGAAATTCCGCAGCAAGGTGGTCCCCGGCGACACGCTTATTTTCCACCTGTCGCTGATGACACCCATCCGTCGAGGAACTGCCGTGATGAAAGGCTACGCCTTTGTGGGCGAGAAAATAGTAACCGAGGCCGAATTCATGGCCCAAATCGTTAAGAATCCCAACTAAGAGAGTTGAAAGTTGTAAGTATTAGTTTTAAGCACAATCACTGTCGCCTGTAAGAACATGAGGCAAAAGTAATGATACTTACAACTTAAAACTAAAAACCAGACATAGAATATGGATATCCATCAGTTTGCCGTCGTTCACCCTGACGCTAAAATTGGGGAAAATGTGAAAATCGGTCCCTTCGTCACCGTTGATGCCAATGTCGAGATTGGTGACGGCACGGTTATCGACAGTGGAGCCGTCGTGCGCAGTGGTGCGCGCATCGGCAAGAATTGCCACATCCATGCCAACGCTGTTGTGGGTGACATTCCCCAGGACCTGAAATTCCAGGGCGAGGACACCTTAGCCATCATCGGGGACAACACCGTTATCCGCGAGTTTGTCACCATCCATCGTGGCACGGCTTCAAAAGGCAAGACCGTTGTGGGCAATAACTGCTTGATCATGGCCTATTGCCATGTGGCACATGACTGTGTCGTGGGAGACCACGTCATCATGTCCAACGCGGCTCAACTGGCCGGTGAGGTGGTGGCCGGAGATTGGGCCATTATCGGCGGCGGCGCACTCGTACACCAATTCACGCTCATCGGTTGCCACGTCATGATTCAAGGTGGCGCCCTCGTCAACAAGGACATCCCGCCCTATTGCATGGCCGCACGCTACCCCATCGCCTATGAGGGCGTGAACAAGGTGGGCCTGCATCGCCGCGGTTACACCAGCGAACAGATTGACGCTATCGCCGATGTTTACCGCACCATCTATGACTCGGGCTTGAACATTACCCAGTCACTGGCCGAGGTGGAGAAATTGCCGGCCAGCCCCGAACGTGACGTCATCATCGACTTCGTCCGTTCCAGCAAGCGCGGCATCGTCCGCAAGCCCTGATTTTCATCAGACAAGTAGGAGAACACAATTTACAATTTGGACAACAATGTTTCATTGCTGTCCAGGTTTTTTTATGCAACAAGTGTCAGAATCAAAAAAAGACAAGAAGGATAAACAAGTGTCCTTCTTGTCTTTTCTTGATTTGTTATTATAGCTGTATCGTCCTGAAATAGTTTGACAAAAATGTCAGATAAAATCAGGACTAAAATGAGAACAGTAAAACGAAGAACGGATTATGAGATTTTGGAGATACTCAAGGAGTATT
>JAZQJW010000055.1:0-2828 GCA_045541835.1 Sodaliphilus sp. | reverse complement strand
TTCACCGTCGAGGTGGAGCGCTCGCTGCGCGTGCTGGATGGCGCTATCGCCACCTTCTGCGCCGTGGGCGGTGTAGAGCCCCAGAGCGAGACCGTGTGGAGGCAGGCCGACAAGTATGAGGTGCCGCGCATCGCCTATGTTAACAAGATGGACCGTGTGGGCTGCAACTACCTTGACGTGGTGCGCCAGATCCGCGAGGTTCTCGGGGCCAATCCTTGCCCCATTCAGTTGCCCATCGGTGCCGAGGAGAATTTCAAGGGCGTCGTTGACCTGATCACGATGAAGGCTCTGTACTGGCATGACGAGACTCTCGGTGCCGAGTACGAGACCACCGACGTTCCTGCCGATATGCTTGACGAGGTTCAGGAGTACCGCGACAAGATGCTGGAGTCGCTCGCCGAGTTTGACGACGAGTTCATGACCAAGTATTTTGAGGATCCTGAGTCGATCACCATTGACGAGATCAAGAGCGTCCTGCGCAAGGCCACGCTCGACCGCAACATCGTTCCCGTGCTGTGCGGCAGCTCGTTCAAGAACAAGGGTGTCCAGACGCTGCTCGACGCCGTCTGCGCTTACCTGCCCAGCCCTGCTGACGCTGGTGAGGTGAACGGTGTAGCGCCTAACGACCCCGAGAAGGTGATCACCCGCAAGCCCCAGTTTGAGGAGCCCCTGTGCGCACTGGTGTTCAAGATCGCTACCGACCCCTATGTGGGCCGCCTGGTCTTCTTCCGCGTGTATTCGGGCGAGTTCAACGCCGGCAGTCAGGTCTACAACGTTCGCACCGGTCACAAGGAGCGCGTGTCGCGCTTGTTCCAGATGCACAGCAACCGTCAGAACCCCATGGATGTGATCGGTTGTGGTGACATCGGCGCCGGAGTCGGTTTCAAGGACGTGCACACGGGTGACACCCTGTGCAGCAGCCAGGATACCGCCATCGCCCTCGAGGCAATGGACTTCCCCGAGCCCGTGATCGGTATCGCTGTCGAGCCCAAGACGCAGAACGACCTCGACCGCATGGCAGTGGGTCTGGCAAAGCTTGCCGAGGAGGACCCCACCTTCCAGGTCGAGAGCAACGAGGAGACCGGACAGACCATCATCCGCGGAATGGGTGAGCTTCATCTGGACATCATCCTCGACCGTCTGCGCCGCGAGTTCAAGGTGGAGTGCAACCAGGGTCGCCCCCAGGTTTCCTACAAGGAGGCCATCTCCCAGGCTGCAACCGTGCGTGAAGTCTTCAAGAAGCAGACCGGTGGCCACGGCAAGTTCGCCGACATCGAGTGCCGCGTGGAGCCTGTGGACGACGATTTCGATGGCACGCTACAGTTTGTCAACGAGGTGAAGGGCGGAGACATCCCCAAGGAGTACTTCCCCAGCATCGAGAAGGGTTTCAAGAGCGCCATGCGCAGCGGTGTCCTCGCCGGATTCCCCATGCAGAGCCTCAAGGTGACCATCCTCGACGGAAGCTATCACCCCGTGGACAGCGACAGCCTCAGCTTTGAGCTGTGCGCCATGCAGGCCTACCGCAGCGCTTGCCGCAAGGCACGCCCGGTGCTGCTCGAGCCGATGATGAAGCTCGAGGTGGTGACTCCCGAGGAGAACATGGGTGATGTCATCGCCGACCTGAACAGGCGTCGCGCCATCGTCGAGGGCATGGAGAGTGCCCGCAGCGGTGCCCGCATCGTGAAGGCCAGCACCCCGTTAGCCGAGATGTTCGGCTATGTGACCGCCCTGCGCAACATCACCAGCGGCCGTGCAACGAGCACCATGTCGTTCTCCCATTTCGCCCCTGTTGCGACTCCCATCGCCATCAAGGTGCTGAGCGAGTGCCTGGGTCACGTCGAATTATTGCAATAATACAATTTCACATTATTAAATAATATGAGCCAGAAGATTAGAATTAAATTGAAAAGCTACGATCACAATCTGGTCGACAAGTCGGCCGAGAAGATCGTGCGCACAGTGAAGAGCACTGGCGCTGTAGTGAGCGGTCCTATCCCTCTGCCTACCCACAAGCGCATCTTCACCGTGAACCGTTCGACTTTTGTCAACAAGAAGTCCCGCGAACAGTTCCAGCTGGCATCTTTCAAGCGTCTCATCGACATCTACAGCTCCACTGCTAAGACCGTCGATGCCCTGATGAAGCTTGAGTTGCCGAGCGGAGTTGAGGTCGAGATCAAGGTGTAGTACAAATGGATTGAACAAAACGAGTAAAATTAAGCATTAACAAACAGTAATTTAAAATTTCAAGAGAAATGCCAGGATTATTAGGAAAGAAAATCGGAATGACATCCGTTTTCAGTGCCGACGGCAAGAACGTGCCGTGCACTGTTATCGAAGTAGGTCCTTGCGTTGTCACTCAAGTGAAGACTGTTGAGAAGGACGGTTACGAGGCTCTTCAGCTGGGTTTTGTCGAGAAGAAGGACAAGCACACCAGCAAGCCGATGGCCGGTCACTTCAAGAAAGCCGGAGTGAAACCGCAAAGATTCTTGGCCGAGTTCAAAGGATTTGATGGAGAGCACAAGGCTGGTGACGAGTTCACCGTGGAGATGCTCAATGATGTTGAATTTGTTGATGTTATCGGCACAACGAAGGGTAAGGGCTTCCAGGGCGTCGTGAAGCGTCACGGCTTCGGCGGCGTGGGCCAGACCACTCACGGTCAGGACGACCGTCAGCGCGCTCCCGGTTCAATCGGTGCCTGCTCCTATCCCGCCAAGGTTTTCAAGGGCATGCGTATGGCTGGCCAGATGGGCAACAAGCGCTGCACCGCTCAAAACCTGCAAGTGATTAAAGTATTGCCCGAGAACAATCTTCTCATGGTAAAAGGCTCA
>JAZQJW010000054.1:0-9627 GCA_045541835.1 Sodaliphilus sp. | reverse complement strand
TATAATGTTGACGGCAGCTACAGCAGCATCTCGCAGGAAGGTTACACCAACCCCAACCCTGTTGCTCTGGCATTGATGGACGAGATCCTGCTGAACCGTAAGAAATTGACCGGTAACATCTTCTTTGAGGTTAACCCCAATTTCTTGAAAGACATCGTTTGGCACGCTGAGCTTGGTTACGACATCTCGTCGTCGAAGGGTGAACAGTGGGAACCCACCGTTAACCTGGGTACCTGGCACCGTACCACCAACAGAAGCTCGATTCAGAAGAACTCAAGCACCTTCTGGCAGTTGAAGAACTACTTGACTTACACCAAGACCATCGCCGACCGTCACAACCTGACCGCCATGCTTGGTCAAGAGTGCTGGGAGTCGAAATATGACTACTCGAGTATCACCAACACCAACCTGCCCTCGGACGAGGTTCACAATCCCAAGCTGGGTCAGGGCACGCCCCAGATCAACTACGGCTTTGGCAGCTCGTCGATGGCTTCGTTCTTCACCCGTTGGACCTACAGCTACGATAACCGTTACAATGCTACCTACACCTACCGCTATGACGGTAGCTCCAACTTCGGTCCCTCAAACCGCTGGGCTGGTTTCCACTCGCTCGCCGGTTCGTGGCGCTTTACCAACGAGAAGTTCATGCAGAACGTGAAATGGCTCACCAACGGTAAGCTGCGTCTGGGTTGGGGTCAGACCGGTAACTCCAACATCGGCGGTTACCTTTGGGGCACGACCATCGCCATGATCAAGTCTTCGCTGGGCACGGGCTACAAGCCCCAGAACCTTCCCAACGAGAGTGTGAAGTGGGAGAAGCAGGAGCAGTTCAACGTCGGTCTCGACCTGGGCTTCCTGCATGACCGCATCGGACTGGTTGTCGACTGGTATCGCAAGGAGTCGAAGGACATGCTGATGAACCTGCAGTTGCCGTCATACATGGGCACCTCGGGTAATGCTTCTTCGGCCTTGACGGCTCCCATGGGCAACTATGGCCACATCCGCAACACCGGTGTCGAGATCACCTTGACGGCTCACCCCATCGTTGGCGCGTTTGAGTGGGACACCGAGGCTCAGATTTCGTTCAACAAGAATAAACTTATCGCTCTTGACGGTACCGACAATGCCCAGATCGTGGGCTATGGTCAGTGGTCCGACGTGGTCAGCGTGACCAACGTGGGCGAGAGCCTGTTCAACTTCTACGGCTATAAGACCGACGGCGTTTACACCTCGCTCGAGGATATCCAGACCTCGCCTAAGGCCGAGAAGTATCCCAACAACGGCGTGTTCTCGAAGAACACCACCGTGTGGGTCGGCGACGTGAAGTATAAGGACATGAACGGTGACGGTATCATCGACGAGAACGACCGCACCAACATCGGTTCGCCGCTGCCCAAGTTCACCTACGGTTGGACCAACACCTTCCGTTACAAGAACTTCGACCTGAGCATCTTTATCAACGGCTCTTATGGCAACAAGGTGTTCAACTACATGAAGATGAAGCTCACGCACATGAACTCGACGTGGACCAACCAGCTTGTTGACGTGCTCGACTGCACCACGCTGGCTCCCATCGATCCTAACAAGGATTACTCGGCAGGTGTTGACCGTGGCGATGGCCAGCTCGTTTGGAACTGGTATGATGACATCACCAACGTGCGCATCGGCAAGGAGGGCAAACTGCCTCGCGCTTCGATTATGGACCCGAACGACAACGACCGCATCAGCGACCGTTACATCGAGGACGGAAGCTACATCCGCCTGAAGAACATCACTTTGGGTTACACGTTCCCCAGGCACCTCGTTGGCAAGCTCGGTCTTGAGACCCTGCGTCTGCAGGTGAACATCCAGAACCTGCTCACGATAACTGGTTATAAGGGCTACGATCCCGAAATCGGTGCCAGCACGGCATCTAACCATGTGATGGGCCTTGACAACGGCCGCTATCCGTCGCCCACGACCTATAGCTTTGGCGTTAATGTTACTTTCTAACATTCATGGTTAACGGTTTTAAATTATTCAAAGGATATAAAGATATGAAACTATTCAAGATTAAATATATCATTGCTCTGGCACTGGTTGCGCTGACCATGACTTCGTGCGAGGATTTCCTCGATCGACCCAATGAGGACAGCTACAACGCAGGGAACTACTACAAGACCGACGAGCAGTGCATTGCAGGCGTCAACTACCTGTACAACTCTCCCTGGTATGACTACCAGCGTGGTTTCTTTAAAGTGGGCGAGGGCCTTTCTGGCAACCTCTACATGAGCAATTCGCCTTACTGTGAGTTCACCCTGAACGGTACTGACCAGGACTTGGTGAACATGGCTTACTCACTGTGGGCCGTTATCGGTCACTCAAGCACCGTCTATAACTACATTAACGGCAGCAGCGGTCCTTCGCAGGCTGTTAAGAACCAGACGATGGGCGAATGCCTCGTCTGGAAGGCAATGGCCTATTTCTACCTGGTTCGCTCATTCGGTGAGGTGCCCATCGTGCACAACAACACCGAGGAACTTGAAGGTGCCTATAATACCAAGGAGAAAGTTTGGCGCTCTGACGTCTATGAGTACATCATCATGACGCTTGAAAAAGCGCGTGAACTCCTTGCTGGTATCAAGACGCCCACCAATGGCCGTGTGGATTATTATTCAGCAACTGGTCTGCTGGCCAAGGTTTACTGGATGAAGGCCGGTATCAGCGGCACCATCAATGGTGACGACATGGCCATGGCTGCCCAGTATGCCAAGGAAGTGATTGACAACAGCGGTCGCACGCTCATGGAGAACTATGAGGACATCTTCCGCGGTCACAACAACAACTGCTCTGAGAGCCTTATCGCTTGGCGCTGGACTGCCGACGGCAACGTTTGGACCGCTCAGAACTCGCTCGAGAGTGACCTGGGTTTGACCGGCTTCGAGGGCTACAGTGCCACTTGGGGCGACTGGACCGATCCTTCGGTTGACCTGCAGGAAGCCTTTGGCATCAAGCTGCTGGAGAACAGTCCTGACATGTGGCTCAACAACGTTGACACCCGCCTGAAGGCTACCATGATGCTGCCCGGTTTCACCTATCCCTACTTCTGGCGTGATCATGAGATCAACAGCACGACCCATGAGATGGGCTTCGATTATCTGAAGTTCATGTTCGACAACAATTATAACAAGTCGGCTGGCGGCCAGCTCAATTCGGCTACCGGTTCCAATTGTGTGAAGCACCTGTACGGCAACACTGCCGACCACATTGCTGAGTTCGGACATTCTGATGACCGCATGGCCAGCTCGCTGTCGACTCACCTGCTGCGTCTTGCCGACGTCTATCTGATTTATGCCGAAGCCAAGATGGGTACTGCCAAGTCGACCTCCGACGGTAGCGCCATCGACGCATTCTATGCAGTGCACCGCCGCGCAGTCAGGAACGCTCAGCGTCCCAGTGTCATCACCTTTGAGGACATCTGGAAAGAGCGTCGCCTGGAGCTCGCCTTCGAGGGTGACCGCTGGTTTGATTACGTGCGCGTATCTTACTTTGATCCCGACTTCTGCGTTGCCGAACTCAGGTCTCAAAAGCGCAGCACGTTCTATGGCTTGAGCGACGTTTACAAGACTTATGCCGAGACCGGTATCTGGTCTATCACCGGCTCAGTTGGCTATGACGAGGCACAGTCTGCTCCCAATCCCGAGGCTATGATGAAGACCAGCCCCGACGGCAGCAAGCGTTACTTCTTCATGCCCTTCCCGCAGGAAGACGTTGTATTCAATCCCAACCTGGGCAGCAATGTTGACGGTGTCCATGTTGACGTGAGAGCAACCTATAGCTATTGATACTTTAGTTTGACACCTATTCAATTAAAGATTAAAGAAAATGAAAAATTTCAAATATAATTTCATCGTCATGGCACTTGCCGTTATGGCATTGGGTTTGTTCTCATGTGCCGACGAGCCTGACAAGTATGAGGTGGCAAGCGGATTACCCTCGGTAAGCTATGTGCGCTGTCTGAGCACCGAGATTCAAGGCTCTAACGACGACCCCGACATGCACTACACCAATGGTGAGCTGGTGACCGAGGCCTCTCCTCAAAGCATCATTTGCCTTGTGGGTAAGAACCTGCGTAGTGTCTATGAGATTTATTTTAATGACAAGAAAGGTATTCTCAACTCGAGCTACATCACCGACAACACCCTCATCGTGCAAATTCCCCGCTCGGTACCCGAAACAGTTACCGACAAGATTTACATGATTACCAAGGACCTGGATACTGTGACCTATGACTTCCACGTTATTATTTCAGCTCCGCAAATCATCAGCATGGGCAACGAGTATGCACCTGCAGGCTCATCCCAGACGCTGACTGGTAACTACTTCATCGACGATCCCGGCACCCCGCTGGCCATCAACTTCACTGGTGCCGACGGCTCTCTGATTCCTGCTGATATCACCAACATCTCCTCCGATTACACCCAGGTGACCTTCACTGTTCCCGCCGGTGCTGTCGAGGGTCCCATCTATGTGACTTCGGTTTACGGAACCACCAAGACGAACTTCTATTACAAGGATTCGCGCGGCATGCTGTTCGACTTCGACACCAACCCCCTGGACAACCATGGTTGGAATGGTCACAGCAGCACGATCGATGATACCGCATTGAGCGGCAAGTTCATCCAACTTGGTGATGGCACCTCGGTACTGAATGGCGAGACCTGGGACGAGCAACACTTCTCGTTCGTTTACTGGCCCGGCAGCTGGAACTCACCCGAGAACTATGAGGATGGTGAGATGGGCATGCGTCTGACCGATCTGGCCGACTTCAGCGACTGGAGCAACATGGCTCTCAAGTTTGAGATGAACATTCCCAAAGAGTATCCTTGGAAAAATGCAGCCATGCAGATTTGCTTTGCTGGCGTTGACAAGGTGACCTTCGGTGGTGCAGGTGTCGACATCTATGGCAAGACCGTGGCTGGTGCTAACAACACCTACATGACCAACAATGCCAATCCTCGTGCCCTGTACCGTCCCTGGTCAACCAGCTCGACGGGCAGCTACGACACCGGTGGCGAGTGGGTAACCGTTACTCTGCCCATCGCAGCCAACTTCGTTTATGGTTGGGACGGCTCGGTATCTAGCGGAACGCTTACTGCCGATAGCTTCACCAGCTTGTGGATCTTCGTCTCGAGCTGCGGTGTTGAAGGTGTAGAATGCACCCCCATCATCAAGATTGACAACATCCGTGTGGTTCCTAATTAATTATAATGTAAGAAGAATATGAAAAAGTTCAGAAATATTTTCATCCTGTTTGTGGTAGCCCTCGTTGGGGCTTCGCTCACAAGCTGTAATGATGAGGACCTGGTCACCGACCCCTATAGCAAGTCGGGTGTAAACCTGCTGGCCTATGGACCGTCGCCCATCCTGCGCAATACTGAAATCCGCCTCACGGGTACCAACATGCAGAAGGTGGACAAAGTCATCTTCCCGGGTAATGCCATCGTTGAGCGTCCGGCTTTCAACCGCAGCGACAATGAGAACATCTATTGCAACGTGCCCGACGAGACCGTTCCCGGTCAGATCAGGTTGGTTGCCGGCAACGATACGATTGTTTCGATTGGTACGCTCGTGTTTGAAGAGCCCATCGAGGTGACCAATGTGACTCCAGTCACAGGCCTGAATGCAGGCGACATCATCTCAATCACGGGTGACTATGTCTACAACATTGCTGAGGTTATCTTCACCAGGAGCGCCTCGGTGATTGCCGAAGACTTTGAATATGTTTCGCGTCGCGAGATTCGCCTTCGCGTGCCTCTGGCAGCCGAGACCGGTACCATCACCATGACTGACGGTGCTGACTGGGAGTTCACCTACGAGACTCCGCTCGAGATCGTTTCGGCCAGCTATCTGAGCCTTGAGCCTGCCGCAGCCGACTTTGGCGAGCAGATCTGTATCCACGGTACCAACCTGCACACGGTAGAGCAAGTGCTGTTTGCCGGGGGTGTTGCTGCCGAATTCACCGTTTCGGAAGACAACAGGACCATCATCGCAACTGTTCCCGCCGAGTGTAAGTCGGGTGCTATCTCGCTGCTGCTCTATTCGGGCGATGCTTTGCAGACCGATGCATTCTCGGTACCCACCGTTGTCATCACTGGTGCATCACAGAACAAAGACCTCGTTGCTGGCGACGTTGTCACCCTGTATGGTGAGCACTTCGACCGCATCATCGAGGTGACGTTGCCTGGTGGCAGTGGTCCCCTGAACGCCGATGAGTACACCATCTCGGGCAACACGTTGACCTTTACCGTTCCCGACTATCTGGTTGATGGTGATGTAGTGGTTAAGCAGAACTCCAACATCACTGCTACCTATCCTCTCGAGATCCGCAAACTCGCCGGTGTTATCTGGCAGGGTAACGAGGAACTGAATGGCTGGAGCAGTTGGGGCGTATTTAACTGGAGCGGCGACCTGTGGACCAAGTTCCAAGAGGCTATCACCGGTCCTGGTCAGATGACCGTTCACTTTGTTACTACCAATAGTAATCCCAAGTTCAACTTCCGCATGGGTGACTGGAGCACTCCGCTCAGTGGCCTGGCAAGCCTGTACGGTAGTGATGGCAACATCACTCCTGATGACGGTGTTAACGACCTCGTGTTTAACATCACTGGCGAGGAGGCTGCTCAAATGTTTGGCAACGGCGGCATGGGTATGGTTATCTGGGGTGATGGCATCAAACTGCAGTACGTGAAGTTTATCGCTGCAGGCGCTGAACAGGTTATCTGGGAAGGCCGTGAGGACACCAGCGGCTGGGACAACAACATCACCATCGGTACCGATACGTCGCCCGAGTTGGCTGCTTGCAACCCGCAGGAAGGCAGCGTGGTTCGCTTCTATGGCGAGATTGCCGATGGCTGGCAGGTCAAGATTGTTGAGGGCCACTGGGGTCCCACCTATCTGGCTGTTGCCGCTGAAGCCGTGGAAGATTTCTCGGCCTATGACTTCGCTGGCAACGGCAACTGCATCAAGTTGACGCTTACCCAGGCCATGCTCGATGCGGCTTACACCCAGCAATGGTGGGGCGGCACGTTCATCGTCCAGGGTACGAACTTCATCTTGACCAAGGTGACCGTGGCTCCCATGTAATCCAATTGACATTTAATCTCTAGCATATTCCCGCCGCTCCATTTTATGGCGGCGGGAATATTTTTAAACACACTAATAAATGATACTGGATTTTATCCGATTGATGGCTTCGCCTTGGCATAGTGAAAACAAGTTTTTCCTCTGCCCTCGGCTCGCACATCGATTCCAATTTAACTGTCGGCGGGTCCTCTCTTTGTCTGCTGTCGTGTCGTTAGCCTTGATGCTGACGTCATGTCATTACTACAAGGAGGAAAAGGATGACTCTCATCAGGGCGAAGACCTCATTGCCAATGTCGAGGGTTATGGCATCGACACCATCGCTGTGGAGCCCGGCGACACGCTGTGTTCGGCACGTGTTGATGATGTGTTGCGCCACTATCCCGAGTTCTACCATGCCGCCAAAAAGGCCAAGAAGGCTTATGACGAATGGCAGGCGATGGAGGCTGAGGCCCGTGTGGGCACCAAGACCCAGGTCATGAGTGTCGACGCCATCTTGAATGACGCCCTCTATGGTCCCGATGATGTCGCCGAGATAGGCGAGTGGCCTGATATGGCTCCCATCGACAGTGCTTATTTCAAACTCATCGGTCAGAGCGCGCCCAAGCGCAAGTCGGCAATAGGCCATGCCCGCCGGGCGTGGATATCCTATCAGGACCGCTTGCGGCAGATGGCGCAGACGGTGCCCGAGCAATGCCGAGCCCGCTACATCGCATCCATCACTGCCCGATTACAACAATTTTGCACATCATTACAAGGTAAAGACAATGAAAAGAAACCATCTCGTTAATTTTGCGTTATTCGCCCTGATGCTACTGCCGGCGGTATTTACTTTCTCCTCGTGCAGCAGTGAAAATGGCCCGGACGAACCCAAGCCCAGCGTGAACGTGGTCTTGCGAGGGCAGACCATTACCGAGGGTGCCGAGGTGGATGCTGAATCCACCATTGTGCTCACGCTGACCTATAACACGACAGTCAAGGTTGTGTCCTCGAGTGGCATCACGCTCAACGGCACTGCTGTTGCCGCTAAAAGCAATTCGCAGACGACGATGGCGGTAGATATCCCCTTATCGCTCGTCGCTGGCACGAACTATACTGTCAAGGTGGCCAAGGGCGCTATCGTTTCTACTGCCGACGCTTCGGCATCGGCTCCGGAGTTTACCTTGAACTTCAAGACCAAGAAGTCTACCGAGATTCCTCCTGCCGAAGGACAGGAACCCGTGTTTGCCACTACCGAACCCGCCAAGAAACTGCTGGCCTACATGTGGTCGCAGTATGGCAGCAAGACCATCTCGAGCGTCATGGCCGAGGTGAACTGGAACCATCGTTTGGCCGACCACGTGAAGGGCGTGACCGGTAAATATCCGGCCATGAACTGCTATGACTTCATCCACATCTATGTTCCCCAGAACAACTGGATCGACTACAGTAATATCACCCCTGTCAAGGAATGGTCCGATGCCGGTGGTATCGTCCAACTCATGTGGCACTTTAACGTGCCTGTCACTGCGACCACTGTTCCCGGTAGCGATGGCTCGGGCGTGACCTGCACGCCCGGTCAGACCACTTTCAAGGCATCCAACGCCCTGGTCAGCGGCACTTGGGAAAACCAGTGGTTCTATGGCCAGATGGACAAGGTGGTTGACGTCTTGCTCAAGTTGCAGGATGCTGGCATCGCTGCCATGTGGCGTCCCTTCCACGAGGGTGCCGGCAACGCGTGTGCCAAGCAGCAGGCCTCCTGGACCAAGGCTTGGTTCTGGTGGGGATATGACGGCGCCGACACCTACAAGAAGTTGTGGGTAGCCATGTTTGACTACTTCAAGCAGAAGGGCGTGAAAAACCTCATTTGGGTATGGACCACTCAGAATTACAACGGCGACAGTTCCAAGTACAACCAGGACACCGATTGGTATCCCGGCAACCAGTATGTCGATATCATTGCCCGCGACCTGTACGGCTACAACGCCGCGCAGAACAAGCAGGAGTTTGACGAGATTCAGGCTACCTATCAAGGCAAGATGGTTATCCTGGGCGAGTGTGGCCTTGACGGCAGCACAGGCTTTGCCAACATAGCTGACATCTGGGGAGCCGGAGCCAAGTGGGGTTCATTCATGGTGTGGTATGGCGGCAACTTCACCAGCGATACCTGGTGGAAGAACGCCATGTCCAATGCCTATGTCATTAACCGTGACCAGTTGCCCGACCTCAAGTAAAGGCCTGAAATTTTAATGAAAGGTAGTGCAAGGAGGGTGCCCGATGGCGCCCTCCCTGTTTTTTCATCCCTCTTTTTTAAAAACTACAAATTGCGCGAATTTAACCAACCTGATATCCGCGTAATCAGCGTTTGATTCATCCTGACCGATATGACTCGTCCTAAAATTTTTTGAC
Organism: Sodaliphilus sp.; assembly: GCA_045541835.1. Classification (GTDB taxonomy): domain Bacteria; phylum Bacteroidota; class Bacteroidia; order Bacteroidales; family Muribaculaceae; genus Sodaliphilus. The sequence continues at coordinate 117 of JAZQJW010000054.1, read as the reverse complement.
AGATTGTTCTTTATTTTCCTATCAAGACGGGTAATGCTGAGCCGTCATTGTTGGTGCTAAAGTCTGTTGGGGGCTCGATGCCCCCACAGGCTTTTTTTGACGGTCTAAAGCGTCGCC
>JAZQJW010000053.1:0-97361 GCA_045541835.1 Sodaliphilus sp. | reverse complement strand
AACACCCTGCCTCCAGGTGCTGTGCAGTCTATGGCTGAGATTGAGGCTGCCAAGTCTCTCGCTGCTGCTAAGGCTGAGCTTGAGGCTGAGAAGATTCGTCTTGAAGAGGAGGAGCGCAAGCGTCAGGAGGCTGAGGAGAAGAAGAAGTCAGGCTTCGGCTCAAAGGTTATCAAGTGGCTTTCATCATTCACTGATGAGGAATAATAATAGTCTTTTAACCCATAAATCACTTTCGCAACTATGTTAGATATAGATAACAACAATATACTTGATTTCGGTCAGACCGCAGTTCAAGAGAAGAGTATTATTAAGGTCATCGGTGTAGGTGGTGGCGGTGGCAATGCTGTCAACCACATGTATCGTGAGGGCATTCACGATGTGTCTTTCGTGCTTTGCAACACTGATGCTCAGGCACTCAACGATTCTCCTGTCCCTGTTCATCTTCAGCTTGGTAGTGAGGGACTCGGTGCTGGCAACCGTCCTGAGAAGGCTCGTGAGGCTGCAGAGGAGAGCATTGAGGACGTTCGTCACATGCTCGACGATGGCACTAAGATGGCATTTATCACCGCTGGTATGGGTGGTGGCACCGGTACGGGTGCTGCGCCTGTGGTGGCACGCATTGCCCACGAGAAGGGTGTGCTCACCATCGGTATCGTGACCATCCCCTTCCTGTTCGAGGGTCCCAAGAAGATTCTCAAGGCATTGGGTGGCGCCGATGAGATGGGCAGGTATGTTGATGCCCTGCTCATCATCAACAACCAGCGTCTGACCGAGATTTACAAGGATCTCGACTTTACCAACGCCTTCGGCAAGGCCGATGACACGCTGACTATCGCAGCCCGCAGCATCAGTGACCTGATTACCGTCAAGGGTAAGATCAATCTGGACTTCAATGATGTTAACACCACCCTGCGCAATGGTGGTGCCGCTATCATCAGTTCGGGTTATGGCACGGGCGAGCGCCGTGTGACCAGGGCCATCGAGGATGCTCTGGAATCGCCGCTGCTCAAGAACCGTGACGTTTACGGCTCGCAGAAGATTCTGATGAACTTCTACTATAATCCCAAGAGCGATCATCCCCTGTTGATGGATGAGATGAACGAGATTCAGGAGTTCATGGCCAACTTCGACCAGGAGGTTGACGTTATCTGGGGTATGGCATTTGATAACACGCTTGAGGATCAAATCAAGGTGACTGTGCTGGCTTCGGGCTTCAATGTTTCGTTGGACAAGGAGTCTCCTGTGCCCACCGTGCAGGCCTCCAGGCGCGAACCGGTTCAGGCCGATCCCAGGATGGCCGATGCCCAACGCCTCAAGGATGAGTATGGCGACAAGGCCATTACCGACATGACGCTCCGTCAGCTCAGCGCGCGCTATCTTGTCCTCACCCCCGAGGAGATGGACGATGACGACGTGATTGACATGATTGAGAAAACGCCGACCTACGGTCGCAAGCCTGATTTCCGTAACCAGATCAAGGACCGCCAACAGGCAGCCAGCAATGAGCGCCCCGTCGAGGTGCCCAAGTCATCGAAGCGCCCTGCATCTGGCGACTCCCAGACTATCGACTTTGGTGAAAACTAACTTTCAAACCCGACAACAGACAACAGAAATACTGAATAATGCTGACATTACAACTTATCAACCAGGACCCCGAGGAGGTGATTCGTCGCCTTGCCGTCAAGCAGTTTGACGGACGTGAACCCATCATGCGCATCGTGGACCTGGACAAGCAGCGCCGTGCACTGCAGAAACAGCGTGACGATAATGCCGCTGTACTCAATAAAATGGCCGCTCAGATTGGTGCCCTGATGAAGCAGGGTAACCGCGATGAGGCCGAGAATGTCAAGGCCCAGGTGGCTGCTCTCAAGACAGCGAACAAGGAGATTGACGATAACTTGACGTCTGCACAGGACGAAATCACCAATATCCTGCTCAGCGTGCCCAACGTGCCCTACAGTGGTGTGCCCGAGGGACGCACTGCCGAGGACAATGTGGTTGAGAAGACGGGAGGCAAGATGCCCGAACTGGGCGAGGATGCCATGCCGCACTGGGACCTGGCCAAGAAATACAACTTGATTGACTTTGACCTGGGTGTGAAAATCACCGGAGCGGGATTCCCCGTCTATGTGGGCAAGGGTGCACGCCTGCAGCGCGCCTTGATTCAGTTCTTCCTCGACGAGGCCGGCAAGGCTGGCTACCTCGAGATTGAACCCCCGCTGGTTGTCAATGAGGCATCGGGACTGGGTACGGGCCAGCTCCCCGACAAAGAGGGACAGATGTATCATTGCCAGGTGGACAACTTCTACCTGATTCCCACTGCCGAGGTGCCCGTGACCAACATGTACCGCGACGTCATCATCCCGCAGGAGGAACTGCCCAAGAAGAATTGTGCCTATTCGGCATGCTTCCGCCGCGAGGCAGGTTCCTACGGCAAGGACGTGCGTGGCCTGAACCGCCTGCACCAGTTTGACAAGGTGGAGATCGTGCGCATCGAGAAGCCCGAGGACTCCTATGCCGCCCTCGAGGAGATGAAAGACCACGTTCAAGGTCTGCTCGAGAAACTGGAACTGCCGTGGCACATCCTGCGCCTGTGCGGTGGTGACATGAGTTTCACCAGCGCCATCACCTTCGACTTTGAGGTGTGGTCCGGTGCCCAGCAGCGCTGGCTCGAGGTGAGCAGTGTGTCCAACTTCGAGACCTACCAGGCTAACCGCCTGAAGTGCCGCTACCGTGGCGACGACAAGAAGACCCACCTGTGCCACACCCTGAACGGGTCGGCACTGGCCTTGCCGCGCATCGTGGCTGCCCTGCTCGAGAACAACCAGATGCCCGAGGGCATCCGCATCCCTGCCGCCCTGCAGCGCTACACCGGCTTCGACATCATCGACTGACGATAGAACCCAACCACGAATTACGCCGATTAAACTAAGGTCCGTTGAACAGATACTTTTAGTTTAATTCGCGTAATTCGTGTTCCTATCGTGTACCAGCAAAATTATCCGTTCAATTCAATTCATTCAGTGGACAAACAGTAAGCATGAAACGCAAGGCTTGGCTCGACTACATGAAGTTCATCGCGATGTTCCTCGTGGTGGTGTATCACACGCCGCCACGCTATGACAACGCCCACGAGTCGGCCCTGTTCAACGTCGGCACGCCGGTCTTCTTCTTTGCCGCAGGTTATGTCTTCAACATCGCCAAGCAGAAGAATTTCTTCGCCTTTGCGCTCCACCGTGCTCGGCAGATTCTCGTGCCTTACACCACATTTTTCATTATCTTCTACGCCTTGTGGCTACTGGTGGGGCGCCGCCTGGCTGGCCCCGAGGAGATGGCTATCGACACGCTCACTCCCCTGTGGCAGTTCTTCAAGGGACAACCCGAGATTGTAGTGGGACCCTTCTGGTTCCTCGCCTGTCTGCTGGTCATGCAGCTCGTCTACTATCCCATCAAGCGCCTGTTGCCCGGCTACTGGCCGCTCGTCGCGGCCTTCGCCATCAGCCTCATCGGTCTGCTTGACGCCTTCCCCGACATCCGTTTCTGGAACATCGGTCGCGCCATGCTCTACCTGCCGGTCTATGCCGTGGGCAACTGTTGCCACAAGCAGATTGAGCGCTTCACCTTTGACACCGCACCGCGCACGCTCCTGTGGCTGGCACTGGCAGCCATAGCCCTTTGTTTCCTTGTCATCGCTCCGTTACACCTCGACAGGGACCTGTCCTACGTGCTTGCCCCCGAGGCCGTCATCATGATGCTGCCCGCCATCACCGCCACCTGCCGTCTGCTCGAGCAACGTTTCGGCACCAGTCGTGTTGCCCAGAATGTCGCCGTCACCGGCATCACCTACCTCGCCTTGCAGAACTACCTCATCGGCGTCATCAAGATGCTGGTGGCCAAATTCGCCGGGCCCGACATCTTTGACGACAACTTCGTCTTGAAAGTCGCCATCGCCGTCATCGTCATGATCATCCTCTATCCCATCGCCCTGTTCATCGAGCGCTACCTGCCCTTCCTGCTCGGCAAGCCTTACAAGAGGTCAAAGTCTTGAATGTGCCGTTGTGCCACCGACATCATCTGACGGCCGGCACACTTTATTCTATCTTCGGGGCTTCCCCTCCCTTTGAGTTTCTTACGCTTTCTCGCGCGCGCATTATCATTAATATAAAAAGCGCGAGGTGCATGCTGCCTTGTGATGTGGCAGCCGCACCTCGCGGTGTGATTTTGCGCTACTGTGGCGATTACTGTTGGGGCGTGGCCGCTGCGGCAGCCTCTACCCACTTCTTGACCTCGTCGACGACGGGCACCTTGTAACCCAGTTTGTACTTCTTGTTGATGTCAAGCAGGTCCTGGAAGAGTTTGCCCGGCTTCTCGAGTGCGCCAAGGGCAGCCACGGTGAGCAGTCCGGCCTTCTGGATGGGAGCCACCCACTCCTCGGGAATGCCCAGGGCGGTGAAGGCCTCGACCTTGTCGCGTGCAGGCACCTTCTCGGGACGCATCTGCGGGAAGAGCAGCACGTCCTGGATGTAGCTGTTGCCGGTCATGAGCATCACCAGACGGTCGATGCCGATGCCGATACCACTCGTCGGCGGCATGCCGTATTGCAGGGCACGCAGGAAGTCCTGGTCGATGACCATAGCCTCGTCGTCGCCCTTATCGGCCAGGCGCATCTGCTCCTTGAAGCGCTCCTCCTGGTCGATGGGGTCGTTAAGTTCGCTGTAGGCGTTGGCCAGTTCCTTGCCGTTGACCATCAGCTCGAAGCGCTCGGTCAGACCCGGCTTGGTGCGGTGCATCTTGGTCAGCGGCGACATCTCGACGGGATAGTCGATGATGAACGTGGGCTGGATGAATGTGCCCTCGCAGAACTCACCGAAGATTTCGTCAATCAGTTTGCCCTTGCCCATGGTGTCGTCAATCTCGAGGTTCAATTCCTTGCACACGGCGCGGATTTCGTCCTCGCTCTTGCCCTCCAGGTCGTGACCGGTCTTCTCCTTGATCGCCTCGAGGATGGGCAGACGGCGGTAAGGCGCCTTGAAACTGATGACCTGACCGTCGATTTCGGTCTCGGGCTTGCCGTTGACAGCGATGCAGATGGTCTCGAGCAGCTGCTCGGTGAATGACATCATCCAGTTATAGTCCTTGTACTGGACGTACAGCTCCATGCAGGTGAACTCAGGATTATGGTTGCGGTCCATACCCTCGTTGCGGAAGTTCTTGCCGATTTCATACACGCCCTCAAAGCCGCCGACAATCAGGCGCTTGAGGTAGAGCTCGGTGGCGATGCGCATGTACATCGGGATGTTGAGCGCGTTGAAGTGGGTGATGAACGGGCGGGCCGTTGCGCCGCCGGCGATGGCCTGCAGCGTCGGGGTCTCAACCTCGGTGTAGCCGGCATCGTCAAGCACCTTGCGCATGGTCTTTACCACCAGGGCTCGCTTCAAGAAAGTTTCCTTGACACCGGCATTCACTACCAAGTCAACATAGCGCTGGCGATAGCGCAACTCGGGATCCTCAAAGGCATCATACTTCACGCCGTCCTTCTCCTTCACCACTGGCAGCGGCTTCAACGACTTGCTCAGCAGCTTGAGCGACTGGGCATGGACACTGATTTCGCCCGTCTGGGTGCGGAAGACAAAGCCCTGTACACCGACGAAGTCGCCCATGTCGAGCAACTTCTTGAACACTGTATTATACAGGTCCTTGTTCTCATCGGGGCACAGGTCGTCGCGGCTCACGTAGACCTGGATGCGACCATGTGAATCCTGCAGTTCAAAGAATGAAGCCTTGCCCATGATGCGGCGATTCATCATGCGTCCGGCGATGCTCACCTGGCGCGGCTCGGCATCGTCGCTGAAGTTGGCCACGATGTCATCGCTGTAGGCATTCACAACATACTCATCGGCGGGATAGGGGTTGATGCCCATGGCCTTGAGCTGTTCCAAACTATTGCGGCGAAAAATCTCTTGTTCACTTAATTCCAGTACGTTCATTGCGGTATCGTTATATTTGGTTGATTTCTATTGAACGACAAAGGTAATAATAAGTTTTAAGTTATTGGGGTTTATGCCCCAAGTTTTTTGATTCAGCATGCCAAATGCATCTGGAGTCCAAAGGCGGCCAGCATAGCCGTTTGCAATTTTTAAGAAAGATTTTGTCATCTTATTTTCTCCAAAAGTCCTGATATCTCGCCATTATTTTATACCTTTGGCATTTGATTCAGTGGGTTTTATGTGATTTTATCATATATCCTACTGATTATCAGTGTGTTAAATACATTAACGAAATATATAGATTAAATTTTCAAGATATGTTTAAAAAACACTTTGTTTTCCTGATGCTCATGGTACTGGCCGTCGCCAGCGCCAGCGCCAGCACCTGGAAAATGCATAACTACTATGTGCAAGCAAAGATTCAGAACATCTTTGACACGGGTGACAAGGTTTACTACCTGAACAGTGACCACCTCTTCATGTTTGACAAGGCGACGTTGAAAACCATCGCGCTGAACAAGCAGAACCTGTTGTCCGACAGCCAGATTGCCGACATCTACTACGACTGCGACAACAACTTGCTGTTTGTGGCCTACTCCAACTCCAACATCGATGTCATCAAGGCCGACGGTTCGGTGGCCAACATCAGTGCCATCAAGGACCTGGTGAGCGTGGTGCACAACTACACCCTCAAGGACGGCGTGCTGGACTCCTACGTGGGCAAGTCGATCCGCGACATCACCTTTGGTGGCGGCAGGGCCTATGTAGCCACAGGTTATGGCTACGTCACCATCGACGAGAGCACGCTCAAGGTCGAGAAAGAGTATGACCTGGGTCAGGGCGTCTGCGTCAACTCGGTAGCCCTCATGGGCGAGACGTTGCTCATCCTGTCGAACAACCGTTGCTACTACGGCACACCCGGCGATACCGACCCGATTCACAACTACCAAAGCGTGACCGGCAGTTTCACGGGTAGCAAGATGTTCCCCATCAACGATCAGTCGGTGTTCGTCTTCAACGCCAACCTGGGATTCAATAACTACAGCTTCGCCAGTGGCACCCCGACGTTGACCAAGCTCGTGAGCGCCAAGGCCACCAGCGTGCAGCGCACGCCCACCGGCTTCATCGCCAACTTTGCGGGCCTGAATTTCTACTATACCGTCAATGCCGCCGGTACCTCGGCTACCAAGCTGGGCTCGACCCAGACCTGCGCCAGCGCCTATCCCTTCGGCGACGGTACGGTATGGATTACCGATGTCAATGGTCTGCACATCAATGGCAACTCCACCTACTACAAAATCAACTCGTTGACCACCGACGCCCCCTACTGGCTGAAGTACAACGCCTCGATGAACAAGTTGTATGTGGGTGTTTCGGGCCCCAACATGCTGTCCAACACCGACTACACCGTAGCCAACATCATCAACACCTATGACGGCGTGAACTGGTCCAACGCTACGGCCTATACCGCTGCCGGTGCCGGCTACGAGTTCGTGTTCGACCCCTTGCATCCTCACACCTACTACCGCACGAGTTGGAACAAGGGTATCTTCAAGGTGACCGACGACGTGAAAATCTCGAACTACACCAAGACCAACGCCCTGATCGGTACCTACAAGCCCCATCCCGCCTTCGACAAGTATGGCAACCTGTGGGTTGTATCTCCTTATAACACCGCTGCCAATCCCACCGCTGTCCTGACCAAGGACAAACTCGACAAGACCACCCTGGCCAAGACCGACTGGGTGATGCCCGCCGGTCTGCTGGGCCTGAACACCGGTTCGTTCCAGCGTTCACGTTTCATCGTCTCGAGCAAGAACAACGTGAAAATCTTCAGTGACTGCGACTACGTCACCGGTTCGGCAACCGGCCACATTGTGTGCTGGGACAACGGCAATGAGGATCCGACGGTGGAGACCTACCGCATCGTGAGCCTGGCCCACTTTGTTGACCAGAACAACAAGCAGATCGACTGGACCTATCTTTCCCACTTCGAGGAGGACAAGGAAGGTATCATCTGGGTAGGCCACACGCTTGGCCTGTTCGCCTTCGACCCCGAATACCTGTTCGATGACAATCCCCGCGCCATCCGCCCCTACGCCACCAAGTTCAGCGAGGGTAAGGGTTACCTGTGTGAGGGTTACTCGGTCTATGACATCGGCATTGACCGCGAGAACAACAAGTGGATTGCCAGCAACAACGGCCTCTACTTCGTCTCACCCGACGGCAGCGAGGTCTTCAATCACTTCACCATCGAGAACAGCGACATCCCGAGCAACACCGTCTACAGTGTGGAATGTGACACGGTCAACGACCGCGTGTACATCTTCACCAACAACGGTTTTGCCGAGTACGTTCCCCACGGTGATGCCGCCGCCATCAACTTCGACAACGTCTATGCCTTCCCCAATCCCGTTGAGCCCGACTTCACGGGCATGATCAAGATTGCAGGCCTGATGGACAACTCGTTTGTCACCGTCACCGACCGCAACGGCGCCATCGTAGCCCAGTTCGGCCCCGTGATGGGTAGCGCATTGTGGGACGGCAGCGACGCCACCGGCGAGCGTGTTCCCACGGGATTGTATAACATCTATGCGGCACAGGGCGGTCAGCCGGCAACGACAGGCACGCCGCTGGCCACCGTGATGATAATTAAGTAGGGTTAGACGTTAGATGTCAGACGTTAGACGTTAGACGTTAGGCTTTAGTGGTTAATCTTTAACCTTTAACCTCTAACCTTATCCAGTGTTAGGCTTTGGGCTTTAGGCTTTAGGGTGCGGATGCCACCTAACACCTAAAACCTAAAGCCTAACAATTAATATCACATTGTTGAAAGATGCTTTTTAACTCGTTCACATTCATGATTTTCCTGCCAGTGGTGTTCCTGCTCTACTGGTTTGTGTTCAAGAAGTTGAGGTGGCAGAACCTGCTCATCCTCGTGGCGAGTTATGTGTTCTACGGCTGGTGGGATTGGCGCTTCCTCATCCTGATTGTCATCACCTCGGCGAGCAGTTTTGCCAGCGGACTGGCCATTGAGCGGCTGGAGGGCCGACGCTCGTTGCAGAAGGCCGTGAGTGCCGCCAACATCGTGCTCAACCTGGGCATCCTGGCCACGTTCAAGTATTTCAACTTCTTTGTGGACAGCCTGCGCGACGTGTTCGCGTTGGTTGGTGTCACGCTCGACTGGCCCACGATGAACATCATCCTGCCCGTCGGCATCAGTTTCTACACCTTCCAGGCGCTGAGTTACTCCATCGACGTGTATGCCCGCCGCATCGAGCCGACGCGCAACGTCATCGCCTTCTTCTCCTTCATCAGTTTCTTCCCCCAACTGGTGGCCGGTCCCATTGAGCGCGCGACCAACCTGCTGCCCCAGATGCTCAAGGAGCGCTCCTTCGACTATGCCACGGCGGTCGACGGTCTGCGGCAGATGCTGTGGGGTTTCTTCAAGAAACTGGTCATCGCCGACGGCTGTGCCGAGATAGTGAACAAGACGTGGGACGGCATGGACGGGGCAACGGGCATCATGCTCTTTGTCGCCTCGCTGCTGTTCACCTTCCAGATTTACACCGACTTCTCAGGCTACAGCGACATCGCCATCGGCTGCGCCAAGTTGTTCGGCTTCAGGCTGACGACCAACTTCAAGGTGCCCTACTTCTCGCGCAACGTGCGGGAGTTCTGGCGCCGCTGGCACATCACCCTGATGAACTGGTTCACCCAGTATGTCTATTTCCCCTTGGGTGGCAGTCGCCGGGGACGCGCGAGGACAATCGTGAACACCCTTGTCGTGTTTGCCCTGAGCGGACTGTGGCACGGTGCCGACTGGACATTTGTTCTGTGGGGTCTGTACCACGCCCTGTTGTTCATCCCGCTCATCCTCTTCGCCTCGTCACGCTACAAGGACACCGTGGCCAGTGGCCGCTTGCTGCCCTCGTGGCGCGAACTGCTGGCGATGGTGGTGACCTTCCTGCTCATCAACTTCGGCTGGATTCTCTTCCGAGCCCCCGACTATGCCGGCTTCAGCGCCTTTATCTCGCGCCTGTTCTCGCCCTCACTGTTCACCATGCAGGGCCTGACGATGAAGATGGCGACGATGCTGCTGTGGTGTGCTGCCCTGCTGTTGGCCGAATGGGTGCAACGCGAGCGCCAGCACGTCCTGCAGATCGACGGCTACCGCGTGTTTGCCCTGCGCCCCGTGCGCCTGGCGCTCTACGCCGCCATCGCGTTCATTATTTTCTATTTCGCCGGCCAGGTGCAGACGTTCATCTATTTCCAGTTCTGACGATGCCATGAAGAAGTTCCTCATCAACATATCCTATACGCTCCTTCCCCTGTGGCTGTTGCTCGTGGGACTGGCGACCTACCTGTGGCTCACCGACGACAATTCCGGCGACCTGATGCGCCTGGGACTCATCAACAGCGGCCCCGAATACACCGACTCCATCCTGGCCACCGACGGCATCCTGCCCGAGGTCTATTTCGCCAGCGTCAACGACGACAGCCTGCTGCGCGCGGGTTCCTGCGACGTGCTGGTCATCGGCGACTCCTTCACCCATGGCGGCGGCATCGGCAACCAGGGCGTCTATGTGAACTACCTGGCCTGTGACAGCGACCGCAAGGTTGCCGTCTTCACGCCCGGTAACCCCACGCTGGCGAGCCCGGTGCAGGTGGCCTATGACGTGCTCAAGTTGGGCATCATCGATTCCGCCAATGTCAAGAATCTCGTCGTCCAAGAGGTGGAACGTTACATCGTGGGCAGGCACTGCGACTTCACGACGGACCACGACCTGAGCGTGCTGCGTGACGCCGGCATCGCGTCGGCCCAAGAGGCCCCGACAGCCCAGGAGGCCAGCCCCCTGCTCCGTGTCAAGGACTTTGTCTTCTACCACCTGTTCGGCGCCAACCCCATCTACAAGGCACGCCTGTCACGGGAGGCCTTCGGCGGCAAGGAGCCCGACCGCCTCTATTTCTATAACGACGACGTGAACATGGGCGTGAACGTCACCCAGGAGCAACGGCAGCGCATCGTGGACAGTTACAACAGCCTCATCACCCTTGCACGGGAGAAAGGAGTGAACCTCGTGCTGCTCATCGCTTGCGACAAGTATGACCTGTATCAGGACCTCATCATCGACAACCCCTATCCCCCCAAGACGCTCAACGAGGACATTGCCCGATGGATGGCCCCCGAACTGGACCGCTTCGTCTTTGCCAAGCAGGTGCTGCATCCCCTCGTCGAGCAGGGCGTGAAGGACGTCTATCTGTTTAACGACACCCACTGGTCACCCGCCTCGTCACGCCTCATCGCCGACGAGGTCATCAAGAAACTGAAATGATGGACTTGAACTCCCCCGAATTCTACACGATTGCCTTTGTCGTGGCGATGGCTCTCGTGGCCCTGCTCATGGGCAAGCGCGAGAAACAGCCGCCCAGCACCTACATCGTGCAACTCGCCACCACCCCTGCCGAGGGAGAAGCGGACGACACCTTGTGCCTGGCGCCGATGGAGGGTGGCCGCATCCGCCTGGAGCGCAGCGGGCTATCCCACGGCGACGAGGAGACCGTCAACCTGGTCATCACCATCACCGACGACGAGTGCAGCATTGTCGAGAAAAAAGGCGTGCGGCGCCGCAAGTCCATGCCCCAACCCGTCACCGGCCAGGCCACCCTCAAGTGCTTCAAGCCCAACACCAAATACCGTCTGCGCTACGAGAGCCAACTCACCAGCGCCTGGGCCTCGTTCACCCTCGACACCTCCTCACCCCACCCCACCCAAGTCACCCTCCGTTATTAATATCCAACGACCATTCCATTCAAATAACCCACGCAGATGCCCATCATTCGTGTAAATTCGTGTAATTCGTGGACAAACCCCCAACGCGGAGGCCATAGTATTTCTTGTATTTCTTGTTTTTTATAATTTGAGCGCGGATGCCATAGCACTTCTTGTCCTTCTTGTCGTTTAAAAAACCAAGCGCGGATGCCCCTATAAAATGTTGTTCCAGTTGTTCAACGTTGTATATGTTGTTTGATATGTGGGAGCCATGGGTGGTTTATGGCGGGGTATACACAATTTAGCAGGCATTGGTTACGTTATTGTAAATAGAGACGCAAAATTTTGTGCCTCTTTAACTTCATAACTGGTAACATTACAATTAAAAGATATGTCAAAGAGAATCATCAGTCTGTTGTGGGCCGTGTTAACGGTGCTGTGCGCCATGAGTCAGAATGCCGTTGGTGACTGGCTCATCCACACGTCATTTGTTGGAGACAACGTGACCACCGTTGCCGACACCAAGCAGTGGGTCTATTACCTGGCTGGCGGTAACCTGTTCCGCCTGGACAAGGTGACACAGGAGAACGAGTCGCTGAGCATCATCAACGAGTTGAGCGACATGACCATCGACAAGGTGTATTACAACAGCGACAAGGACTATGTTGTCGTGATTTACAGCGATGCCAATATCGACGTCATCTGCAGCGACGGCGAGGTGGTGAACATGCCCGAAATCAAGGATGCCGTATTGACGTCCAGCAAGGCCATCAATGACGTGACGTTTGCCGATGGCGTGATGTATGTGGCAACGGATTTCGGCTACGTGATGATTGACGACCGCAAGTTTGTCGTCAAGGAGTCGCACCAGTATGGCGAGCCGCTGATTTCGGTTGCCCGCATGGGTGACAAACTGCTGCTCTCGACCGCCGATGCCTTCTACTATGGCGATGCCGACGAGTACCACGAGCAACTGTCGTCGTTCAATCAGGCCGACTTCAGGAGCAACTGCCGCATCTGGCCCATCAGCGACAGCACCTTCTATTGCATGACAGGTTGGACCTTCCTCTCCACGATGACACTCGACAATAAAGGCAAGGCCTACTTCAACGGCAGGGCCATCATCGAGGGCCGCACCACTGTGGTGCAGAAGACCGCCGACGGCTACCTGCTCAACGTGCCCTACCTGAGCCAATGCTACCGCACCAACAAGAGCGGCGAAATCGTCGAGACGTTGGAGACCCCCGGCGAGATCTGCAGCAGCCACCCCGATGCCAACGGCACCGTCTGGGCTGCCGGAGCCAAGGGTCTGCACCAGTTGGGCAGCGAGAGTTACTACCGGCCCAACGCCTTGTCGTTCGGCATCCCCTTCTGGATGACCTACAACAAGTCAAAGGACCTGCTCTACGTGTCGAGTCCCACCGCCAACGGCTTTTTCAAGACCACCAATCCCTGCAATGTCAACACCTTTGACGGAATGGTATGGGAGGATGTCACGCCCGCCGGCGCGCCGAAATACGGTACCTACTGGATTGAGTTCCTGCCCGATGACCCCAACACCTATTTCATCGGCGCATGGACCAACGGTCTGCACAAGGTCGTCAACAACGAAATCGTATTGACCTATAATGCCGATAATAGCCCCATGGTCAAGGAGCAAGGCGCCATGCACCCCATCACCAGCATCGACCGCTATGGCAACGTGTGGGTGGTACAGCCCTTCGAGAACAAGGAACACCCCGTGATGGTGCTGCCTGCCGCCAAGGCCAAACTCAACCAGGTGACCAAGGAAGACTGGAGCACGCCCGTGATTGACGGCATCTACACCGGCCACACCCAGCGCGGCTGCTTCCTCTCGACCCGCAACAGCAACTACGACATCAAGGTCTTCACCGACGGCGACTTCGAGATGCCCGTCTTCTTCTGGAACAGCGCGGGAGAAATCACGAGCCATCCCCAGCAGGCCAGTTTCAGCCGTTTCACCGACCAGGACGGTCTGTCCTACTCGTGGACCTATATCATGTGCCTGACCGAGGACCTGAACGGCACCGTGTGGATGGGCAGCACCGAGGGCATCGTCTCGTTCAACCCCGCACAGGCTTTCTCGGGCGACTTCAGGGTGAACCACATCAAGGTGCCGCGCAACGACGGCACGGGCATGGCCGACTATCTGCTGGACGGTATCCAGGTCAACGACATCGCTGTGGACGGCGCTAACCGCAAGTGGATCGCCACCCAGTCTTCGGGCCTGTTCCTGGTAAGCCCCGACGGCACCCAGGTCATCAGGAAGTTCAACACCACCAACAGCCCCCTGGCGTCGAACACGGTCTATAAAGTGTGCTGCAACCCCAACAACAACTCGGTGTTTATCACCACACCTGCGGGCCTGTATGAGTACTTCAGCGATTCCAGCCCCGCCGAGAGCACCTATGACCACATCTTTGCCTACCCCAACCCCGTTCGCCCCGAGTTCGGCGGCAACGTGACACTCACGGGCATGATGGATAACTCGCTGGTCAAGATTGCCGATTCCAACGGCTTTGTCATCCGCCAACTCAAGAGCACGGGCGGCATGACAACGTGGGACTGCTGCGACCAGTATGGCCAGCCCGTCAAGACGGGTGTTTACCTCGTCCTGTGCTCCCAAGCCAATGGCAGCGGCGAGGCTGTGGTCACCAAGATTGCTGTGATTCGATAGACGTTAGACTTTAGACATTAGATGTTAGACTTTAGACGTTAGACTTTAGACTTTAGACGTTGGGCTTTCAAAAAATCAGATAACGATGGAGAGGAGATATGACTTTGACCGCGTGATAGACCGCCGGGGGACCGGATGTGTGATGACCGACCTTTGCAAGGAGATGTTCGGCCGCGACGACGTGCTGCCCCTGTGGGTCGCCGATATGGGTTTCGCTGCCTGTCCCGACATCACCCGGGCACTGGCCGAGCGCATCACCGAGCACCCCATCTACGGCTATAGCGTGCCGCTCGACGACTACTGGCAGTCAATCATCGACTGGCAACGTGAGCGCAACGGGCTGGAATTCACCACCGACGAGGCCTGTTTCATTGGCGGCATCGTTAACGGCTTCGGGCTGGCGCTGAACCATTTCACCCGTTCTGGCGACAAAATCGTCATCCAGGAACCGGTATATCACCCCTTCAGGATGCTCATCACGGGCAACGACCGCATGGTGGTCAACAACGCCTTGAGGCGCACTGCCGACGGCTTCTACGAGATGGACCTCGAAGGCCTGGAGCGCATCTTCAAGGACGAACGACCCAAGATGATGGTGCTGTGCAACCCGCACAACCCCATCGGCATCGCCTGGCCCGCCGACGTGCAGCGACAGGTGGCCGCACTGGCAAGAAAATATGACGTGGTGGTCTTCAGCGACGAGATTCATGGCGACCTCATGCTCAAGGGTCACCGCCACACGTCGTTCCTCACCGTGAGCGACGACGCCCGTGCCGTGGGCGTGGTGATGGGTGCACCGAGCAAGACTTTTAATATCGCCGGCATCGTCAGTTCGTGGTGCGTCATCAAGAATCCCGACCTGAGGAAACCCTTCTTCCACCATCTCGAGGCCAACGAGCAATGCTCTCCCAATTTCCTGTCGATGACCGCCACCCGTGCCGCCTACCGTCATGGCGCCGAATGGCTCCGCCAATGCCTGGAATACATCGAGGGCAATATCGATGCCGTGGTGGACTACTGCCGCGACAACATCCCCGGCGTCACCGCCATCAAGCCGCAAGCCTCATTCCTCGTCTGGCTCGACTGCACCGGACTGGGACTGGAGCATGACGCCCTCATCGACCTGTTCGTCAACAAGGCGCGCCTGGGCCTGAACGACGGCGCGATGTTCGGCAAGGCCGGCAGCGGCTTCATGCGCCTCAACGTCGCCGTGCCGCGCAGCATCCTCATGCAGGCGATGCAGCAACTCGCCGCCGCCGTACAACAACGATAGGACTCAATAGAAGACAATAAGTACAAGGGCTGCCGCGCTCCTTCTTTCTGACGACAAGAAAGAGCGCGGCAGCCCTTGAATTTATTGTCTTCGTTTTTATTGAAGTCGCGTCAGGCGAGTTTGGCGAGGGCGGCAGCGATGCGCTTGGCGGCCTCAATCAGGTTCTCGTCGCTGGTGGCATAACTCAGGCGGATGTAACCCGGGCAGCAGAAGGCGCTGCCGGCCACGGTAGCCACGTGGGCCTCGTTCAGCAGGTAGAGGGCCAGGTCGTTGTCATCGTTGATGACGGTCTCGCCGCATTTCTTGCCGAAGTAGGAGTCCACCTTGGGGAAGGCATAGAAAGCGCCATCGGGCATGTTGAGTTCCAGGCCGGGAATCTCCTGCAGCAGACCCACAATGAGGTTGCGGCGGCGCTCAAAGGCGACACGCATCTGTTCGACACAATCCTGAGGGCCGTTATAGGCGGCCTCGGCAGCCTTCTGGGCAATCGAGGAAACGCCGCTGGTGTACTGACCCTGCATCTTGACAACAGCCTTGGCTACCCAGAGGGGAGCGGCGATGTAACCGATGCGGTAACCGGTCATGGCATAGGCCTTGGACACACCATTGATGATGACCACCTGCTCCTTGATGGCGCCAAACTGGGCGAGGGATTCATGGTGACCCACATAGTTGATGTGCTCATAAATCTCGTCGGCAATGACCATCACATCGGGATGACGCTCAAGCATCTCGGCGATGGCTTTCAACTCGTCACGGGTATAGATGGCACCGCTGGGGTTGCTGGGCGAGCAGATGACGATGAGACGGGTCTTGTCGGTGATGACGGCCTCCAGTTCGGCGGCGGTCACCTTGAAATTCTTCTCCATGCTCGAGGGCAGCAGCACGCTCTTGCCTCCTGCCAGGTTGACCATCTGAACATAACTTACCCATGCGGGAGTGGGGATAATCACCTCGTCGCCGGGGTTGACAAGCGCCATGATGGCGTTGCACAGTTCGTGCTTGGCACCGTTACCGATGACAATCTGGTCGGGGGTGTACTCCAAGCCGTTCTCGCGGCGCAGTTTCTCACACACGGCCTGACGCAGCGACAGGTAGCCGGGGACGGGAGAATAGAACGAGAAGTTGTCGTCAACAGCCTGCTTGGCAGCAGCCTTGATGTGGTCGGGGGTGAAGAAGTCGGGTTCTCCTACCGAGAGGTTAATCACGTCCACGCCTTGAGCGCGCAGTTCGCTGCTCTTCTGCGACATGGCCAGGGTGGCACTGGGTGCCAGTGCGTTAATACGGTCCGAAAGTCGGTTCATTGCGTTATTGGTTTTTGTTTAAAGTTAACTAGTCTAATTTTGTGCAAAGGTAGTAAAAAAAGCGCATAGCAATCAGTTTTTAGCGATTAGTTTTTTGACTTCGGCAGGATTTTTCACAACCCTAATCACTAATCTCTAATCTCTAATCATTTCTTCGGCACCACCCTGCCGTCCACGACCTTGAAACGGCGGTCAAACTCCTCGCGCGTGCGTTTCCAGCGGTTGTGGCTCCACAGCCAGTACTGCGGGGCACGGTTGATGGTCTGCTCCATGCGCCGGAAATAGATGTCGGTCAGTTCAAACTCGCCCATCGTCGACGGGTCGCGCGTGATGACCTGGAACTCGCACTCGTAGCGGCCGCGGCCCACACGCTTGACATCCACATAGACGGCGGCCTGGTCCTGGGAATGGACGATGCGCTCGATGCCGGTAAAGACGGGGGTGTCCTTGTGATTGAGGAAGGTGAGCCAGTGGTGGATATTCAACCATGTGGGCACCTGGTCATTGATGTAACCGAGAATGGTGGGACGGCCTTCGCGCTTGTTGCCGAGAATCCAACGCAGGGTCCCGTTCATCGACACGTTATCCGATCCCATGCGGCTGCGCGCCTTCAGCACGACGCGGTTCATCACCTCGTTCTCGAGCGGATGGTAAATCTGCCCCATGACTGAATTGTTGGTGATGAGCGGTCGCACCCACAACACAAGCGAAGACACCCATTCCCAGTTGCCGTAATGCCCCAGCAACAAGGCTACCGACTGGCCGCTGTTGAGAATCTCGGCCACCTTGTCGGCGCCGGCGAAGGTCATGCGGCGCATGATGTTCTTGTCGGTGATGGAGGTGTATTTCACAGTCTCGACCAGGATGTCGCAGAAGTGGCGGTAGAACTGCATCCGCAACTTCTTGAGTTCCTTCTCGCTCTTGTCGGGGTAAGCGGCACGCAGGTTCTTGCTGATGACACGGCGACGGTAACGCATGACATAGGCCACCAGCACGAACAGGATGTCACTTATCAGGTAGTGCACCCACAACGGCAGCAGCGATAACAGGTACCATGTCCCGTAAATCGCCCAAAAAGCCACATTGTTAAACACTTTCTTCATTTGCGACTGCGAAAGTACGACATTTTTCTGACAACTAAAAACAAAAACAGGAAACCAAGACACAAAAAAAGAGTACCTTTGCCGGCGCTATGAAGACCATCATCACTTTTTTGAAGAATTGGACCTTGCCCAGCGCGATTGCGGCGGGTACGGTCATCTATCTGATATTCTATTGGGTACCGGCACTTGACCCTGTGAGCGAAGTCATGGCGCCGATATTCGACACCATCCTGCCGCTGTTCATGAGCCTGATCCTGTTCACGACGTTCCTCAGGGTGGACTTTCACAAGATGCGGCCGGCCATGTGGCACCTGTGGGTGTCGGTCTTTCAAGTGGCGCTGGTCATGCTGCTGGTGGCCCTCATCATCGGCTTTGACATGAAGGGCAAGGACCTGATTCTGATGGAGGGTATCCTCACCTGCGTCATCTGCCCCGGTGCCAGTGCGGCGCCGGTGGTGACGGGCAAGTTGGGCGGCAACCTGGAGACGATGACCAGTTACGTGTTCCTGTCCAACATCGTCACGGTGGTTGCCGTGCCGGTGGTGTTCCCGCTCATCGACAACAATGTGGACATCAGTTTCTGGACGGCCTTCTGGATGATCATGTACAAGGTGTTCCTCGTACTGGTGCTGCCGCTGATTGCCGCCTATCTGGTCAAGCATTACCTGCCGCGTGTTCAACAGCGGCTGGTCGCCATCCAGGACCTGTCGTTCTACATGTGGGGCATCTCGCTGACCATCGTCACGGGCTGCACGGTGAAGAACATCATCAACAGCGGAGCGCCCGTGGTCTTCCTCATCACCATCGCCCTGGTGTCGCTGCTCATCTGCCTGGCGCAGTTCGCCGTGGGCCGCTACATCGGCCACTTCTTCGGCACGGTCATCGAGAGTGGTCAAGGTCTGGGGCAGAAGAACACGGCCTTTGCCGTGTGGATTGCCTACACCTACCTGAGCCCGTTGTCGGTGGCTGGACCCGGCTGCTACATCCTGTGGCAGAATGCCATCAACAGTTTGGAAATATGGCATCACCGCAAACAAGAAGAACGGCTGATGGCAAAAGCGCGACCATAAAAGCAATGGCTGCCGCCGCCGTTAAATCAACTTGAACAACTGAGACATTATTCCTTATTTGTGAAAAATGAAGAAACTGATTAATCCATATCTCGACAAGCAGGGTTACAACTGCTTCGGGTGCAGCCCGACAAATCCCATAGGCCTGCATCTGGAATTCTGGGAAGACGGTGAGGAAGTTGTCACCACCTGGTCGCCCTGTGTCAACTACGACGGCTGGGTAGAGACCCTGCACGGCGGCATCATCAGCACGCTCATCGACGAGTTGGCTAACTGGGTGCTCTCGCGCCGACTGCAGTGTGCCGGCGTCACGACCAAACTGGAAGTGAAATTCCGTCGCCCCGTCTCGACCCGTGACCCGCAAATCACCCTGCGCGGACGCCTGACGGGCAACGTGCGCAACTACTACACGGTCCATGTCACCCTGCACGACAGCCAGGGCCGCCTGTGCGACGAGGGCAATGTGACCTACTGCATGTTCGACAAGGAACGCTCGCGCGAGATGGGCTTCACGGCCTGTCTCACCGAGGATGAAGTATCGGCCAATTAGAGGGATTCTTTAATCAGGCGTGCAGCAGTGGCGGTGCAAACGTCGGTGCCCAGACGTTCTGCCAGGCGGCGATAGCCGTCGAGCATGGCGGCACGCTCAGGGGACTCGTCCAATAAAGCCGCCAAGTGCCGGTCAATGGAATCCACGGTGCACAGGTGCATCAGCAACTCGGGGATGACGGGCTCATCGGTGATGAGATTGGGCAGGGTAACATAATTCCCCTTTAATAATCGACGATAGAATTTATAGGACCACTTGCTGCCGTTGAAGCGGTAACAGGCGACTTGGGGCGTGCCCAGCAGGGCGGTCTCGAGTGTAGCGGTGCCCGAGGTGACCAAGGCCGCATTGGCATTGTAAACGAGCGGATAAGTCGCATCTCGCAACACGGGAACAGCCTGCCCGCCCAAGACTTCACAGTAAAGGTCGTCGGTGATGCTGGGGGCTCCGGCGATGACGGCCTGATACTCGGGATGACGGGAAGCCGCTTCGAGCATCAGCGGCAGGTTGTCGCGGATTTCCCGCACACGAGAGCCTGGCACCAAGGCGATGATGGGATGGTCGGGAAGACCGTATTGACTGATGAAATGGGCAAAATCGGGAAAATCCTTGCTGGCGGCAGCCACCTCTTGCACGGTGGGATTGCCCACGTAGGTCGCCTTGTAGCCCCGTTGCTGATACCAGTCGGGCTCAAAGGGCAGGATACAGTACATGTGATCGACATAGCGGCGGATGTCCTTGACACGCCACTCTTTCCACACCCACACCTTGGGCGAAATGAAATAATGCACGGGAATGCCCAGGTTGTGGGCATACTTGGCCACCTTGAGGTTAAACGACGGGTAATCGACAAGAATCAGCGCCGACGGTTGCCACTCGTCGATGGCATGTCGGGCCGTCCCGAGGAAGCCGAGAATTTTCCCCAAGTGCTTCACCACATCAGCAAAACCCATATAGGCCATGTCACGGTAGTGAATGATGGGCTGGGAAGCGGCTTGCTCGGCCATCATGTCTCCGCCCAGGAAACGGAACTCGGCCTGCGGGTCTTGTTCCTTGAGCGATGCCATCAGGTGAGAGGCATGCAGGTCGCCCGAGGCCTCTCCGGCAATGAGGAAATACTTCATTTGTCGCGTCGTTTTAAGGTGATGAAATCAAACTCGTAGGCATTCTTATGGTCGCTCTCGTGGTGCTCGCGGCTCAATTCCTGCCACTCGTCCATGTCGAGGGGCGGGAAAAAGACATCGGCACTCGCCCAACGGGCACGGATGTGGGTAAGGTGCAGGACTTCGACCATCGGCAGCGCCAGTTCATAGACCTGCGCTCCACCGATGATGAAGAGCATTTCGGTCTCGGCGGCAGCGATGGCCTCGTCCAGGCTGTGCACGACCGTCACACCGGGATATTGCCAACCGGGATTGCGCGTGATGACGATATTCTGGCGGCCAGGCAACGGACGGCGAGGAAAGGACTCAAAAGTCTTGCGCCCCATCACGATGCTGTGCCCCATCGTCACCTCCTTGAAGTGTTTCATGTCGGCCGGCAAGTGGCACAACAGGTCGCCCTGGCGTCCGATGGCCCCGTTCTCGTCAATAGCAACTATAGCCTCAATCGATTTCATTGGCTTTTATCTCTAATCACTAATCTCTAATCACTAATCAGCACCACAGCGCTCTTAAACAGAAACGACCCCCTTGATGGCGGGCCAGGGGTCGTAGCCCTCGAGCGTGAAGTCTTCATACTTGTAGTCGTCGATGCTCTTCACCTCGGGATTGAGCACCATGCGCGGCAACGGGCGCGGTTCTCGCGAGAGTTGCTCCTGTATCTGGTCAAAGTGGTTGCGGTAGATGTGGGCGTCGCCGAAGGTGTGGATAAACTCACCCGGTTCCAGACCTGTCACGTGGGCCACCATCATCAGCAACAGGGCATAGGACGCGATGTTGAACGGCACACCCAGGAAGAGGTCGGCACTGCGCTGATACAACTGCAGGCTCAATTTGCCCTGCGCCACATAGAACTGGAACAGCGAGTGGCAGGGCGGCAACTTCATGGTGGGCACCTCGGCGACATTCCAGGCACTGACCATGATGCGACGACTATCGGGAGAGTTCTTGATCTGGTCGATGACCTGGGCAATCTGGTCAATGGTGCCGCCATGGCCATCAGGCCAGGCGCGCCACTGGCTGCCGTAGACAGGTCCCAAGTCGCCATTCTCGTCGGCCCACTCGTTCCAGATGCGAACGCCATGCTCCTGCAGCCAGCGCACGTTGGTGTCGCCGCGCAGGAACCACAGCAGTTCGTAGATGATGGACTTGAGATGGACTTTCTTGGTCGTCAGCAGGGGGAAGCCGTCGGCCAGGTTGCAACGCAACTGGTAGCCGAACACGCTGCGCGTGCCGGTCCCCGTGCGGTCCTCCTTGTCCACACCGTGTTCCATCACATGCTTGATTAAGTCAAGATATTGTTTCATCGGGTAAGGATGTTTTTTAGGTTACCAGTTAAAAATGTTGCGCAGCAGCCACCAGAGGAGCACCGCGGCCAGATAGAGCATGATAATCAGCGGTGCGTTGAGGCGGGCATACAGACGCGGATTGCGCACGCGTTGACCCTCGGCAAACAGGCTTAGGGCAAGCCAGGGAATGGAGATAAGCAGCATCGCGTTATGCCTGAAGGCTGTCACCACATCGCCATGCAACAAGGCATGGATGGCGCGCTGGCTGCCACAACCAGGGCATTTATAGCCTGTCAACGACAAGATGCCGCAACGGGGGAAGACCGTCGATGTGGATGGGTCGAGCGCATAGTAAATGAAACCGAACACCAACAGGAGAACGATGACAATAACGATGACGAGCGTACGACGCATCACGGTTCAACATCAAGAGCCCAACATCGGCAATAGGGAGAGTAAGGGCTGAACAATGATGCCCAGAATGATGGAGGCGATGCACCACCACGCTCCCGTCTCGCTGGCACGCTGAGCACCCTCAAAGTCGCCGGCGTTGTACTTGTTGGTCACCTTGACGGCATAGACGATGGCCGCAACACCGGCTGGCAGACAGCACAGCACGGTCGTGATAATGGCCCATGCCAGGTTGGTCGGAGGACAGGGGGGTACCGGCTGCTGAGTGGGCTGATTCCCGCTTGCCTGGGGCTGAGCCCACTGCTGTTGGGGAGGGCCATAGGGTGAAGGCGCTGACACTGGCTGCGACTGCTCGGCGACCACGGGCCGTGACGGCTCAGTTTCCACGGGCTGCGAAGGTTCGCCAACCACGGGCTCTGACGGCTCGGGTTCTACACCCGGTTCAATCGGCTGTCCGACTTCAACAGGCTGGGAAGCGGCCTCGATGGGGGTGCCCACCATTTGATACAAACCCTGCAACTCGGGCAACTGGGTGATTTTCACCCAATCGGTAAGCCCCTCATGCCACACATAGGCCGACGACGTGAGCCCCATATCCTTGAGGGCTTCCAGATCCACGGGGCCTGACTGCACTCCGTTATGATTTATCCAGTACTGCATATCTCAATTCTTTTTTCTTTCTGTTTTTCGATTGTGGCAAAGGTAATCATATTATTTCACATTGACAATATCAAGAAAGGGAAAAAGGCCCAGAGCAATGAGAACGATTACCCGAGTTGTCTGCCAGGGGGACTAAAAGTCGCTGAAGAACCTGGGACGAATCAGCAAGCCGATGCGAATCCTGGAATGGTACTTGTTGTAGTCGAGCATGTGCTCACCATAGCCATTATAGTATTGCAGCATGATGAACTGATTGGAGTTGTGGTTGATGCGATAGCCCAGTTGAACAATGGTGTTGAAATTCAGGTTCCAACCCTGACGCTTGACCAGTGTCATGTCGAGCACCCACTTGTCATCGAGGCTCTTGGCCTGAAAACCGGCCTGTGAGATACCCATGTACTTGAGGATATCGCGGTTGTACTGTCCATCGACAATGGGGATCCAGTACTTGGCATGAGCCATCAGGTAAGGCGAAATGTAGGCCTCGGCCGCCAGGGAGATTTTGTTCCAGCTGCGTGATGCAGTACCGTCTCGCCCATTGGACTCATGCTCAGCCATCAAGGTCACCTTGCCCAGCAGCCGGTTTTTCACGATGATGTGCTTGGAGATACCGATACCAGGATTGAAATTCAAGTCATAGAACGGCAGCGAGTTCCGGAAGACATGCCAGATGGCCTTCTGGCTGTAGAACAAATACAGATAAGTGTGGCCAGGCAGCACACTCTTGGTGAGGCGCTGCTGGAAACTGATTTGGAATTTCACATCGCTGTTGTAACCGTCAGGCTTTCCGCCCAATACCGTACCACCAACAAAATAGATATCCTTGTACAGGCTGAAGTAAGGCCTGTTGTCGAGTTCAGCGCGGATGCTGTCGGCAACATCCTGGCTCGACTTCTCGGTGGCCACAATCTGCCCCATGGCGGGGGTACTCATTCCCGCCAGCAGAACGATGCAACACACCAGCAAACGATAACAATTATTCATTATTTTCAGTTGTCAGTTGTCAGTTCAAGTTAAAACTTAAATCAGCCACATCACTACGAACCATAACGGCGGCACGAGCAATGCGGGCAACATGTTGAGCACATGGCAATCCTTGATGCGCAACAACGACAATCCAGAGCCCGTGATGAGCAGACCACCCACGATGAGCAACTCGGCCATCAGGGCATCACTCACGGCCTGGCTCGAGAGCGTAGCCACAGTATAGAACAATCCCTGCCACACGAACAGCACTGGGGCTGCCAGCAGCATCCCGATGCCGTAGGTCGAGCCAAAGATGGTCGCCGTCACCAGGTCAAGGGTGGCATTGGTGAACAGAAAAGTGTTGTCGCCCTCCAGAGCACTGATGACGGGTCCCAGCATCGACAACGGACCGATGCAATAGACCAATGTGGCCGTGGCCAGGCCGTCGGCAAGACGGTTCCCGTCTCCTGCCTTGCTGCGCCGCTCCACCATGCGATGGAAACGGCCGTCGATGTCCAGTGCCACGCCAACAATGCTGCCGATGGCCATCGCTGCGATGAACAGCACCGGATACTGGCTCTTAGGAAGGTTAGAGACCACAGCATTCAGGCCGATGGCAAAACAGGCCAATCCCAGCGCATCATACAACACGCTCTTATATTTATCCTTGATACCCTTGTGCAGCGCCACGCCTATCAGTGTCCCGGCCACAATGGTACAAGTGTTGACTATTGTTCCTAACATCACAATAAACTTTTCGCCCCACAAAAGTACTGCAAAAAACTGCAATCAATCGTCAATGTCCACATGATTTTTAAGCAATAAGTGCCAAAAATGAAAAATTGATACCATTTTTTTTGATTATAACTGTTCATTTAGAAAAAAATGTTTAATTTTGCCACGCCATGAACTATTGTGCTAGATAAAGAACTATAACGAACTATTATTTAAGCATTCTTAAAAAAGTATGAAGAGATTTATGTTAAAACACCTCTCAGTGTTATTGCCTTGGGCCGTAATGCTGCCGTTATCTACGCACAGTCAAGCCTACGATTACAATTTTGCAGATGTCAATCGAGATGGAGAGATCAGCATTGCAGATGTCAATGCTGTGATAGACGCCATTCTGGGCAAGCCGGTAATGCCGCAACAGAACAAGACTTTTACCGTTAATGGAGTATCGTTCACAATGGTTCAGGTAAAAGGTGGCACCTTTGTTATGGGTGCTGATGATAATGATACCGAAGCAAGACCAGATGAACGTCCCAAGCGCATGGTTCAAGTGTCGGACTACTACATCGGCAAGACTGAGGTCACCCAAGAATTGTGGGACGCTGTCATGAATAATAATCCGAGTTCTTTTTCGGGCATCAACAAACCGGTTGAGCGCGTTTCATGGAATGAATGCAAAGAATTCATCAGCCGCCTGAATGCCCTTACCGGCCAGCGATTCCGCCTTCCCACCGAAGCTGAATGGGAATTTGCCGCTCGTGGAGGGAACAGCAGCAATGGGTTCAAGTATGCAGGCAGCAACGACATTAATGATGTCGCATGGTGGGGCTTTGAAATCGGCGGCAATAACACCAGCTACACCACACAACCTGTTGCCACCCTAGCGCCCAACGAATTGGGAATCTATGACATGAGCGGTAATGTCTTTGAGTGGTGCAATGACTGGTATGCCGTTTATCCTGGACCGACGTTGCATGTTGACCCAAGGACGATATATCTTGAAGACATACCTGCCAGCGGCAATCTAACAACCGGGACATTTACCATAAGCGGCTATCACTTGTCTGATGATGTCTATCTCACCATCGATGGTGATGGATTCAGTGTCAGCCCCACACACATCAACGTGAATGATGCCAATAATAACAATGTACAAGTCACCATCACCTATACAGGCCCAAGAGCCGAAGCAGCCAGAGCGACAATTACAGTGAGCAGCAAGGATGCCAATGATGCGACTCTCAACGTTCACTATTATTACCCCGAACTGGATATTGATGCCGACAACCCTTTATGGCTACAAGAGGAAATAGTAGATGGTGACACCATTTCAAAAGGGGCCTTCAGAATTTTCGGTAATAATTTAACTGGCAATGTCATTCTCAGTGCCGACGACGGGTTCAGTGTCACGCCCTCTGTTATTGAGCCAATCGATGGAAGAATAGACGGTGACGATGTGACTGTCACCTACTGGTGGCAGACAAGTGCCAACCCCGTTTCAGGGACCATCAGAATCAACTGTGCAGGTCTGCATGAACAATTATTAACCGTCATTGCGCAAAAGTCGGTTCCCGATACCACCGAATTGAACCTGACAATTAACAGGCCAAGCATCACATCATTCAACGAGACCTATCAAGGATATGTTGATATTGACCCCAAAGGGCCAAGTTATGGCTCTTACCGTGTTATTCGCGGCGGTTCATGGAATGTAGAAGCCAGATTCTGCCGTTCCACCTATCGTTATAACAACAAACCCGATTTTAAACACTATTCAATTGGATTGCGACTTGCTATGTAATAGTGGCCGCATCACAAACTGGAGTGGATATACTCCAATATCCACTCCAGCTTATTAGTCACTTGGCTACTTCAATAAACCACTCAAGGTGCCAGGGCTTAAGGTTAAATCCCCTCTTAGACACGAAAAAAATGTAACTCTCGTGAAAAGTTACATTTCAGCGTGCAAATTTAGGCATAAAATTTTTAACAAGCAAATTTATAGATTAAAATTCTATAACATATCGTTTTTTTCACTTTGTTTTTGCCATGGCACAACATCCCATTTATTAATTGTGCCCGCTTACTCCCTCACTGGTTATTCTCTGGCTCTTTCTTGACATTACCTTTCAGATAAAACCAAACATAGTCTTTAGGCACTGCATTGGTCTTCAATAGCACAGATTGTAAAAAAGGGCCAACGTGAGATTGAATGTTGTAGGTTAACAGGATCTCCACCGAATCTTCGGGCAAAATGACATCTTGATCGTAAAAAGCAGTTGTACACGGGCAAGATGTTGAACTGGAAATAATGATTAATGGCGCATTTCCTGTACTCTTCAAACAATAAGATGCTGTAACCGAACCGATACCACTATAAATGTCTCCAATATCATATAGGTATTGCCCTTGTATCTCGAATCTTGCACATGAATCAGAAACCGCCACCTTATCTCCCGCCCATGCATTGAGCCCATAACAGAGCATCAAAGAGAAGATGAAAAAATTAGTTTTCATAAAACCAAATGAATCTATGTCAATAATCTTGTGAAATCTCATTTTTATAAATTTTTCGCAGTCCTTACTATATGTCATTGTCAAAAAAACTATTTTTAAACCGCTCAAAATGTACGCTATAGACATTGTAACTTTTCACGATAGTTACAAAAACCAAAAACGATCATTACTATATTTTAATGTATAATTAATAATTTTTAAACAGTTTTTATTATGAGTAAACGATTTTTGAGCTCAATGCTGTTGGGACTTCTATTCCTTGTAGGAGCCTCAAGCATGTTTACTTCTTGTAAGGACTATGATGACGACATCAAGAACCTTCAAGAACAGATTGACCAGAACGCCAAAGCTATTGATCAAATCAGGAACCTGGTTACCGATGGTAGTGTCATTTCTGATGTGAGGAAAATCGCCGACGGCATTGAAATTGTGATGGCCAATGGCAAGACCTACACCATTACCAATGGAACAAGCGCTACTGTTTGGACTATCGGTGATGACGGCTATTGGTACAAAGACGGAGAGAAGACTAACTTCTACGCTATCGGTAAAGATGGTGCCAATGGTATCAATGGAACAAATGGCACTAACGGGACTAATGGCAAAGACGGTATTTACTATGTACCCAACCCCGAGACAGGTTGCTGGGACATTTATAATGCCGATGGCACCCTCAAGGAGAAGACCAACATTTCCTGGAAGGCTTCAACCAATGAAATCACGGCCGTTAAAGATGGTAGCGACCTGAAGCTTTATAATGTCAGGACGTCCAGCGGCTTCGCAGATTTCACTGTCGCCCTGAGCAACATCCTGCGCGGTTTCGTCTTCCAGCCTGAAATCTATGTTGACGGTGTTCCTGCAATTCGCGTAGCTCAGTTTGGCTACAACGCCCTGAACATGACTCGCATGAACAACGGCAAGAATGGTGACGGCGAGAACGGCACCCAGAAAGGTATCGAGGAGTACATCACTTCATCAACCAAGACCTATAAGAGCCGCAAGACCTACGTGAAGTATCACGTGAATCCCAGCAACGCCAATGTAGAGGACCTGCAGAACCTCACCTTTGTCGTTAAGGCCAACGATGAATACATCAAGACACGCGCTCCCAAGAGGGCTCCGGCATCAAGCGACTTTGACGCTGAGGCTAAGTTCCACGACTTCACAAATGGTATCCTTACCGTTGAAGTTATCGTTCATGGTGAGCCCGCAACTGGTGACAACATCTCAGTCATTGCCCTGCAGACCGCCCGCCAGGATGGTGAAAACGTGACTTCAGATTATGCAACTGTCATCAAGAGCAACCTGAATGACATCCACATTGCCGACAAGGCACGCAATGCCTCCAAGGAGGATTACCACTTCCGCACCATTCTCCACAGCAAAGACAATTCTTGCGAACACATTGGCATTAAGAACTATGCCGTTTCTCACAAGCTGGATAAGGATGGCGAGACCTGCGACCTCCAACTCAAGTGGAATGGCGAGCTGAACATCTGGGATTATGTTATGGCTCACGAGGTTGGTAATCCCTGCATTGATGCAACCACCTCAATGGCAGCTCTGGGATTCACCTGGAAGCTTGATCTGGTTGAGAAGTTTGTCTTCGGCAGCAACGAAACTGATCAGTCCGAGTATGTTGAATTCAACGAGACTACTGGTATCTTGAAAGTGAAAGAGAAATATGGTGAGTCTGCAATCGATCGCACTCCTATCGTCCGCGTCCGCATCATGGATGGCGATAAGACTGTGAAGGTGGCCTACATCAAGGTGAAAATCGTGCGCACGCCCGAACCTCTTCAGAACTATGCGGCATTCTTTAACGGTGTTGACTTCACGTTCAAGTGCGAACAAGACGCCGGCCAATTCGTTTACGACTATAAGGACTTCAGCATCAGCGTCCTTAAGCCTTATCACTACAGTTGGGATGAGTTCCAGAGTATTTATCCCTTGAACAAGTGGGAAGACTACGTAGCTAACAATGGTGAGAAATTTGTTGACTATCTGGACAAGAATTTGACTGTCACCATTGATAACAACAAGGCTAACCAGCGCGAGGTGGGCACCGTCACCCAGAGCAATGACCTGGTTGAGGATCCCTCAGAGGAAGGCACCGTTGTTCTTTACTGGAAGATTAGCAATGACGATCTTTGGAAGTATGCCGGCGAAACCGTTTACAACGTATATCGTTGCTGGGATGCCGAGCACAAGCACTACTTTGACATCATCTTGAAGGCCAAGATCAAAAACATCAACAAGACTTATGTCATTGATGTAAATGGCAAGAATGGCAAGTATGTCGAGAACTACTGGTACGATAACTTTGCATATTCCAAGTTGAACGTGAACGTTCCCAATCCTGAGAACACAACGGACCACACCAAGTGCCAGTTTGATGTTGACCTGAACACCTTCTTCGTATCTGAAAACGGATTTATCAAGGTCAATGTCGCTAATGACCAGTTCCCCATTAGCAATATGCGCTATTACTTCTGCAACGATATCAAGAACTTCAATAGCAACTTGAACGTCAAGAATAATGGCACTGAACTCTGGTGGGGCAATAGTGAGAAAATTGCATGGCTTGAGAATGCGCCCACCTACAATAAGTTCAGATATAATAAGGATAGCGACAAAGCTAAGGAACTGCTGAACCGTGACAAGGAATACATGCAGGTTTACATTGGCGCTACTGGTTATGTCTGCGGTAAGTACCAAGTCAACTTCACCTTCCGTGGTGGCGCTGATCACTTCGTAGCCAAGGTTATACGTCCTGTAACACTTGAGGGCAACAACGTTCATCCCGACTACTTCATTGATGGTGTTGACTATGGTGAGGCACACTCCTACATTGACATTGATCAATTCCTGAACCGCTTGTACGACTGGCGCAACCGCGACTTCGTCAACCATCCCTCATTCTGGGAATACTATGGTCCCTTCAGCTGCACCTTCAACACCAGCACTGCTATTTGCAACCTGAAGGTTGATGGCAACACCAGTTGGAAGCCGCTTCCCTCAACCATTAACTTCTCATTTGATCAGACTATCGGCGGTTCTAACCGTTTCGGTTGGCTGACATACAAGAACAATGGTGCCAATGTGGATGAAGACTTCGACATCAAGGTTGATCTTAAGATCCACTATGGTTGGGGCACTTATGAGATCAAGGATGTAACCATCCATGTTCAGTCCACCAAGAACACTCCTGCTCCTTAATGAACTTAAAGAAATAAACAAATAGTTTTTTCATAGCATTAATAGCACAATAGTTCTTTGATAATTGGCACCGTCGCTCATTTATAATGATGTGTGCGGTGCCAATTTTTGATTAAAATTGAGAAAAATGGCTTTAAAGTTATTTCACACATTATTTATCGTAGGATTTACTGTTGCTGTCGTTTCTTGTGGAAGCAAGAGTGCCGACGACGGGCAAGTCACTGGAAAGTATGTCGACGAGTTCGGCAACAAGTTTGAATTACGCGAGGATCACACGGCAACAATCCAATTTGACGGTCAAGATAAAATCAACGAGACTCACTGGTATGTGGGCGAACATAGCGACACCTCCTATGTTACCATCGAGTATAACGGTGATACCACCTATTACTACATGAGCCACGGTAAGCTCTACCGCAGCAAGCAGAGCATGGACATTGGCAGCCCAGCAATTGAGTTGAAACGAGAATGAATGCCCAAAACTGATTTGACATGAATTAATAAAGATTATCTGAAAGAAATGTGAGCGCAATCAACCAAATGTTGGCTCTCATTTCTTTTATACTCAAGTCTCATAAGAGGATGACATTTCAGAGACTTTTATCAAATGTGGTGGTGCAATATCATTACAATGATTTCTCATGATGCATATACAAAATTCAAGTTTACAATCGTTTATGTATAATCCGCAAAACGAAATGTTCGTGAAAAATAAAACGACGCGTTCCCCTCTGTAAAACGAAACGTTTCTTTTTAAGGTTCCCCCTCCTATTTCAAACATCATTATAATTTCATTATAACGGCGAGCGTGGCCACTACCACACTCGCCGTATTATCTTCGTCGCTCGCTTCGCTCGCGCATTATTCGCAACCGGCTGGGGGCCTCGAAGCCCCCAGCCACTAATCTTAAAACGCGACCACCGCTCGCACCGCCCTGGAATAGTACTTGTAGCCGGTGTCGACCTGGCCATTACCGCCATGGAGATAACACGCGATAGAAGCGTTGTATTCCGTTGACGTCCAGAGGTAATCGTTCTGCAAAACGGTGTAACGGCCGTTGGCTTGCGCGGCGGCAAAAATGCCGCCTTTGACCTGCTGCCAATAGACCATGCCCAGCTCGCCCAGCGTCGGCAGCCACCAGTTGTGCGCACGGAACTTGTCGGCCAGAACCTCGCCCGGCTGCAGTGCATAGGTGGGCTGATATGCGTAGCAGAAGCTCGCCGCTGGATAGTAGAACTCCCGGTAGTTGTTGCCCTTCTTAGACACGATATCTGCGATCAGCGTTGTGAGCACCTCCGTCTCTGTCTGGTTGGCGTTGGCCACGGGAACCTTCGGCGTGTGGCTACCCACGTCACTCGTCACGCCGTTCAGGATGCGGTTGCGGTGACGGATGATCTGCAGCGTCTTGTACTGGCCGACGTGGATAAAGTCGCCGGTGCTGAACGGGCCGATGTCCTCTGTCAGCTCCACAAAGCCCACATCGCCCACAGCCGTCGAGCGTCCATAGTTCTTGAACGACGTCATCGCCGCCACATTGTCGATGTCGCCTGTGCCATTCGACGAGATATCAATGACAGGAGTGTTATACACGCTTGAATAGCCATCCACTGTAACGCCCCGAACGCCATAACTCGCGTCGTCATACAGTCCCCACATGTCCCATGTCACGTTGCCGCGTGATACCGCCAGGCGGTCAGCGGGATTGTCGGGGTTGATGTAGAAGCACAATGCCACCACCGTCTTGTAGGACACCAGCTCGTCACTGAAGGAGCCGTCCGCATAGACGTAATCGCCCTCACGGCAGATATGCACGCACGGGTAGAAGTCCTTCGAGTTCTCCAGCACAGTGCCGTCCACTCGCGTCACCCTCACCGTCACCGTCAATGCCGGGGCCATCGCTTCCTCGGTCAGCTCGCTCACCGTCACCACGCCGGTCACGGGATCGATAGTCGCGTAGTTGTTGCGCGTGATCGACCACTCCACCGATTTGAAGTCATTGCCCTCCGAGTTCAGGCGCATCTTGTGCTCGCCCACGCTCTCCAGGTACTTACCCGTGATGATGCGCACATTTTCCACCTGGCTCTGCGGGTAAACGATTGTCAGGCCCTGTGAGCCGCTGTCCACGTCGCCCCAGGTCTGGAGCCAAAGCAGTTTGTCCTCAAAGCCAGGTGTAACGTTCACAAGCGTCACTGTCCCCTGCAGCTTGCAGCTGCTACCCAAGGCGGCCAGCGCATTGAGCAGGGCCAGTCCGGCGGCACCTGTCAGTCGCCAGTCCACGCTGTCGATGTCGATTTTCTTCAGCCCTGTGTTGCCGTACACCTGCTGCACGATGTACAGCGAGTCGGCCAGGGGCGTGTCCTTGATGGTGACCTCGGTCATCGAGGCGTAGCCGCCGATGGCCAGGTCTTCCAGGCTCCTCAAGCCCACCAGCGACAGTGCCTCCAGCGTGGCGGGGAGTGTGAGGCTCTTGAGCGAGCCCGTCGAGGGCAGCTTGACGGCCGTGAAGCTCGTGCCCTCTACATTGATTTCCTCCAGGCGCACGCACTGTGACAGGTCGAGCGTTCCCGACACCGCAGGAATGTTCCGCATGATGAAGCGTTTGATGTTCGTCGCCGTGGTGGCCACCGCCTGGGCAGACCAGCGAACGGGGTTGTTCGTGCCAGCGGGATTGACAGTGATTTCCTGCAGGCGGCGTCCCGAGAAGGTGAAGCCGTTGTCGCTCTGCAGTTGGTCCATGTCGCCCAGCTTCCATAGGTAATGCGGTCCACGGATGTACAGACGGGTGTCACCCTGGGACTGCACGCCGTTGAACGCATGGGGAGTGCCCGGCGGCGTGAGCGCCGTGCCGCCCTCGTTCGACGAACCGACGGCCACACGCGGGTAGAGCCATTTCGCGGGTGTCACCGTGAAATAGTGCGTGCCTGTTGCACCGGCCCACAGCAGACCGCCAGCAGAGGTCGCGCTGGAGAACTCCCCGTACTGACACCAGGAGCTGATGAACATGTAGCGGTCGAGCAGCCACTGGTATTCCGACCAGCGTTGCGAGCCGCACGATTGCGTGAGTGGGTCCACGTTGTCGTAGTTGCCCGCCACCTTCTGGCGGTAGGTGTATTCATACACTACGCGCGCCATCTCATTATAGGCGGCTGCAGGGAAGTAGTCCTGCGTAGAGAGCAGGTACTTCTCGAAGAATCCCATCACGCTACCGCCTCCAAGCTTGGACATAGCGGCCAGCATATTGCGCATGGTGCGCTGCAGGTTGTATGTCTCGCCTTCGTCCTTATCCTTATCCCAGGCTTCCTCGATGAGGCAGTTCAGCACGCTTTCCTCAGCCATCCAGTAATTCTCGCCACGCTCATCCTTGGTGTGGGTCTCCACCCAGTATGGCTTGCGGTTCTGACCTACATTGTTGGTCTTGAGCACCGTATCGAGGTCGTCCTGCATCCAGCGGATCTTGTGGTGGATGACGGTCTCGCCCGTGATGGGGTCGGTGATGGTCGTTCCGTTAGGATCCGTGTAGTAGTACGTGTTCTTTGCCCGGTTATCGGTTCCGGCAAACAGGAGG
Source organism: Sodaliphilus sp. (assembly GCA_045541835.1). GTDB lineage: Bacteria > Bacteroidota > Bacteroidia > Bacteroidales > Muribaculaceae > Sodaliphilus. The sequence continues at coordinate 63,087 of JAZQJW010000053.1, read as the reverse complement.
ATGAAACAGTAGTGGTACAGCATGTCCTCCACATGGATGATATCGTCCACGTGGGCCTTGAAATGGTCAAGACGGGCCTTCTTGAAGGCATTGTTCTTGTTGGCATTGCTCTGCGAGGTGTTGAACGAAGTGCCGGTGAACTCCTCATACTGGTCACGCAGGTTCAACGGCTGGTTGTCGATGCCTGCGGGCACCCAGTGCTGTCCTGCAGGCTTTGTATCGTCATAGCGGTACAGCTGGTAGTTCGACGTGAGCCAGCGCAACGGTGAGAGGCTGCTGCCCTCCACACGCTGCAGCGCGTCCAGCGTGCCGGTGTAGAAGTCCATCTTGGTGGAATGGAGATACACGAAGTTGAAGAAACGGCGGATGGACGCCAGCGCCTCAGCATCGTTGGGCACCCCGTCATCATCCGTCAGGCCGAAACCAAAGTTGATATTCTTCACGCCGTTGTAGTTCCACGTCTCCTTATCGGCGTCGTAGCTGATGTTCGTGTCATCCCATGGCATGTTGAAACGCGCCAGTGGCTTATCGTTGTCGGCGCCCTCCACCATCAGCATGTGAGGTGTGTCGTCCTCGCTGAATCCGAAGGTCGGTTTGTCGCCCTTACCCGCACCGAATGTCATGAGGTTGCGGAAGTCCCAACGGCTGTTTTCCTCATCCCATACAAAGAACAGGAAGGGTTTCTCGAACACAGCCAGACGAGACGCGTTCAGCGACAGCTCGCCGTTCACCTTGCTGCCCATCTGCGACGGCACCGTCACGAGCGAGCCGTCCTCGAGCATCTGCTTAAACACATCGGTATAAGCCCATGTAAGACCCAACTTGTGGGACTGCATGGAGGATGCGAAGTTGACCTTGCCGACAAGTTTCTTCGCTTTCGCCTCGCCTCTCTTAATGGCATAGCCCTTGCCGGTGTCCTGCTTGGGATTGCCATCGCTGTCCAGGAACTGGGTCTGCTTTGTTATTTTATACTGCTGATTCCACCAGAAATAGCCCATAGCCGTTGTACCCTGCCCTTTGTTCTCGAGTTCGGTGAACGTGCCGCTATGTTCCTCATCATCCGCTAAGCTGATCTCGAGAGAGATGTTTTTCTGGGTGTTGTTCTCCATGCCGTAGTGAAGCAACCGCCCACGGTGACCGATGCGGTTGTATTTGCCCGAACATTTGTCCCAGTCGATACGTCCCATATCATCCAGGATATCATTGGCGAGGGCGAAGGCCGCCTTCTCCTGGGTGGTGGACATCGATGCTTTGTAGTCCTGCATGATGGCCACTGATGACAGTGCCATGCGGAGACCTCGCGAACCAACAATATCGATATCGCTGCCGGTGTTCCCGATGACGATATTCGCCCCCTCAGGGGTGAAGCGGTCACTGACGTCGTAGGCGAACTCTCGCTCCATGCGGCCATTGAGGTAGATGCGGATGTAGTTGGGATTACCTTCACCGCCATATTGTGCGGTGATGGCGAGATGGAATCGGCGATTCTCAGCCCATGACAAGTCTTGGTCGGCTTCCGTATAGTGGTCGGCGGTAAGCATCATCGCCGAGAGGGGCAGCATCTTGAAACCCCACCATACCCCGTTATTGCGTTCAGTTCCGAGTGTCAGCAGCGGCTCAAGGTCATCGACAACGTTGCGGACAACGAAGTCGAGCTCCCACACCATGGATCGGCCCGTGCTGTTGCCACTGGTGAAGTCCGTCATCGGGTTATAGTGGATTGTCACCTGACGCCCTGCAGGTACGCGGAGCACCCTAACGGTTGATCCGTCAATGTTGGCGTCAATCCAACCGTCGGTCTGCCAGTCGAAGCCCACGAAGTCCTCAGCCTGGGCCACTATGTCGCCGTTAACCGTGTTCACTATCGTTGCACGGTCGGCATCGCCATTCGAGCGAACGGATGGAGTGAGCACGAATGAAGCGCCGGGCGTGGGGGCGAAGCTCGACTCATTCTCCATGCCGAAGGCGATGGGCTCATGCAGCTCATTGCCTTCACTGTCCTCAATCAGCATCAGTGCGTCAATCCAAGTGTCTTCCACACCGTCGATGGCCAGAGGCACCGCCAGCGAGTTGCTGACGGCGGTTTCTGTTGTCTTCGGCCACCGGGCGTTGGCATATTCCTGCAGATGCTCGGAGTCCACCAGACGGAAGACCACGCTCATCGGCGAGCCGTCGGGCGTGTAAACCGCCCAGTCGAAGAAGCGGACGTCGGTCCAGTTCGCGAGGTCCGTTGCGATGTTATTGATGGCGATGACCGGCTCTTCGGCGCCGATAACCAGGTACTCGCTCTGGATCCAGTCGGTATGCACGCTCTCGCTGTACTTCAGCTGGGCTTCCACGATGTGCCTACCTGGCGTGAGGATTTCCGATGACAGGTTCTGCACGATGACGGTATAGGCGGTGTCGGTATAGACTTCGGTGATGTTGTCGATGACAAGTTCCTTGCCCTGGCCGCCGCCGTCGAACTTCAGCAACAGCGACTTTGAGATGTTGCCTGTCATATAGAACAGAAGCGTCATGGGGTTAGCAGGGTCAAACGGCATGTGGAACGGTGTCGCAGGCGTCAGCGACAGGTTCACGATGTTCACCCTGAAGGTGAAGGGCACAGGCGATGAAGCGTCGTAGGTCGATGCTGTGATGCGGACGTAGAGGTTTCCTGAAGGGAGGATGCCCTTCATCGACACATTCTCGAAACGGTTGGGGTCGATGACCACCTGTCCGCGCATCGTCCAGTTCTGGTTGTTGGTGCTGCTTTGGATGGTAAGCGTAACAGGGTCGGTCATCGGCGTGGATACACCTCCGCTGTTGTAGGTGTAGTTCGCCTTGAGACGCACGGTAAAGTCACTGTTCATCTGCACGGCCGCAGGGGCCGTACCTTCCAATACTAGACTGTAGGCGCTCTCTGCACCGCCGCCCTTGGGAATGACGATATCCGTGATGGGCGTGATTGCCCCGTGGTTGTCAAACCAGGTATTGTAGTCTTCGAGGGATGCGAAGCCTACCAGGTGAAGTTCCTCATCTTCGTCCTCATAGGTGCGAAGGCATCCGATCTTGTCGGCAAGGCCTCGGTCCAGATCGCCCAACAGTTTCTTGATATAGACCTGTACTTCAGCGCCACTGTGAAGTTGCCAGTCCTCGTTGATATTGATAATCTCTGACATATCTTTATATTTTTAATTGTTTTTCCACTTGTCATCGTTGAGCCACGGAAGGTCATTCCGCCACACGCCTGTGCCGAAGCACGAGCGTAGGCGTTGCCACACCAGATGTGCCCCATTGTACATCCTCACCAGGGCCATGCGACCCACATTGATGGCGATGATCACGTATCCTCTAAAGGTAATCATGACTCTGGCTCGTATATCATGTAGATGGCGTTATCGTCATAGGTGTCCAGCGCGTCATACTGCGCCTGAGTCAATAGGACATGGTACTTGCCGTCACCGGAACCTCCATTCCCGCCGCCGCTAACAGCAATGAACACCGCAGCGTCAAGTATATGAACCTCCGTGTTATACTCAATGCTTGGCTCAATGCCGGCTTCAGCCGTCAGGTCAACAATCTTCACGGCATCACGCTGCTTGAAACGCTTCTTCTTTCCGTCGCTGTCGCAACAGAGTACCGTCATACTATAGATGCCGGATTCCAAAGTCCCGTCATCCTCAAAGACGGCAATGTTACCGTCCATCCGGGCATCATACTTGTGCTCCTTCGAACCGCGTTTCAATATGATTTCAACGGGATAAGAAGGATTCGGAATAAATTCTGACACCGTTACCTTCGGCTCACCATTAACCATCGTTATCGTTTGCAGCGTCAGCGGCACACCCAGCTGCATCCAGTTGCCTTGCACTGGCCTGATTCTGATTTCTTCCATTTCGGTAGTTATGTTAGTTTCGTCAGTTTTTTCTCTATCAGTTTCAACCTGGAATAAGCATCCGTCTCGCCGATGACATACGTCGGCGTGTCGTACGGGATGTCAAGTTTATACTCATAGCCGATGATGCGGCTCGTCTTGCTGCCATTGGGCAAGGCGGCATTGCTGATGGTCACCTTTGCCCCCAGGTCAAGCAGACCATAGGTCTTGGGAGTGTTACCCTCTGCATTGCGGCCTCCGTAGGCATACTTCCAGAAAATGTCGCTCATCATGTGGCAGGTGAACGTGAACTGGCCCTGCTGGATGGCGTCACGGTATGCCTTGGCAGTATTCAGCAGTTCGGTCTCGGCATCGGCCACGATGGTAAGTTCCGTAATCGCCTTCGGGTTCCAGCCCGTTAGGAAGAATGTGTCACCCACAGATGGGTACAGGTATTCATTCGGTATTGACACACCATAGTCCTCGTTGCGGACAATGGTGTACACCTGCGTGTAGTTGTTGAAACCCACCTCAAAGGTCATACCCGCCAGTTTGAAGCCGTCACTTTGTACACTTCCCGGAGCGGTGAACACCGCCTGCAGCCTGTTCCCGTCCATAATGTACCGGGTGTCGAAATGGAACGCAGAGCCGTCGGCCTTGGTGGCCGTGATCTTATACTGCGTCCAGTTCTGACGCTCGACACTGTCATCTTCATGGACGATGTCCTGCACCTTCTGCTCAGTGGTCACCGAGGCAACCTTGAGGGCCATGCGAGGGAATATGTCGTCAAACACTACAGCAACCTCCACCGCCTTGGTGAAGTGATTGATGCCTGCCGCCTCAACATACCGCTTGCCGTTATTGCTGCCTCCGGTTTCGGGCAGGTGGATCCTGCGCTCGCCCACCTTGCTCAGCACTCCCGTATCATACACGGGTGTATAGTAGGATGACGGCAGGTCATTGACGTTGATGGTGCTCTCCACAAGCGAGAACTTCTCCCCTTCGCCGAACCCTTCTTGCCGTGCATACATCTTTGTTGAGCCGCTGATGAACCTGTAAATCTCGCTGATGCGCTTGGCCTCAAGAGAGTATTTGTTGTGGTGTGAGCGGTTAAGTGTGGCATAGTATTCATGCCCGTCATACACGAGTCTGAATTTCTTGGCAATAGTGTCGCTCGTTCCTGTGGCGACCAGCGACCAGCTCTCAACATCAAACGTGCCGCCACTGTAAACCTGCGAAGCATTGATTGTCGCCTTGACCGTCACAGTCATAGCACCGCGCTCGGCAAGCGTCTTGAGCGTATTGATGTTGATGGTGGCACGATAGACTACATTCTGCGAGTCTAGGTCAATGCCTTCTTCGGGGACAGTGACCGTCGTGGCTGGATAAACAACCTGCTGGCCGTCCATATAGACGGTGAACACCACCGATGTGATCTTGTTGCGCTCGCTGCTTGCGATAGTGAAAGATGGGCTTACCGAGCCCGTGATACGGTATTGGTCAGGGTTGGCTGTCGCCGAATTAAGGTTGACGTTTTCGCCGCCTAAAACCATCTGCTTCGACCATGTTGCAATCTCATTTTCAATGATGGTACTCTCGCCGTTAACGCTGTCGGGAATCATGTCAAGCGTGAGCGGCTTTGCCGAGTCGATCACCCACCAGCCCGCGTTACTCGTGGTGTCGCTCTCCTCCGTGACCGTGAACTCCAGCTTGCGGTCGTAACCCTCTGGCACGTTCTGCGTCCCGCCGAAGGCATAGATGCGGTTGGCATAGGTCTGCTGATCACGGGCGATGTCCATACTCTCCACATTGTCGCCAAGTGTGAACACAAACGCCGAGTTGCTGATCTCGCATTTGCCGAAGTGGATGGTGTAGCGGATATGCGACGAGCTGCCATCGGTGACCGTCTCATTCGTCACCCACCATTCGCACTGCCACTCTGTGGCCATCATGTTCAGTGCCTCGATGATGGTCACGCCCTCATAGGAGAGGAACTTGACCTCCGCAGCCTTGGTCGCCGACGGGTGAATGGCCACGATATAGTCCAGGTCGTAGTAGATGGCCTTGATGTTGAACAGCACCTGCTCGGCATGCACCAGCAGACGGTCGGTAAGCGACCACGAGGCCTCCATGCGTTCAAACATGTGGTCAACGCTCGCAGCCGTGGCTATCACCACCTGACCGTTCTGCACAGGCGACGAGTAGTAACTTTCGCTTTGGGCCGTCTCCACAATGGCCTCAACGCTGGTGTCCTTCACGACAACCAGCGTGTTGATATAGTTGGCGAAGATGAAGATATGCGAGTCAAAACGCAATGAGTAGTCATAGCCGCCCGTCGCCTTGTTGTATCGCGGCATCTGCTCCTGTGTGATGTAGAAGTAGCCGAAGATAGGGTCATTGATATAGTCGCCGATAGCGAAGTTTACCGCATCAACAAGCGAGAACTCCAGCAGAATGAAGTCCTCCTGCATCAGCTTGAAGCGGCGCAGCGAGCGAGGGGTGATCAGCACAGTGGCTATCGTCTCTGTGCCTCCGCTCACCTTTCGCTTGATGTCAATGGTCGCTTTCGAGCGATGCTGGTGTCCTGTTATGTAACCGCTTGCCATTACCCGTTCTCCTCTTCTTCATTATCGTTAGTTCCATTCAGCGTGAGCGAAACGACACCGTTGCCGGGCGTGCGCTCGACAAAACGCAAGGCGAACTTTGCCAACTGGCCGTTGTAGGCCGCAAACTGAGTACACGACAGGTACTGCAGCTTGAACCTGATCTGCTGACCATAGACGGTGTAGGAAAGCAGTATGCCCTGGCCTGTGGCTGTTATCGCATCCATGAATGCCCTATAGCGTGTCAGAAACTGCTCGTAGGTGGCGGCTATCAGGTGCATCTCAAGCGTTAGCTCTCGGGCCTGGAATTGTGTGGGAGCCTGGATGTCTATCCGCTTGCCGCTCTCAAGGCGGCTCTCGTTGCTGACGCGCTCCTTGGCGGCGGCTGGGGCAAGCAGCGTCGCTATTGCGCCGTCACTCAATGACACGCCATATAGGTCGAAGGCATCCCCATTGACACCCGCCCAGTTGAATATGTTGAGTTGTCCGTGAGGCATATCGTTATAGTTCCTTTATCTTGTTGGCTATCGTCTCTATCGCATCGCCATACTGTGAAGCGATTTTCGTGTATCGAGCAATGTCCTCCAGGTGGCCATTACCGATCAGCAGCAGGTTCCGCATCTCGTTCAATGTCCCCGTATTGGCACTCCCAGTGATTGAAAGTGTCTGTAGGTGAATGACGGCCTGTGCAAGGCTCTCATTGGCGACCTGTTGACCTATCTGTATCGATGTCAGCCGTCCGTTCAGCTCATCGCCCTGCTCCTGAGTGAACGAGGACACGGCCTTATAAGCACCGCTGCCCTCGGTAGCACTCTTGGCATAGCCCGTCACATCGGCAAGATTGTCGCGCAACTTGATTGAATCAGCTACAATTGAGTCCCAATCGTTCAGCAGGGCATTACGCTCGGCATCGGTAATTTCGCTGTCTTTCATCGCTTTGGCGAACTGGTCATACCAATCGTTGAGCCTATCATCGAAAAGCTCGTCAAACTTGGTCTTGAGCATCGCCTGGAACAGCATCTGCGAGAAGTCATCGGAAAAGTCGCTGGCAGCGGTCTCCATGTCTGACAGCTTGCTGAGGAAGTCATCGCGCACAGCGTCAAACGTGGTCTGGGTAAGACGTTCCTTGGCCTGTAGTTGTACATCTTCCAGTTGTTCTGCGCCATCAATGATGCTTTGCAGGTATTTGCGCACATCATCGTCCATCCGAGCCCAGAATGCAGGTGCTTGCTCCTTCAAGCGGCTCAGCTGGTCGCTCGACAAGTCAAATAAGCCTGTGAGTCTGTCACCGAGAATCTTGCGAGCATCAGAGCCAAGAGCCTTGCTGATGTCCCCCCAGTCGCTTGACTTCATATTCTTGAGCATACGGACACCAATGGTATGGCTAAAAAGCCCCCCTCCAGCATTAAGCCGTTCCTTACCAAGTTCACGCCATGCCTGGGCTTCCTTGTTCAGTATATCGGTAGCTTCCTTCTCGGCTCTTATCGCCTCAGCACCGTAACTGGCATCAAGGTACGCACGTTTCTTTTCCAGTAGTTCATCCCAGACATCAATCAGTTTGTCGTACTGCTCCACAAGTTTCTCGTAGCTTGAGTAATCAGCCCCAAAAAGACCATCAACGGCGGAAACAATTTTGCTGATACCGCCGGCTGCACTCATCAAACCACCGACAATGTCGCCTGACATAATCTGTCCGGCACCTGCAGCAGCTTCGGCCAAACCTCCGACTCCGTCAATCACCCCCTGGAGTTTCGTATCATCAAAACCGAAGATATTGGCGATCTCAGCACCGAACTGCTTGACCTTTGGCAGAAACTTGTTCACAGCATTGCCGATGCCCTGGATTCCCTCGCCAATCTCGCCTTTGTCGAACTTTTTAAGAGCTTTATCAAGGTCATCGGCAAACGTCTTGAATGGACTGCGCTTGTTGATCTCTGTCTCGAGTTTCTCTATGGCATCCGTAATGTCCTTAATCTTGATCTCACCCGTCTGCAACTTCCTGATGTCTTCATCACTGAATCCAATGGACAACAGATCGTCACGGGATATGTTGCCCGTACCCTGCATAAAGTTGACCAGAGCCTTATATTTGCGGATGATGGCATCAATGGACTTGATAGACTTGTCCGAAGCGTCAGCGAACAAATCAGCCATCTCCTGTGTCCTGAGCCCGAAGTCCTTGTCAAGCTGAGCCAGCGCTGCCTCCCGTTGACGTACCAACGCTTTCTTGTCGCCCTCGGTCATGGCTTCGGCGATCTGCTGTTCATAGTCTTCGGCTATGGCCAAACGACGTTCTTGATACGTGCCGTAGCTGCGAAGGTAGGCACGCATTGCGGAAGCCTCCTCCTTTTCAACCACGTTTTTCTGTTTCTGTTGTATCAACTTTGCCAGTTCCTCGTACTGGTCGCTGATCTGCTGCATAGCGGATTGGTCAAGCATTGAAGCCTCCCACGGTTTGGTTTGCCCGCCTTGAGCCGCAATCAGTTTTTGCTGAGCTTCATACTCTGCTTTCTGGCGCTGATATTCGGCTTCAAGAGCCGCTTTGCGCTGCTCGGCCAGCTGCACAAGCTCACGCTTGTTCTCGGCCTCTCGTTCAGCTGCGACCTTTTCCGCGCCATCCTTCATAGCAGCGATACGAGCAGCAATAAGCTGCTCTTCCAAAGCTACCTGCTGCGTCACTCGTTCGGCGGTCTGCTTTCGCTCAAGTTCCGCGATCGCTGCTTGGGCATCAGCTGCCTTTTTCGCGTCAGCTGATGATGCACCGTTCCCCTTGCCGGATTTCGTTGATTTAGCGGCGGAACGCTCCATCTGGCGCTCATTGCTTGCTTCCAATCTCGCAAGCATACGGGTGGCATTAGCGCGTTGCGCCTCGCTCTGGAGCATCTGCACCCGAAGGTCACGTTCATGCTGCAGATCCTCCAGAGTGGATGAATGCAGTTCGTTGTTACGTTTGGTTATTTTATAGAGTTCTGTCTGTGCCTTGATGACATCATCATATTTGGCTTTCTGGAGTTCCTTGAGCTCGTTGATGGCATCCTGTCGTTCTTTGCCTTTTAACTTGTAGAGTTTCTCATAACGTTCCCCTATCTGCTTTTCAAGTTCGGCCTGTCTTGCTGTGGCTTCGCTTAGAGCAATTTCCTGCTCTTTCTGCCGACCCGCGAGCTCCGCTGACTCACGTGACGCGGAGAGCATTGTGCTGACACCCTTTTCCAGTTTGTCGAAAGAGAAACCGTCGTACACGTCACGGGCGACGGAAACCACGCTGCGCACCAGGTTTACCTGTGACTCAATGGCGCTCTTGAATGCTTGTCCTGCCTCGCCGAAGCCTTGAATGATTGTGTTTCCAGCATCCTTGAATTTGGACCAAGCGGATAATATCGCATCACCGTCAAAGTTTGCGGCTCCCTTTATTATATCTACAAGTGCACCTATTGATTGAGCAAAGCCTTTGACCACATCATAAGCAGCCTTGATGGCATTGACGAACGTCGATCCCACACTCCTTGCGAACTGACCCAACGGCTTGTTTGGATCACTGAAAGCCTTAAACAGGTATTCGCCGACCTTGATGGCTACGTCAATGATGGAGTTTAGAATGCTACCTACGGCGGCTGAGACTTTTGCGAACGCAATCTGCCCATTAGCTGACTTAGTGAACCACTTGTGCATGGCCTGCAAAGCCACGACAACAGCGGTAAGTACTGCACCTATCGGGGTGGCGATCATAGCCCGAAGTGCGACCAGCATCTTTTTTGCCCCGGCTATGGCAGGGACGAACGCACCGCCCATACCTGCGAGCGCGCTCTTGGCAGCGTTCAGCCCCTCCGTGAACTTTCCGTTGCCTGTGAGCCAGTTCTTGGTGGCTTCGGTCGCCTCACCGATGCTGTCCTTGACTTGTCCCCAAAGGGAGGTGAGGCTCTGCGCTCCGCTACCGAACTGCTCCACGGCTGAATCAAGTCCATTGAGAGCGGTGCTTGCGGTCTCGGCTTGTTGGCCCAGTTCCCCAAGGCGTGTATTGGCTTGCTCAAGTGTTGACGAGAGCGCATCAATGTCACCCTGCAAAGCCTTGGCCGAGCCGCTATCGCCAGCACTGAATGCGGCCTCCTGGGCCTGCTGTAGCGTGTCAAGTTCCTCGGCTAAAGCGGCAACTGCTGCACCCTGAACGTTATAGGCAGTTTCAGCACTTGCGGAGGCATCCATAACAGCCTCCTTATAGGCAGCCAGTTTGTCGGCCATGCCATCCATCGCGTCGCTGCCCATCATGCCCTCCATTTCGGAGCGTATGGCATCGGCCTGCGTGGAGAACTCACGGCTCATATCGGACAGTGAGCTGACGGTTTCCTGACTTGCATCGTAGAACTTTGTGGCGAAGTCAGTGATAGACGTGGATGCTTCGCGGAACTCCTCAAGATTGAGCAACTCGCCTATCTGTTCGACATTCCTTGCAGTGCGCTGCATTGCGGACTGTGTGTCTTGCATAGCCCGCATCATGTCTTTATTGTCAACAGTTATTACGAATTTCAGTTCTGCCATAACGTCACATGTCCATCAATTTCTGCATCATCTCCCAATTACGCGGGTCATCGCCACGGATGACATCGCTTTGGTCAAGGAACCGTGCCGGGATTTTCTTCCTTTCATCATCAGTTAAAATGATCTCAGTCACCTTGTCTGCCATCAACACCTCAAGGACAGAAACAGAAACTCCCCACACCGCATACTCAAATGTCCAGCCGTAGCGTTCCATGACGGGGTCAAGCAGTCGGCCATAGACTGTCTTTCCCCCGAAAAACAGGCTGTTTCCTCGGTCCTTGTAACGGGCAACATCGGCCAAACGCTTGTTCTCCTCAGTGATGCCCTCCTTTTCCATCCATTGCTGGTGGCGGTTGAACTGAAGCACGGCAACAATCAAGGTGGCCACGTCATCACTTTCGAGTTTTTCATTGAACAGTTTCGCACGCCGTTCAGTTTCTTCGGTATTCAACACATCTGCACGGGTATGGCAAGTGGCCATCGCAATCAGTTGGCAGCACTCCACTTTCTGCGTACTGGCAACCCTGTACAGTTCAAGGTTGGCCACGCTCTGCAACGCCCTTTGGCTGATATTCAGTTTTTGCAGACATATCTGCATCAGACTCAATACACCAAGCGATGGCGGATGGATTGCGAAACGCTCTCCACCAACCTCGAATAAATAGGGCCGTTCCAGCAGTATGTCAATACCTCTTGTGTCCATTACTTAAATCAAGCGGCAGCGAGCAGCATTAGCATACCCGCTGCCGCGAATAATAGTCTATACAACGTGTCGCTTTATGCTGCTTGCACGCCAGCTGTGATTTTGAACTTCCCGGCATTGGAGCTCGTGTCTTCGGTAGCATAGTACTGGCCCCACTGGATAGCTTTGCCGCTCGTGGGTACGTTGATTGACAACGTGATCTCCCAGAATGCACCCTCTGATGCCGTGTATGTCTCTATGATGCTCACAGAACATGCCGCGCAGAAAAAGCCGGGAGCGGCAGGGTTCTCAGGAATCACGCACACGGCCACCTTGTCTTTAGTGTACTCTGTTGTGCTCCCTGACTTGTAGAGCGCAGTCGGCAATCGGCGCAGGGAGCCACTATCCTCTTTAGCCATACGAATTTTCATCACCAGCTCAAGTGTGGGATCCTTGTACTTCGTGTCTTCGGCTGCACCACCCTCGATCTTAGCCTCAACCTTCTCGCCTTGCTGACCAGTCAGCTGTGTGCTGTCCTCAGCAGGAGTGGCGGCCTTTTCAAAGTCAAAGGTGTTTGCCCCAAAGGTGCTGCCTTGCGCACCAAAGAATATGTCGGGTTTACCCCATGAAATGTTTGGCATAATACTCTGATTTTAATGTTACACTTGTTTGATAAATCTTGAAATTGTCTTGATCCGGCCCAATAACAGGCCCGATATAATGCCGATGAAAAGCCATTTCAACGCCGTTCTAATGCCGTTGGGAGGCTTCTCTTTGACCTCCTCGCGCTGCTCCTTGTACAGCTGATAACCGGCTTCGGCCAGCGCGTCAATGGCTCGGCGCTGGGTCGCAATGGTCTCTTCGTATCTCTCGCACTGCAGCTGCAGGCTGTCACACGTGGCCTCCACGACTATCACCTCCGGCTTGCCTGCGGTGCCAGCCTGACGCTGCACTTTGACGTTGGCCTGACCGCTGCGACCTGTCCAGGACGCGCCCTGAGGCGTCGATAGCAGACTGTCAGCCGCTATCATCAGCGTCACCCTGCTCTCCGGGATGCTCACCGGCTCCATCCGTTTGATGGTCACGCTGGCGACGCTGTCCGCCAGGCGGGTAACGTGGGCCGAGGCCGCCTCGACCGTCTGACTTGCGCTGCTCGTCTTTCGGCTGCTCGCGCATCCTGCGCAACACAGGACAATCAGCACTATACTTGCAACTGTTGGCATCATCGATCGCTTTGCGCAATCGCGCCATCTCGCGCTTCGTCGCGCTGAGGTCTCTTCTCGTCGCATTCAGTTCCTGTTTAAGCGGTTCAACAATATTTTCCACAAGGATACGGGTGGCCTGCTCGGTGTTGGTGATGTTCACGGTGTCGGCTTCGGCACGAGCCCGTCGCGCCTGGCTGCGCCAGGTCAGCAGGAACGTCAGCAACCCCACCAGGCCACCGCTCAATGCCATATTCAACACGTCATTCCAGTCCATATCGCTTAATCGTTATTTCTGATTGATGCCGATTTCCTTGAGCCATTTCGGGACGTCGAAGCTCGGGCAAGCCTTCGCGGCAAGCTGGTTGTGCCCCACGATCTTCACCTTCGGGTGGCGACGGTGGAAGTCCAGCACATAGCGCTTCATGGCTTCTTTCTGGGCAGCGGTGCGCGTGTCACGCGCCTTCTTCACATCGTTGGCGTCAACGCCACCGACATACACCACATGCCTGCTCACCTGGTTAAAGCCCTTGGCCCCGTTGGTCACCTCCCAGTCATCGACCCACGCGTCCTCGTTGTTCTTCACCAGACGCTCCACACGTCCGTCCAGGTGTATCATGTCGGTATAGCCCACCTGCTTCCAGCCTCGACCGCCGCGCGAGACGGGCGAGGTGTGCCAGCGACGGATGTCATCGCTGGTCACCTCTCGCCCCGCGGGAGTGGCGGTGCAATGAAGCACAAGGTATTTCAGCTCTTTTCTCATTCTCTTTAGGCGGTTGCCTGGTAGCCGCTGCGCATCACCACGCCGGCATCAGCCTTCTTGGGCAGACTTATGAAGTAGTGGCGGAAGTTGATCTTGTTGCGCTGGTACTCGGGATCGGTCTCGGCAGGGCTGTAGTACATCTTGGTCGAGCCTGTGGCCTTGAACACACGCGGGGTGTAGAAGGCAAACGAGCACTGGAACTCACCTGCACTGGCGGTCGTTCCCAAATTCTTCTTCTTACCAGCAGTCGTATAAAGAGGGTTATTCGCGAACTCGTAGATGTCAAAGCCGTACTGGCGGCCCACCGTTCCGTCGGTGCGGTTGATGTTATACTGTTCCTTGAAGGCCTGGCTCGTCTCCAGCAGGTCGTTCACGTGGTCACTGCATAGCACCAGGCGACGGTTTTCTGCCGGAACATTCAGCCCGTCCATGGCGCGCTTCATGTTGATCACGTCCTGCATCGTCAGCTTCAGCCTGCCAGTGACGGCATCACGCTCGCCGGTAGTGGTGAGCACAGGGGTCTTCGCTGCGTGTTGAGCCGCACACAGGGCATGGGCGGCCTTGGCAAACTTCGAGTCATTGATCGCGTTGCCGTGGCTCTCCTTCACTCTCGTCATCTTGTCATAGCTCAGGGCATACAGCTCATCGTCAGTCACGGGGGTCACCTTCGTCTGGAACTTGTCCAGGCCAATGGGGATATCTTCATCTTCAAGGGCTTGCAGCGGGATGGGATATGTCGTATTGTTAATCAATACATCAGGATCAACACCCACGTCAACCAGGTGGATCACGTCATTATCAACCAGGCTTGAAGCGTCGGGAATCCCCGCAAGCCACGTGGCCTCAAGTCCACGGCGCAGGTATTTCACCATTTCACCGGTCCACACCTCAGTCAACACACCGGCACGGGCTACGCCCACGGGCATGACGTTCAACGCGCTGCCCACTGCAGCAATCACATTGGCGCCAATGGCGCCGGCCATCGGGTCAAAACCTACCGTATGGCCCACAGTTGCGCCCATCACGCTGTTAAACACAAGCGATGTCAGGGCAAGAAACAACATCTTCAGTTTCATGTTTTCAATATTCTTTAAGGGTTTGACTTAATCTTCAATCGTGCATTCAATGCCGTACTCGGCCTTGTACAGGCGCTTGTACTCATCGGGCTGCTCCTTGCGCAGCTCCATGATCTTGTCCTCGGGGACGTCGCTCAACTTTTGCCAGGCACTGCCCGTAGGGGCTCCGCCCTGGTGACCGATCACCTGGCTCAGCTTCACCTGCGGCGTCATTGCGCCAAAGGTCGCATTCAGGCTCTCCAGGCCCACCTGCTTGCCCAGATTCACAAAATGGGACTTCATGTCGGGCGAGATCTTCTTCTCGGCGATGGCTCCGTCAACGGCAGCCTCGATGCGCGACAGCTTCAACTCGCCATTCTCCTTGGCCAGTTCTGCGCGCTCATCGGAAGCGGTCTTCAGTTCATTGATCTTGGCCTTGATGGCCTCATCACTTGCGTCTGCCTGCAGTCCAAGCAGCAGGGCAATCTCTTTCTTGTCCATGTCTTCTTCTTGATTTTTATGTTGGTTTAACATTGGCAGGGGGCTTTCACCGCCCATGCCCATCTCTAATCGCTGGCCGTCCTTGATCAGCACGATGGCGTCATCGTTGGCGCCGATGTCAACAAGGCTCACCTCAATCAGCTTGCTCTTGGTAACGGTCGGGCGAGTCTGACCCTCGACCAGGTATTCCTTGTCATCGCTCAGCTCGATGATCTCCAGGCCGGCACTCACCATCTTCAGGCTGCCGAACTCCCACTGCTTCTTGCAGCGCTGGCTCAGCTCGGTGGCCTCGTCAAACATCAGTTCGCCGGTCACTTCGTCGCCCTCCACTTTCAGGTCTTTCACATAGCCTATCACCTGGCCGCGCTCGTGCATGTACAGCAGCACGGGGTTGCGCTCATACTGAGACAAGTCCATCCCGGCAGTCAGCACCCGCGTTTTGTAGCTGTTCAGGCGCTCATTGGTAATCCTTACTCTTTTGGTTTTTGACATCGTCTTTTCGGTTTTCTTCTGTCGCGATTGCATCGCGACTATGTGATTAAAAGCAATGCAAAGTTGCGCCTTTCAACCCAACTGGACAAATAAGTGTGAAGCCCTTGCACGCTTCCGTGCAACCACTGCACGCTTCTTTGCCATGCTCACGTTTTTCGGCCAATTTTGCACCGTTATTCACATTTTATTTTTTGCAAAAAATGAAGAAATCCGAATTAGAAAACAAAAAATCGCTCGGGCGTTCCCTCTACCTCTCCGGCATGGAACTCACCGAGATCTCCGAGCGACTCAACATCAGCCGCCAGACTATATCCAAGTGGGCCAATACAGAGGGATGGAAGGAGACACGTGCCGCCAAGAACATTACCCGACAGGAACTGGTCAACAAGTTGCTGCTTACCATCGACCGCCTCATCACCTCGGTGAACGAGTCCGAGGATCCGACGCTCATCGCCGGTCTGGGCGACCGCCTGGCCAAACTATCATCTGTCATTGAGAAGCTCGACAAGAAGGCCAACGTGGTCGATGCCATCGAGGTCTTCATGGCCTTCAACAGGTGGATCCAGGACAAGGCCTCGAATGATCCCGAAATCACGCCGGCACTCATCAAGGCCATCAACAAGTACCAGAACGAATTCCTCATGGAGAAGATGTCTCCCAATTCCGAGCTCTGATCATGGCTAAGGTAACGGGACTAAAAGAACTCCAGGAGGAGTGGAAAGAGCATTGCCGGCAGATCCAGAGCCTGACCGACACGTCAAGCCTTCTGCGTGAGAACGCCACACAGCGCGAGCAACGCATTAAAAGGCTCCAGCGTGACTATGCCGCTTTCTGTGAATACTACTTCCCCCATTTCCTCACCCTGCGTGACAAGGTGACTGGAGAGCCCATACGCACCATTCACAACGCCCCGTTCCACAACCAGGCTGCCGCAAAGGTCAAGAACACACCCAACCTCAAGGCGGTGTTCAAGTGGCCTCGCGGTCACGCCAAGTCCACCCACTTCGACATTTTCATGCCACTCTGGTTGATGTTCCAACCGAAGCGGCTCATCAACTTCATGGTGATTGTCGGCAAGTCTGAGGACAGTGCCGACCGCCTGCTTGGCGACATCCAGGCCGAGCTGCAGTACAACAAACGTATCATTGCAGACTATGGCCAACAGATGTCGCTCGGCAACTGGACGGAGGGCGAGTTCACCACCAAGGATGGGGTGTATTTCCTGGCTTGCGGACGTGGGCAGTCGCCACGTGGACTTCGCAAACGCGAATCCCGCCCTGACTATATCGTCATCGACGACCTCGACGACGACGAGCTCTGCCGCAACGAGCGACGCGTCCGGGAACTCACGGACTGGGTAAAGGAGGCTCTCTTTGGTGCCCTTGATGTGGGACGTGGTCGTTTCCTGATGGTGGGCAATCTCATCAGCAAGACTTCTGTACTGGCTAACATTTGCGCCACAAAGGGCGTGCATGTATCGACGGTCTATGCTGTTGACAGCGAGGGCAACCCCGTCTGGAAAGAAAAATGGACCAAACAGGAGGCTCAGGAATATGCCGATTTCGTTGGCTTCCGCGCCTGGAACAAGGAGATGATGCACAACCCCATCGTGGAAGGAACTGTATTCCGGCAGCAGTGGATCAGGTGGGCCAAGCGACCGGCATGGAAGAGATTCTCGGAGTTTGTCCTGTACATTGACCCATCATGGAAAAGCAAGAAGACCAACGACACCAAAGCCGCCAAACTTTGGGGCAAACAAGGGACCAATCTCTGGCACCTCCGCGCTTTTGTGCGCAAGGCCTCTCTGGCAGAACTCGTCCGCTGGTGCTATGACATCTACGAGTGGAGCATGGACATTGGTATAGCCATTAACTTCGCAATGGAAGCCTCATTCATGCAGGACATACTTCTCGACGAGTTTACCACCGAGGGCAACCTGCGTGGCTACCAGCTCCCCATCACGGGCGACACACGCAAGAAGCCGGACAAGTTCCAGCGCATCGAGGCCATCAGTCCGCTATGGGAGCGCGGCTTCGTGTTCTACGACCAGGCTCAGAAGGATGATCCCGACATGCAGGCCGGACTCGACCAACTGCTGGCTTTCGAGAAGGGCATGTCAGGTAACGACGATGCGCCCGATGCCGACGAGGGTGCCATCTGGTTCCTCCAGCGTAATACGAGACAAGCAAATTTCAAACCCAGGTTCGGCAGACGCCCGACCTCAAAAAACCAATGGTGACAAAATGAAAACAATCAAGCAACTCATTTTCGCCTTCCGCTACAAGCGGGCTGTCCGCCAGGCTAACAGGTTAGCACAGGAGACAGGGCTGCGTTACTACGTCCTCTCGATGGGAGGCTCACTCAAGGTCGTGCCCAAGCAGACCATCAAACAACTCGTCCAGCAGCACCGCTTCCGCAAGGGAACCAAGGTCAAGGACATCGAGAAAATCGCTTTACACATCACCAAATAGACATCGATATGTTTATCAACGACGAGGACTACAGCGTGGTTATCGGGGAGCAGGCCTTGAAGGTTATATCTCAAGTCAGTGACGACAACCGCGCCAATGCCGAGGATGAGGCCATCGAGGAAATCTCCTCTTACCTCCGGCCAAAATACGACACCAGCGCACTGTTCAGTGCCGAGGGCAACGAGCGCAACAGGCTCATCGTCATGTATGCCTGCGACATCGCGCTTTACCACATGTCGGCATCGCTCCCCCAGAAGATGGGAACCGAGATACGCAAGGAGCGCTACGAACGGGCCATCAAGTGGCTGGAGGGGGTCCAGGCCGGCAAGATCGTGCCGGAATTGCCCGTCGCCACCGACGAGGAGGGCAACCCGGTAGGCTTCCCCATGGTTTACGGATGCCAGAAGAAATTGAGACACAACTGGTAATTGACACATCACATCATGAGTAAGAAAAAGAATAACGGCAAGCAGGTGGTCGAGACACCTTTCGGTTCCTTCCGCCTGGCTAAGAAAGATGCCACGCGCTTAAAGAAGACGGTCATGCAGCTCCAGCGCACCACCGACTCGCTCATCAGGCGAGACATCGGGGACTGGCGCAATGCCTGGCAGATGGCCATCAACGTGGATTATCCCAACAGGCAGCCTCTGTATGACATCTATCGCGACGTTGCTGTGGATCTGCATCTATCCGGATGCATACAGCAGCGCGAGGGCTTTGTCATGGCGCGGTCGTTCAAGCTGGTCAATGAATCAGGCGACGAGGATGAAGAGGCGTTGACCTTTTTCGACGCTGCCTGGTTCAAGAATCTCATCAGGCTCGCACTGGATGCTAACTATTGGGGGCACTCGCTCATCGAGCTTGGCAACATCATCACGACAGAGGACGGAAAACCGGCCTACGATGGGGTAACGCTCATACCTCGCAAGCATGTCATTCCTGAATTCGGGCGTGTCATCACCGACCTGGGACAGGACTGGACAACAGGCATCGACTACCGTCAGCCACCTTTCAGTGACTGGCTCATCGAGGTGGGACGGCCCAATAACCTGGGACTCTACCTCAAGGCTGCCACACAGACGATCCCCAAGAAGAATGCGTTGGCATTCTGGGACACGTTTGCCGAGATCTTCGGGATGCCCATGCGCATCGCCAGGACCACAACACGCGACGAGAAGGAGATGAAGCGCATGGAGAAGATGATGTCCGACATGGGTACCGAGGGTTGGGGCATCTTCCAGCAGGGTACCGAGATCGAGGTGGTCGAGTCTTCCAGGGGTGACGCGTTCAATGTCTATGACCGACGCATCGAGAGAGCCAACAGCGAGCTCTCCAAGCTCATCATCGGACAGACCATGACCATCGAGGACGGCAGCTCGCTCAGCCAGTCCGAAACCCACCTCGAGGTATTCCAGAATATCATCGAGGCCGACTGTGACAGCATCCGTGATATCGTCAATGACCAGCTCATCCCGCGCATGATACGCCACGGCTTTCCTCTCAAAGGGCTGCGCTTTGAGTGGGACTACTCGGTGGACTATTCACCCGAGCAGCAGGTGGCCTACGAGACCATGGTGCTCAACAACTATGAGGTGGACCCGTCCTATTTCGAGGATAAATATGGTATGCCAGTAGGTGAGCGCCGCAACAATGCCACTAATCCGCCCACGGAGCCGACACAGGGCGATGAAGAGCCGGCAGGTGAGGAAACACCCACTGGTGAGCAAAACAGCCGACAGGCGGCGAATGTGCGCCCTTTTTTCGACTGAGCCCCGCCGATTACGCGGGGCTGCACCAGCGTTATGCCGAAATATTGGGATGTCAAGTGGGCGGCGGCTTAACCGACGTCGCCCTCGCTCGTGAGGATCTCGAGCAGGAGATCCGTGACCAGGTGCACCAGGCATTCGAGGGCATGATGCACGCGCTCTATCGTCAAGAGGGGGCCATGCTCCAGGTCGAGATCATCCAGGAACCCGAGG
Source organism: Sodaliphilus sp. (assembly GCA_045541835.1). GTDB lineage: Bacteria > Bacteroidota > Bacteroidia > Bacteroidales > Muribaculaceae > Sodaliphilus. Next base: position 42,950 of record JAZQJW010000053.1, on the reverse strand, counting down.
TGACCGACTTCATTTCCACACATGCCGGGGTACTCAACCAGGCCATGCAACGGGCACCGCTGTCCGATGCCATGCGCCACCGGCTTGAGCGCTCCAATTTCATATTCTCGGGATTCAAGACGTACCACGAACTGAACGAGGCCTTCCCCTCACTCATCGACGAGAATGGTGAGCGAAAGCCGTTTGAACGCTTTTTGAACGACGTGCTGGCCATCGACAGCACCTATAACCGCAACTACCTCCGTGCCGAGTACAACTTCTGCCAAGCATCGGCTGACATGGCAGCCAAGTGGGAGCAGATCGTGGCCGATGGCGACCGATACAACCTCCAGTACCGCACCCAGCATGATGACAAAGTGCGTCCGGAACATGCCGCCCTCGATGGGGTAACGCTGCCACCCAGCGACCCGTTCTGGGAGTCTTACTACCCGCCCAATGGCTGGAACTGCCGCTGCACCGTCGCACAGGTCCGCAAGTCCAAATACCCGACCACGGATCCAGAGGAGGCCCGTGCCCGGGGCGAAGAAGCCCTGCAAAAGGACACCCGAGGCATCTTCCGCTTCAACTCAGGCAAGCAAGGCAAGACCTTCCCCGACTACAATCCCTACACCATCAGCCGGTGCCGGGACTGCGACATCGCCCAGGGAAAAGTCAACCTGGCATACATCCCCGACAACGAAGTGTGTGCTGCGTGCAAATTCATCCGCTCTCTGAGAGAAGATGGGCATGAGTATGACATGAATGTTTGGGTTCATAATTACAGTGGCAAAAATGGCGATGGCTATGTAATGACCGAACGTGATAGAATACCAGAGCCATCAGCAGACAACAATGACATTGCCAAGTATAAAAAAGAATTTGGCATGTGTAAAGTGGCAGCTGACAATGGTCACAAAATTGAGTTTTTGAGTGAAAACAATCGGCCAGAGGGGCAGACCTATGACATTAGATTTGATGGCATACCTACAGAATTAAAGTCAACAACTGGCACTGGAAACATTGTCAAATATGCAAGGTATGCGCAAAAGAAACAGGGAGCCCAAGCTGTGCTATTTGAATTACCTTCTCCATCGGAAGAAATCAGCGAAAAATTAGCTGAAATTAAACGCAAATATCAAATGAGAATTTTCTTCTATTTCAGCAATGAAAAAGTAGTAAGAGAATTTCACTAAAAAAATAGGACCGCAGAACGGTCCCTCAGGCGGTACAACAGCCTTGCGGCCTTGTCCCTATCTTCATTACTGAAGACATCGCAAAGATAACACCATTTTTTGAATTAGCAACTATCATGGACAAAAAAAATAAAAAACGCTACTGCATCGACGAGAAAATCAACAGGCAGATCCGCCGTGACAGAATGAGGACAAAAACGGGCATTCTCATATTCCTGTCAGTCGTAATGACCGGTGTGGTCCTCCTTCTCATCCTCGTTATCGGGTCCATTTTCGGCATCTATAAACCATAATATACAACTATCATCATGGACAAGAAATTAACCGTCAACATCGAATTTACCCGTGACCAGGTAGCAACAGTGTCAACTCTCGCTGGTGTTGAATTAAACCAGGAAATATGGGACAAAGTCACCGAGAAGCCGGTCAACATCTGCATGAACGACATTGATGACACGGAAGCCAAACTTGGTCTATTAATCGCCATCGTTGGCATTGCCATGGGCAAAGCCCTCTGACAACACTCACATAGAACAAAGAATCGGCACAGCCTCAGCACTGTGTCGATTCTTGTCTTGTAGTGCGAGCCTCTGGCTCGTAAGTCACACGTTCAAGTCGAACCGCACGTCCTCGTTGCCGGCAAGCAACTCACGTGTTCGCTCGATGTTATTCTCATAGATGTGCACATTGCCCAGGAACAACGTGATTGACTTCAACGGCAGTTCTATCTGCCGCGCCATCAGGTACAGGTGGTAGATGTCAGCCGGAAGCCCCAGGTTGGCGTCACTGCTTCGCTGGTAGGCACTCAGCACCAATTCACCGTCATCAATCTGGAACTGCACCAGGCTCAGGCATGGTGCCTGGTTGCTCTCGGCATTGGTCTCGCCCAGGAACAGGACGTAGTTCTTGCTGTTGCGCTTCTCGCGGTTGATCCTGGCAAGCAGCGGAGGCAACTTCTCCAGATAGGTCGGGTAACTGTTGACCAGGATCGATCCGCAGTAATCCCACCAGTTGATGCCAACATCGCGGTATTTCTCCACCTGGCGCTCGCCCTGCATGAACAGGCGCAACTCACTCTTCAACTTCCTACGGGCGATGCCATGGCTCTCAAATATATCGAGCAGGTCGGCGGGTGTGAGGTGCAGCGTCTCGTTCAACAGGTAGCGGATGCTGCCTTTCTTGTTGGTCTGAGTTTTGCCCTGGTCCAATACTTTGCTGAGGATTTGGTGATACTTATTCATGGCTCTAATGCAGTTTTAATGCCGTTCAAGCGGCGTTATAGATCATCATGTCGGTATAGCCCGAACTATAATTCATCTGAGCCCGGAACTCCACCACGTTGCAGCCGGCAAATGGGTTACCCAGGTCACGATTCCGACCTAACCAGGAGCACAGCTCAACAATGCTTGACTTGTTGCTCGTGAAGTACACGAAGCGGTGGTCACGCAGCACGTTCAGCACATCGAGGTAGTCGCTCAGTTTCCAATACATCTTGTAGGTACCTACTTCGGTGCTCAGGTAGGGAGGGTCAACCAGAAACACCACGCCAGGCTCGTCCTTGCATTGTTCAAATACATCACGATAGTCCGCACTGGTGACGGTTAATCCGTCCAGATAATCGCCTGCAGGGGCGAAGTCGGTTGTGCGTATCTTGTTATACAGTCCTTCTTTCTTGATGGCATCAAGGCTCAACGCGTACTTCATCGAGAACAAGATTGAGGGCGATAGCGTGATGAAGTCAACGTACCCATATCGGGCTTCATGGGCGGCAATGGTGGCAAGCACCTGGTCTCGAGCTTCGCCGGTAATGGGCGCTTTCCTGGGGATACCGATGCAGATCTCGCGCAGCCGGGCAAGCAGCTCGTTAGTCTCTGAAATGCGCTCCAGGCGCTCACGGTAATTATCAAAATCGTTATACACGACCTTACTATTTGGCTTCTGGTGCTTAGCGATGTGCGACAGCAAGCCGCTGCCGCCGAACAGGTCAACAAAGGTGGTGCCGTCGGGGTACTGATCGAGTACCTTGATAAACGGTTTGGCGAAGTTCCGCTTTTGCCCAACAAAAGGCAGCGGTGCCGATAGATATAATTTTTTCTTTTCCATGCAGCAAAGTTCGGTTTTTCTGCCCGCCCCTGCAGCACTTCCCGGCTCAATCACACTGCACCAATCGAGCAGTGCTGCCCAAACCTCTTCACCAGGCTATACACCTTGCGCTCGCTCACGTGGTAGCGCTCGCTAAGGAGCGACACGATATAGGTCACCTTTTCCCCATCATCGCGCAACTGCAGATAATCACGGTAAAGATCGATATACCTGCAATCATCTGGTTTGACCCCGTATTTCTGCAGCCGGGTGATCATCTCTTTATTGATGGCCAAAATTTCATATAATGTCATGTCAAAAAATATTTGTACCTTTGCGGTGTTCTACTTACTTAATACAAAATAGCCCACACAGGGAGGAAGAAGGCACATGCCTCCAGCCTCTCCCTGTGTGGGACTGTTTTTAAGTAAGTAGGACGACTTATGACAGGGCTGGGGGCTATTTTTTGCCCCCTCCTTTGCTATTCGACAACCTGTACATATAGCCCGACCAGGGCGCTCAGGTCGTGATACACGGGGTTGCCAGTGCCGCGGATGCACAGGTAAACGACCCCGTTCTGCGAGTAATACTTGCCTTCCTCGAGTACCATATTCCCGCTATAAGGTATCGGGTTATCAAGGGTGCCTTGCTGCTGATCAGCGGCCACCTCAGCAAACAATGAGGGTGTCATGTCCGGCATCCAGTCGGCTTGTGCCGTGTGGTCCTGGAGCACTTTCCACAACCTACCGACAAAGCTGTAACGCTCTCCTGCATGGAGTGGCTGGCCAAGCTGGTTAATCCACAGCGGGAACAATTCGGGCAACTTAGCAGCCTTCTCGTCCTCCAGATCTGTTGCCTGGTCCCTGGCCAGTTCCACCGCTGCCGACAACGTGGCAACGCCATCATAACCCTCTACCGTGGCATCGGGTTCATGGGGTTCAGGGGCGGGCTCCAGCTCCGCCTGGGCGATACCGTGCTCCTCAGCCCATTGCATGATTTCTCGTGACCACTGCTTGGCCTTTGCACGCCACTGCTGCATGGCCGTGTGCTCCGACATGGCGTCACGGTCGGTAAGGTCTGCCAGCACGTTATTGTGGATGGCCTCCATGTCATCGGTGTTGTAACGGGAGCGGATGATTGCAGAGATGATCAGGTCACGGCGCCACACTCCTGGCGGCAGCTCGGCTGTTTCAAATTCATAACCGTTCTCTGTCTCCGTGATGTCGAACGCCACCGCGAAGATGTTTTGCCCCAGGTCGCGCCTTGCGCTTACCAAGGGGGGATAGATTTCTGATGTCTGCTTCATTTTGTAATTGGTCTGTTTTGATAAGGAACAAAAAATAATTGTACTTCTTCTTTACCTTCACCACCGAGAAACGCTTCTGGATATTGCAGCATTTCCAGAAATAGGGGACATCGCTGAACATCTTTCGGCGCTGGTTGAAGGTGTAGTTATGGACACAAAAGCCCATGTAGGAATTGAGGCTGCAGACGTGGTGCTTTAAGGCTTTCAGGTTCTCGAGTGTCGGTCCTTCTTCAATGATCTTCCGGCACAAGCCGTTGGTCTGTTGCACACGTCTGGTCATGTTGCCCAGGGTCCGGTTCGCTGTATAAGTCCTGCCAGGCTTAATGACACAACCAACGAACTTCACGCCATGTGTGGCCGGCTGCAAATAGAACTTGTCCTTGTGAAGTGTCAACTTCAGATGCTTCTTCAACCACTGTGTCGCCCGCTTTCGCAGGTCAAGAATAAAGCGTTTGTCGTTGGCGACAATCAGCGCGTCATCCACAAAACGGACATACCCGGCTTGGCTGTAGGAGCACTCTTCAATCATGAATTCATCGAAGTAGGACAGGTAGAAGTTAGCCAGCAACTGCGACGTGATGTTGCCGATAGCCATGCCTTTGCTTTCCGGCATATTGAACAAGGACTTGTTGGCAGGCAGATCTTCCCACATCGAGAGGGGCGAGCGGCGCTCACAATAGAGCTGAGGCTGATGCCTGACGGTGACCTCGGTAAGCCACAGGAACGTATCAAGGTCTTCACCCTGATAGTTCTCACGAAGGAACGGCAGCAGCTTGTCAAGCAGGATGTCTTTGTCGATGCTCATAAAGAAGCCGGCGACGTCGATTTTGCCGATCCATGCCTCTCGGGTGTAACGTCCGCTGACGCGCTCGATGTGCTCTTTAGCGGTCTGCACCGCTCTCATGGAGCCGTAGCCTTTACGGCAGTTGAAGGATACGTCACCCTGCTGTCGAAAGCGGCGCTCAAGAAGCGGCTCCAGTCTGAGCGTGATCCAGTGCTGGACGATACGGTCGCGGAAGGCGGCGGCGAATATCTCTCTGGTCCTTGGACGGGTGACGATGAAGCAGAATGCCTCGCTGGGCTGGTAGGTGCGGTCATGGACTTCTCCGACAAGCCGCCACAGGTCGGCCTCGAAGTCGGTCCTGTATTCTCCGCATTGCTTGGCCCTGAGCTTATGCCTCAGGCAATCAAAATAGGCATCAATCCACCCTTCTTTCTCCTCATCACCAAGCGCGACCACCGCTCGCACCGCCCTGGAATTGTTCTTGTTGTTGTTGTTGACCTGGCCATTACCGCCATGGAGATTCCACGCGTTAGAAGCGTCAAGCGATGTTGCGTGAGCTGCACGTTTCCTAACTACGTCTTGCGCAGTGCCACGCCCGTTTAATGATTGGGGATGATTCATAGTAACCGTAATCGCCATGAATGTCTTACCGCCCCGGTTCTTCGTCGGGGAACAGCGTCAACTGAACCGGCTCGGCACTGTGCGATGGCACAGTGCTATCAGCCTGGTTCTTCTGCTGTTCAGCGAGCAAAGCCCTGTTCTTCTTGAGCCACTTTCCGGCCTGATCAGCGATGACGTTCAACATGTCAAGCGCTTGGGCGTATTGGCCGTGGGAGATGGCATCGCGACGCACTCGGTTCAGCAACCGGTAGGTTGTCTTGACTGCGGTCATGCGCATGATCACGCCGTTGATGCACTCCACACGCTCCAAGGTACCTTGAGACTGGAAGGCAAGCACGACAAAGTCCAATGCCTCAGCGAGGTCAAGGACGAGTTTGCCGCCGAGCTCTTTGTATGGCAGGGAGCGAGGTAACCGTTCGACTACAGGAATGCTCCATTCCAGCAGCCGCTCGATGTCTCGGTAGATTGATGCCTGATTGGGTTTCATTGTTTTTGTCCCTTGATGGGCACAAATATACAACAAATTCACCAATAGGCAATATTCTGCCACTCTATGGCACCCATTCTCCACCATACTCGAATACCTCAATGCTCTCCACAAGATCCTCGTGGTTGTGATTGGTGTAGCTTCGCGCCAGCTTCAAACCGATGAAGCTGTCACCGCTCAAGCCGATCAGTGCATTACGCACATCCTCACACAGGTCAAAGACCTCCAGCGATGAATCCTGGCCACTCCAGTCGGTCACGATGTGAAGCCTCAGCAAGCCGTTGGTACGGTAGCCGTCTGACTTCTGGCCACGCCATTCTACGGGTTCAAACTCAATGAATACGGCTGGACGGGGCCATGCCTCTTCCTGCTCGATAAAGGCCACGTTCTGGTTCCACAGGTCAACGTGCTTGATCGGGGCACCAAGCATCGCCTCCAAAGCGGCCTTCACTTTCTGGTAAATCTCTTTTCTCATTTTGTCTCTATCTTAAAGTCATGTTCAAAATACTCGGTCAGGTTCTCTTCGATGATCTCGCGCACGACTTTCTCGACCTCGGGACTGGCACCGATAAACTGTCGCTTCGGGATCTTGATGGTGCTGCCCTCTTTCTTCAAGGCCATCCATTTCCAGAACTCGGCCTCGGTACTCAGCTGCACGGTGCGCTTGTCGTTTCGGCGCTCGCCGTTTTTCTTGCGTCCGAAGGAGCCTGTGGCCTCGTAGTATTTGTGCCAGAAGAATGCCTTCATGCGGTTCGTCACCCTGATCTCGCCTCCCTCGTTATGGATAGCCGCGTAAGGCAATGTGCTGAAGAAAGTGATGCTGCTATCACTTGTGCGGCTCTGGATGCTCCTGCGCAATGTGCCGCTGTCAACCAGGATATGGCCACCTGGGCGCGTCGGGCTAACACGGCGTTGCCATGCCTCACTGAAAAAAGCCTGACGCTCGAAGTTCTTGTCAAACTCGTCGCTCAGTTCCACGGCGATGTCGCGCAGGATCCGCTTGATGATGATATCGATGTCCTGGTTACTCATGATGGCAACTCCCATTGAATTAGCAACTGAACAGGCTCAGGCAGCTCGTTTTTAGGATCGCTCTCTGCCTTGAGCAGGTTATAGAATGTGCGCTCGCTGATGCCCCATATCGGGTATACATAGCGCCGCCAGATCTCCCGGTTCGATAGACCTTCCTTGACATGCGTGTCATAGATGCGGTTCACATCGGCCACGCGCTTCTGATAACTCACTCCCCTGCGCTTCATAACTGCAAAGATAACCATTTCAGCAATAAAAAATTGCGCCAAACATCGCCTGGCGCAACTTTCAGTTAACACGGTAAACAACTATAACTCATCACCCTCTCGATAGGGCCTGATGTCAACCATCATCTCGCATGAAACAATCACTCGACCGCTGCCTTCACACTGGGGACATTTCATGCGGCCTTCGGGATGGGTGAAGTTCTCTATCTTGCCCGTTCCCCTGCATGTGCCGCATATCGACACACGAGGGGCCTTGCTCACGGCTCGTTTCATGATGCATCCTCCTTCTTTGGCTCAACATAAAATGCCTCCTCCTGGACGACCTGGATGCCGCAAGCAGCCATCGCTTCACGCATGGTGCCAGTGCGGTCATCACCGGTAGGCGTGTCGTAGATGGCGACTTCTTCCAGGTCACGGTCGGCAAGCAGCTTGTCCTTGGCAATTTCCTCGGTCGTGCGGATGTAGGCATCAGGCAGGAACTTCCTGGCCAACTGCAGGGCCGATGCCCAGGTGAAGCCTTTCAACGTCTTCAGCTTCGGCGTGCCAGTCCTGAATCCAATCACGCCGTGGGCCATGTCCAGGCTCTTCTTCTTGGTGAATAGTTCGGGATGCTCGCTCGCAAACGCCTGCAACGTGTCAAAGGCCGCGTCTCGCTCGGCCTGAAGCACAGTCAACTTATCGGCCCACTTCTCACGGATCTTGGCACATGCCAACTCGATGTCGGCATTGATCTTGTTACACTGGGCATCTGCCTTCGCAAAGGTGGCAAATGCTTCATCGGCGGCCTCGCGGGTCACGCCGGTAATAATGGTTTTCTTCTTTCTGTTAGCCATCGTTCTAAAAATGTTTAATTGTTAATCAAGCATCGGGTTCTCGCCATAACCTTGCAGCCACTCAATTGCGGCTTTCACTCCTTGCTCATAGGTCATGCCCGGCCATCGGCTCGCTCCCTCTTCCTCACTCTCAACACATTGGTTGATCACTTCATTGATTTCTTCTTCGTTTGGTTTCATTTGTCTCTTGTTTATAATTAAGTGAATAAAAAAGATAATTCTCAACAGTCGCCCACATTCGACAGTGGAACCAAAATGGCAGGTGCGTCGTGTCCCGTGGACGTTGGCTCTGCCGACGTCGGTCTAAAGCCGCCCTTGCGGTTGATGGCCCGCAACTTCACGGCCAGGGCCTCGAGCTCGGCAATGCCCAGGCGGGAGAAGTCTTTGCCTGCTATCCTGGGATCACGGCACAGGGCATTCACGCGCTGCCAGTCGGTGGTGTCCACGCCAGCCTTCTGCATCAGCCGCAAGCAAGAACTGCGGCGCTTCTTCAACTCGTCTCGCCAGCCGCTGCGCTCCTCCAAGGAGACACACAGCGCATTATACTCAGCCACGGTCATTTCTCGTAGGCTCGACGTTCTCCCGCCGGTGAAACTCTCCACCAGCGTCTCCTTGGTGGCTTCTCGGTCGCCACCAGCTTCAAGTTTATTGAACACGGCGTAGAAGCGCCGGTAATTTCTGATCTGTCCCATTGTCTCAGTCTGTATCTGTTATTAAAATAGGGGACGGCGCCACTTGAATTTGGCTGCTTTCGCCGCCCCCACCACATGTCTCACGGGACACGTCCCGCCGGGATCTTACGCAGCTCGCTGCTGCTCCCTCTCTCAATCTGCGCTGCGGTTAGCCACGGCAGCTGGTGGTGTTGGGTCTTGTGGATGTCCGAGGCTCTTATTTCCAATGCCAGGCGTTACCGTTCTGGCCATCCACAAGATGGTTTCCTGCAAATACCTCACGGGGCAGGTCCCGTGTGATGTGTGTCCGGCGTGGTCTGTCACAGAGGGCGCCGGCCTGCCAAAAATTTTAGTAATGAAAATATTATTTAGCACTTAGTTTGGTTTATTGAATGCCTCTCGTATAAGTCTCAACCGCTCAGGCAAGACAACTGTCATATTACAATCATTGCAACATTGACCCGAATCTCGTACAGGACGTGGGTTGTTGCCCCAGCCTTGAATTCTCGCGCCACAGATGCAGCATGTCTTATTGTCATTCTTACTCATCTTCGTTCGTTTTTTGTTAGTTAATATTATTCGTTGTCCTCATCACGCCTTCCTCCCACACGACAAAGCTGTTGCCGGCATCAGGATTGAAACGGCCTTGGCAATAGGCCCTGTAGCCTGCCACGCGCACCTTCACGCCGGCTTTATATCGCAACCTGACAGCTGGCTTGCCCAAGGGCTGGCCTTTGGCCTCCTGGCTGATGAAGATGAAGCTCTTCTTCGGGAAGGCCTCCAGTAGGGCCTTGGTCTCTGGCCATTCCCAGCCTGCGTCCTGATAGGAGTCCACGATGATGAATTTCGCGCTATGGCGCTTCTTCAGACGGGCAGCGAGATCTTCTACTGTATCGGCAGTCGCAACCCGGAACCAGCCCTGACGCTCATCCAGGCCGAAACGCACCACGCGCTCTTGGAAACTCTGACTCACGCCCTCCTCATAGCTGAGGTACAACACCTGGCCGTAGTGGGTCAGTTCCCAAGCAAGCTGCATGACAAAGCTGCTCTTGCCGCTTGCGCTCGCGCCGCTGATGAACCACGTCGAGTTCTCTTCCGGCTGGCCGAAAGCGGCCTCCCACTTTCCACTCCACGGCAGCACCTTGTAGGTCTTGGCGGCGATCTCTTTCGGACTATAGGCTCTCTTCATTTCTCCTCCTTTTCAAGTTCATCAAGCAGCAGGTCGGCGGTCTCAACAGCGGCGGCGCAGGCAAGCTGGCGCATCTTGCTGTCGGTAACCATAGCGGTGCTGCTCAACTGCTCCAGCATCCATGGCAAGACCTCCTTGGCCACCTCATAGCGGCGTGTGCTCCTGTCATCCATCACTCGCGGGTCTTTTTCAACTCCTCAACCAGGGCATCGGCCCACTTCACGGCCAATTTCGCCTCCACTCGCTCGACACCGTTGACATCCATGCCCATCGCAGCCCTCTCTGCAACCACGTCCAGGCACTTGTTGGCATAGAGCTCCTTGGCAATCTCAAAACGGCGTTGCTCCCAGTCAATCTCGTGATTCTGCATTTCTCGGGCAATGGCGATCACGGCCTCCATGTATCTTTCTTCTAATCTCGTAAACATGTTATGCTCCTTTCTTGATTTTTTCGATTTCAGTATATACACGGCGCAAACCGCCGCCGCTTTTGCGAACGATCTGGCCGATGTCGGTGTCGGCTGGGGCGTTCACGCTCGCCACTACACGCGCCTGTTCCAGCAGGAAAGCCTTGCGGTCATCTTCCTGATCGGGAGTGACACGGCTGTATTTGCCGCCGTAACGGGAGAAGATCTCGGCATAACCAACTTTGCAGCCGTCGATCATGCGGTCGATCTTGGCCTTGAGGCCATCCGCGCCCATCATGTACCACCCGCAGCACATCTCGGTGGCGTTCCACAGGGCCTTGAGCTCAAGGAACGCTTCATACTGCAGGTCGCCGGCTTCGTCAAGAATGACCAACGGTTGCTCCATGGAGCGCAGGTAATACACCAGGTCCTCATAGATGTCCTGGTACTTGCCACTGATGCCGACACCGAACTCCTGGGCGATCTTCTTGACCAGGGCTCGCTTGGTCTTGACTTGCGAGCAGTCAATATAAACCGCATTGCGGTGCTCGTTGACATACCAACGTGCAGAATAGGTCTTGCCTATGTTAGGCAGGTCGCACAGGATCACGCTCAGGCTGCGCTCCTGGCAAGCCTCAAGTTGTGTGGTGACATACTTCCAGGTCTCGGTCTTTGCCCCCTTCCAGACGATGCTCTCACGCAGGTTCACATCAAGCCTACGGGCGATGTTCACCCAGTTGGCGTCACTCAACGCCTTCTCGGTCTGACCCTTTTTCAGACCGTTATACACACTGGCCGAGATTCCTAACGCTGCCGCGTGCTTGGCATCACTCGGGTAATTCTTGCGGTTAGCAGAGATAGCCTCCACAATCCGCCGTTTGTTGTCTGCTGTAATCATGTTATAATGCCGTTATAATGTTATTCTATATGTTCTCAAAAGCACGGTCCTCAGTCGCGATACTGGCGGCCTGGGGCTGTTCCGTAATCGGTGGCTCTGCAGCCTCCAGCACCAGGTCTTCGCCTTCAACATTGGACGGGGACTCGGTCGGCTTCAACAACACGCCCAGGCCCTCGATCTCGTGGTCACGCATGTACTTCTTGAAGCTCGAGATCTTCTTCTGCTGCTCGATGTAATTGGCAACATCCTCATCGGTCTGCTCAGCGAGGACGCGGTTATAGGTCTGTACGCGCTCCACATGGTCGATGTATTTATCGCCCTGGAAAATGTACACCTCCGTTGGCTTGCCTTCCTCGTCTGGCATGAAGTAGGCAGTGACCTTGTAGTCATTAGGGCGCAACTTCTCCAGTACACTCGTGCTGCTCAGCCACCAGTCCTCGTATGCCACACGCACGGTGGAGTTTCTACGGATGCTGGTCTCGACGCGCTCGCCGATGTAGCGGGCAAGGGTCAGCTTGTCAAGTGGACGCAGCGAGGGATTGATGCGCTCACACAGCACGTCCCACCTGGTCATGCCCGGGAACTTCTTCTGGTTAGGGTGCAGCTGGTGGTTCCACTCGTAGCTGTCACGCCGGTCGTCTGCCACCAGTTGGTCCCAACTGAAGTATTCCTTGTCTTCGTAGAGCTCGTTGGTCTCGTCGCTCACTTTCTTGTATTCCTGGCGCCATTTACCCTTGCCGTAGAAACGCCCGATGCCCTCGTGGTTCTTATGGATCACGCTGCGCTTTTTGGCACCGTTCAGGGGCTCGGCATATTTCTCCTGCGAGTTCTGGGGTGCACAGAAGTGGACAAACGGGAAAGCGACACCGGCTTGCAGGAAGCCGTCTTTGTATTGCGACATCAGGTGGTTCTCCACCTCGATGCCGGCGGGCATTCCCCAACCCATCTTGTCAATCAGCCGGAACATGTCACGGAAGCAGTCCACAACCAGGCCCTCGTCTTTCACGCGCGAGTAACTGGCACCGATGACACACTGCGACACGACATCATAGGCGTAGTAGGCATGGACGCGCTGCCTGGTGTCGTTCAGCTTGCGTGTCAGGTCAACGTCATCCATCGTGATCTGTGACAGTGACCAGTCGCCACCGTGGCGGTGGACATGAGGCATACGCTCATGCATGAAGGTGGTCCAGCTCATCAGCTTCTGGTCGATAAGGGCACGGTTCTTGGGCTTGTTCAGGTAGTTGATGATGGTGCTCTCACTCAATACCAGTGGCTCGCCCGTGCGCTTGTCAACAAAATCCTCGGGATTCATCAGCTCGCCGGTCTTCGGGCTGAATACCTCCAGTTCACCACACACGAACATGTTGTACATCTCGGCGATATTGGTATTGAAGGGCTTGTTGGGCAGCACGGCAAGGCCCAGGATCAGGTCTTCGGTCTTCATGTCAACCTTCCTTGCACACTGGTTGCCGAACTTGCCGCTGATCAGGCAGCCGTAACCGGCCTTCTTGTACTCGTTGACCTTCTTGCGGAAACGTAGGGTGCTCGCCGGCAGTGTGTGGCCATACTCCTGGCGCAATGCTTCAATGGCCCTGGCCATCTGGTCCCAGTTGTACTTGCCACCAAACAGCTTCTGGGCTGTGGCAGCGCGTTCATACAGGCGGATGCACGTGTTCAACACGCTCGCGTTGATGATGTATTCCTGCACCTTGGCGGGAGGCAACTCAACGCCGGTCTTCGACTTGTCGTGGAAGAACGCAACCGCTGCCTGATCCACCTCGTAGTTGCTGCACACCCAGCCCTTCAGGCGAGTCAAGTCACCATCCGGGTACATGGTCTGCACCTTGGTGCGATAAGCACGGGGAAGGCTCTCTACGGCGACCAGGGCATAATTGCCCGTGGCACCGCCACCTCGACGTACCACATCGATGCGGCCACGGTTTGTCCAATTCTGGTAATTGGCTTGCGTAACTATTCCGCCATCCACCAGTTCACGGGCCGAAATGCATAACCTGCCTCCGTAGTATTCCATAACTCGCCTCCTTTACAAACTCATCGCCATGCGGCTCACCTCACTCTGCAGCTCCATGAACTCGGGGATGCTACTGCACACCTGGTCCTTGCGCTCTACCTCATCGTCAACAAGGACGCTGATAAGGCCGGTACCCTTGTCAAGAACCAGTTTCACACGATCACCAAAGGTCTGCGTCATCGTCTTCGAGTCGTGGATCGTCTCCATCTCCGCCGGTTTCCAATTCGGAACACCGTGGTACTGTGACAATGCCACGTGACGGATCTTGCGGGCCAGTAGGCTGTGGCTCTCAAAGGCCAGAGCCTTCCACACCATCACACGCGATACATGGAACACATCGGCCAACTTATTCTTGGCCTCGTCGGTAACATAAATCTTCTTAGACATCTTATTCTGCTTTTTGAAAATGTTTAACATCAACTTGCTTAAGACCGTCCAGGCCGTCAAGCACGTCCAGGCCACCAGGGCGATGGTTGTGCTCTGTCGCGTGGGCGGTGGCTTCGCCGCCGTTAATACCCAATACACCTTTGCAAAACACCGATAAATCCTCGTGTAATGCGCACATGTTATGGTACATAATCGACCCGTCCGCCTGGGCATCGTCCATCAGCTCGTCGGCAAGATCCAGCCAACGCTTCACGGCTTGGCTGGCGGCCCATACAGCCGCCTTCATCTTCTCTCCGTACTCCTCCAGGTGTTCCCACTTCTGGAAGTCAATCTCCTTGTGCTTTGCCATAATCAATAATTTTATTACTTTTGCTGTCAGTTAATAATCCACATGTCATGAATGCTATCTTTTCAGTTCAGGTAGTCGCCCAAAATGAACTTTCGGATCAAGACTTCCGAACAATATGTAATCCTCTCGTGTCAATGCTTGACGCTTTGAGTGAAACACTTTGCCGCAAAAGCGGCATTTCAACCTATTATCATCCAGCTCAGTTAGTTGATGCCCAGCACAGAGCTCTGAGGTGGGCTCTTGTTCTCTCGATGGGCACTGAACGCCTTTCAGCTCTACAAGAGTTTCTGACTCTGTTCCTTTCTCCTTCAGGTATTCAAGTACCTTCCTGCACTCTGGAATGGAAGATAGAACCATTAGATTTCTTGCCATAGTCCTCATTATTTTAAGTTGCTTTTTATATACTCCAGGTCTTCTTCCCACAAGGGCAAACCCATGCGAAGCTTCGACATCACGACTTCCTTCTCACCGATCATCTTCACAGCCTCCTTGTATAAGTCAGTATCCTTATAGACCTCGGCCTTGCCAAGGAGAATGTCAGCATATTCGCCATTCAAATCCCGCGCAATAGCCTCAATCTGTTTGATCTTTGCCATTGCCATGTCGTATGCTTGGTTTGTGATCTTGTACTCAGTAGCGACAAGATCAAGTAGTGCTCGGTAATCACGCTTCTTCCACTTGGCACAAAATTCAGACTTGTCCATTTCGTCACCGCAAGCCATGTAAATATCATGTACCTGTTCAAAATCATCGGCGTTAATCTTCAAGCCGGTCAGTTCCTCAAATTCTTTCTGTAACATAATTCTTCTGTTTTATTGTCGGTTAATGCAAATTTTCGTACCTTTGGCCGCCGTTAACTCGGTTAACAACGCCGCAAAGATACAGAATTTCTGTAATACCACAAATTTTCTGGAGAATTTTTTCAGGATTTCTGAATTATTTTTTTACAAACATGGATAAATCCGAGATAAACAGCCGCTTTATTGCTGCCATTAATAGCCTTTTACAAGACAAAGGGCTAACAAAAACTAAGATTGCACAGAGTCTTGGTGTTAAACCTGCAAAATTTTCAGAAATTCTGAACAATAGAATGAATGCAGGAGTTGACCTAATTGCCGAATTGTGTGAACAATATAGTTTTTCGGCTTCATGGATCCTTAATGGGCAGGGAACAATGCTACAACCTGGTGTATTAAAAGGCAGAACAAAGCCTGCAATAGCATTAGGCCCTTTACCTGATTTCCCATTAAATGCAGATGGGGTTTGTCTGATGTTTATGGAGATCTTACGAGATAAGGATTTACGATTTAGGGAGCTGGCCGAAGAAATCGGACGGCTTAAAGCGCGAATCGAAGAACTCCAGCGTGATAGGGGGGACAATGCTTCCGATGCCCAGAGTTCTCGACCTGCAAACGCCGGGTGATCCAGATCATCACCAGTGGCCAACAAAGATATTTATAATGTACACCCCGGGGCACCACCCGGGCACCATGTGGGGTGTTCCCCCCTCCTGAAACAAGCTGCCGCAGCGACAAATCGCCCTATTTATAGGCATTTAGGCCATAAGTAACGCCCTAAAAACTTGCTCCAAAAGGGTCAGTTTCCTATACTTTAAGCCCGTTTTTGGCTTTTTTCTACCCCTCTACCCCCCCCACTCGGGCATGAGTTTTGAATATCCACCTACCTTTGAAAAGAATATCCAGTTTGAATATCCACGTGAATATCCACCATCCATTTCGAGCCATGACCAGGCACAGAAAAGGGAGGCCGTGAAACCTCCCTCGTCCGTCCCTTGGAAAAAGACCGCCGCTGTCGCCTTACAACGGCGTTTTAACCTCATTCTAAGCCCTTTCCATGCCTCGGGCTGGAGATCAGCGTGGACTGCTTAATGATGGCCTTACGCGTGATCACAGTGCCGTTTCCACTCAAACCGGCATGTAACAGGTAACTTTTGGTCGCACCGACCTCCTCAGCCGTCAACGTCGTATAAACCGCCGTGATGCTGGTGAAATAATAGTCCCGGCGCTTGCCTATCAGATGCACATGTATAACCTTTGCCATGATCTATCACTTTTTAGACTGCAAATATACCAAATAATTATTATATGGAACATTTCAGCAATATCAATTTTTGATTTTAAGCAAAAAATAAGCGGCCCACCGCCGCTGATGGAGCGCAACCACTCCCCTATTCCACCGTAAAGATCTCACGCCCCAACTGTCAAGCATCCGTAAACCTCCAGCCCCCTTTCATCCCCCCAAACGTAAACCAAACGTAAACCAACGTAAACATTTCGTTTTGTGACCACACATCGCCATCACATCACACAACCCTTTGATAACAACCACTTTAACACGCTTTTCTTCCCCACCCTACAAGAAACGCTTCGTTTTCCGCCCTATATATGTAAAGACTTTTAACATAAACCGGATTAACACAAATCATATTATGTCAAGAATTGTATTAGATTTAAGCATTAATGGGCTAGAGCTCTCTGGGCATGTTTTTGAAGTGAGAATCAATGGTTGCACAATAACCCAGATGAATCATCATGAGAACCAACAAGAGGTGAATCCTGGCATCAGTTTCAGAGAATTCATTAAGAGTGAAATTTTTTTTCTGGAATCTTGTCAGCGATTGCGATCAGCCGAGATATACAAGAGCGTTCTCCATCAGTTCATGTTATTCAGGAACGACTGTGATATCAACGTTGAAGACATCACAACAAAGGAAATCAAGAGATTTGAAACTCACTTGCGATCTCGGAACTTGTCACTGAACACGATTTCATTTTATATGAGAGCACTGCGCTCCTGCTATAATAAGGCCATCAATAAACACCAAATCAAGGATCGGCAACCTTTCAATCAAGTATATACAGGAATTCAACCCACTAATAAACGAGCTATCGACATTAGTTCAATCAAAGCCATCAGGTGCTGTAAGTTGATTGATGAACAAGACTGTTTTGCCAGAGATATGTTCATGTTCAGTTTCTTCACACGAGGCATGTCGTTTGTCGACATGGCTTACTTGAAACACAAGGATATCAGAGATGGCTACCTGCACTACAAGCGCCACAAAACTGGACAAAGTATATCGGTGAAATGGGAATCATGCATGCAAGAAATCATTGATCGCTATCAACATCAAAATACCGATTACCTGTTGCCCATCATCCGCATAGAAAATGGCAAAGAGAGGAATCAGTACCGTGGTATTCAGCACAAAATCAACCAAAGGCTAAAACACATTGCAGTTCAATGTGGCTTGAAAACAAATCTCTCTATGTACGTAGCTCGACATTCATGGGCCAATGCCGCCAAAGACCTCAACCACCCTCTTGAGCTAATCAGTTACGGAATGGGACACACATCAACAAAAACAACCAAAATCTATCTGCGCAACATTGAAATGACTAAAATCGATCAGATGAATACAAAAATACTCCAAGAAATTGAACTCGGATGATAATCGCCTCAACAATGCAAGAAAAAGGGGTTTTTCTTGGCATTGTTTTCGGCTTGCACTACCTTTGTGGGCATGATGACACGTAGATTGACATTCATTATTTACATGCTGACAGTGACGGTAATCGCCACTGCAGCCATTAATCCTGAGCCACGAGAGGATGTGGAGCAGGCGATGGCATTAGCGAGGCGGTTGGCGCCTGAATTGGGGGCCAAGGTGGTATTTCATCATATTGAGGCCGAGGCTGGCAAGGACGTGTTCACCCTTGAAAGTCGGGACGGCAAGGTCATCATCGGCGGCAACAACGCCAATTCGATGGCCGTGGGGCTGAACCGCTACCTGAACCGCTATTGCAAGGTGACGGTGTCGTGGTATGCCGATGTACCCGTACAGTTGCCCAAGACCTTGCCCGATGTGCCCACTGCCGAACGTGTGACGGCTCGTGTGCCGCAACGCTTCTTCCTCAACTACTGCACTTGGGGCTACACGATGCCCTTTTGGCAATGGAAGGACTGGGAACGCCTCATCGACTGGATGGCACTCAACGGCGTGAACATGCCGCTGGCCATCACGGGGCAGGAGGCCGTGTGGTACAACGTGTGGAAAAGCCTGGGGATGAGCGACAAGCAGGTGCGGTCCTACTTCACAGGACCGGCCTACCTGCCATGGCACCGCATGGCCAACATCGACGGCTGGTGCGGTCCTCTGCCACAGGAGTGGCTTGACAGCCAGACCCTCTTGCAACAACGCATCGTGGAACGGGAACGCGCGTTGAACATGCGGCCCGTGCTACCGGCCTTTGCCGGACACGTCCCCGGAGCACTGCGTGAACTCTTCCCTGATGCCGACATCCAGGCCCTGGGCTCCTGGGCTGGATTTGACAACCAATACCGCACCTATTTCCTCAACAGCGAGGACCCGCTATTCGCTCGCATCCAGCGCCTCTTTCTCGAGGAGCAGACGCGCCTGTTCGGCACCGACCACATCTACGGCATCGATCCATTCAACGAGGTGGACCCTCCCAGCTTCAAGCCCGACTACCTGAACAAGGTGACCAAACACATCTACGAGAGCCTGACGGCTGTCGACCCCGAGGCCGAGTGGCTACAGATGGCCTGGTTCCTTTATTACCAGAGCAAAGACTACACCCCCGAGCGCACACGCGCCATGCTCACTGGTGTGCCGCAAGGCAAGATGACGATGCTCGACTACTACTGCGAGTACAAGGAGATGTGGCGCGAGCACGACGGCTTCTATGGGCTGCCCTTCATCTGGTGCTATCTGGGCAACTTCGGCGGCAACACCAATGTGCAGGGACGCGTCAAGGAAGCCGGGCAGCGCATCGAGCGAGCCCTCGCCGAGTGCGGCGACAACCTCGTGGGAATCGGTTCCACACTCGAGGGCCTTGACGTGCAGCAGTTCCCCTATGAGTACATCCTGGAGAAAGCATGGGATTACCGCAAGAGCGACGAGCAAGTCGTCAATGAACTGGCCGACCGCCATGCGGGCCGTGAGAGCAAGCATGTCCGCGAAGCCTGGCAACTGCTCTATGATAAAGTGCTTGACATCAACCCGGCCAACTTCGCCGCGCCGCTGCCGTGCTCCTATCCCGTGATGGGCAAAGAAAACCGTCTGCCCAAGTACAATCCGCGCGACCTTCTCGCCGTGTGGGACGCCCTGCTGGCACAAGACCAAGCCGCTACCGACGCAACGACCATCGACCTGCTGTGGGTGGGACGACAACTGCTGGGCGACCTGTTCCTGGTCGAGAAACAAGCCTTTGATAAAGCCTTCCAGCAGAGGGACAAGAATGCCTTCTTTGCTCACAGCGACCTGATGTATGAATTGTTGTCCGACCTCGACGTCCTGAACAGCCACCATCCTCATGCCACCCTGGCGAACTGGCTCCAGCAAGCCCGCGACCTGGGCAACAGCACCAAGGTCAAAGACTATTATGAGATGAATGCCCGTCGCCTGATCACCACCTGGGGCGGCAGTCTCAACGACTATGCCTGCCGCAACTGGAACGGTCTCATGTGGGACTACTATGCCAAGCGATGGGAAACCTATATCAGGGAGGTCACCATCGGTATCTTTTCAGGCAAGGATTTTGATCAAACTTCCTGTCAAACGGCCATCGACAAATTCCAGGAGAAATGGGCCACTTCGACCGAAGAAGTCATCCAGGGCGAGGCCGACCAAGACATCCTCACCCACTGCAAAGCCCTACGCGAGAAATACCGCCCCCAACTCGACAAGTGGATTGAGGGCCAAAGTGAATAACGCGCAACTCCTAATTCCTGTATCAAAAAGCGGCGATTGCCGCTTTTTTTGTACCTTTGCGGCCATGAAACGAGAAATGAGAGGCAACGTATGTGTGTTCTGCGCGTCCAGCGCCAATATCGACAAGCGCTATCTGGAGGCAGCCTATGAGTTGGGCGGCCTGCTGGCCCAGGACGGCTGGCGCTGTGTCAACGGTGGCGGAGCCGTGGGGCTGATGGGTGCCGTGACCGACGGCACACTCGATGCCGGTGGCGAAGTCACAGGCGTCATTCCCAAGTTTATGGTAGATAACGGATGGTGCTATGACCGCTTGGATGACGTCGTCATCACAGCCGATATGCACCAGCGCAAACAGATGATGAGTGAGATGGCCGATGCCGTCATCGCCCTGCCTGGCGGTGTGGGCACGTTTGAGGAACTGCTCGAGACGCTCACCTGGCGCCAGTTGGGGCTGGTCAAGGTGCCTGTAATCATTCTCAACACGTTAGGTTACTATGACAACCTGTTGGCAATGCTCCAGCACGCCATCAACGAGGGCTTCATGAAAACCTCTCACGCCCAACTGTGGCAAGTGGCCGCCACCCCAGGCGAAGCCGTTGCCATGCTCGGCAATTCTAAACCCGTGGAATTTGAATCCAAGTATTGAGCCATGCCCTCCAACGCCCATCCCGCCGACACTATCACTCCTGTCGACACTGCCGTGCAACCCAGCGCACCGCAGTTAGTTGACAGCGCTTCGGCCGTGGCCCCGGGCGATTCGGTGGCGGACAGCATCGGCACCCGGCCAGTGATGGAAGTGCCTGCCGCCAGCAAGGCGCAACCGTTCTCGCGCTCCCCGATGCACGACACGCCCTCGATGATTCTCCTGATTGCGGGCCTGCTTGCCGTGGCATTGAGTTATCACACGGGCTACAAGTACATCGAGAATTTCTTCCATTACATGTTCTCGACCCGCCGGCGCGAAAACCTGTTCGAGGATCACACCGTAAACGAGACCAGCATTCTCGCGGCACTCATCGCCAACACTTGCATCGTCGAGGGGTTCATCATGTACTTTGCTGTTCAGTTGATTTATCCGCCGCTGGCCGCGACACTACAGGCATCGGTGTTCCAGCACATTGCGGCCTATTGTGGCCTGGCGCTGGCCTTCTATCTGGTTCAACTGCTGGTTTACAGGGTGTTAGGCTACACTTTCACCGACAACTTGAGCACCAAATTATGGGTTGACGGCTTCAAGTCATCACAGGCTTTCTTGGGGCTGTTGCTCCTGCCTGTGCTCTTCTTGCTGATGCTTTACCCGTCAATTGGCAAATTGCTACTTGCCATTGCTGCCGCCTTGTATTTGGTGGTGCGCCTCATCTTCATCTATAAGGGCTTTAGAATTTTTTATAGCAATTTGTCATCTATTCTCTTTTTTATTTTGTACCTTTGCGCCGTTGAAATCGTTCCCTTGGTCATTATGGCGAGTGTAACGTATTGGATTAGTGGTATTTTATAGACTTTTATAAACTACATGAGCATTAAAAAGATCCTGGTCTCACAACCTAGACCGACGTCTGAGAAGTCTCCATATTTTGATCTGGAGAAGAAATATGGTGTTGAAATTATTTTTAGGCCTTTTATCAAGGTCGAAGGGTTAACATCCAAGGAATTCCGTCAATCCAAAATCAATGTGCCTGACTATTCAGCCATTATTTTGACGGCACGCACCGCAATCGACCATTTCTTCCGCCTGTGCAAGGAATTACGCTACAATGTCCCTGATACATTGAAATACTTCTGCGTGAGCGAGACCATCGCCCATTACCTGCAAAAGTATGTCATCTACCGCAAACGCAAGATTTTCTACAGCGAGTCAGGACGTATGGAGGATCTCATCCCCATTATTGCCAAACACAACAAGGAGACCTACTTGATGCCGGTCAGCGATGTTCACAACGACAAAGCCGTTGTGCTCGACAACAACAAGGTGAAATATGTCAAGGCTGTCATGTACCGCACCGTAAGCAATGACTTCAAACCCGGAGAGGTCTTCGACTACGACATGCTGGTATTCTTCAGCCCCGCGGGAATCAAGTCCTATACCACAAACTTCCCCGACTATGCCGACCGCAAAGTTGTCATTGCCGCCATGGGACAGACCACCCTTGAGGCTGCCGAACGTGCAGGACTCGAGGTGAACATCACCATCACTCCCCAAACGCCGTCGATGGCCAGCGCCATCGAGCAATACCTCAAGAAGGCCAAGGCCGAGGAGGAGAAAGAGGAGCGTAAGGCCGCAAGAGAGACTGCCAAGAAGGCCACCGCAAGCTCAAAAACCAAGGCTGAGACCGATGCAACGGCTGCCGCCAAGCGTTCAGCTGCCGCCAAGAAGGCTGCCGCAACCCGCAAAGCCAAGGCCGAAGCGGCTAAGAAAACCGCGACAAACAAGAAATAAACCGTTATCAAGGTTATTTTTATGGGGCATGACATGTGTGCATGCCCCATTTTTATGTAATTTCGCATCCTGAATGGACTACAAGTTAAATAAAGACGAGAAACTGTGCAGCCGCACGGCGGTGAACCTGCTCTTTGATGAGGGAAAGTCGTTGATGGCCTTCCCGCTGCGTGCCGCCTTTAGGCTGCGACCGCGCGGAGACCATCCCGTGCAGTTTCTCATCTCCATTCCCAAGAAACGCATCCGCAAAGCCGTGGGACGCGTGACCCTGCGACGTCGCACGCGCGAAGCCTACCGCCTGAACCGCCGCACGGTGCTGGAGCCGGCGCTGGAGCAGTCGGGATGGGGAGTAGACATCGCCTTTGTTTATCTTGACAACTCGCTCGCGCCTTACAGCGTCATCAACGAGAAGATGATCGGCCTGCTCACCCGCATCGCCCGGGCCGCCAGCGAGCAACAACCCCCAGCCAATGAGGACCCCAAGCATGAAAGTGATTGACAACATCAAGCATATTGGACATGAGGTGTTACACTTCATCGGCTGGCTGTTGATACAACCCATCCGTTTTTACCAGAAGTACATCTCCCCACTCAAGCCGCCCACCTGCCGCTTCACGCCCACCTGCAGCCAATATGCCATTGAGGCTATCCGCAAACACGGCCCGTTCAAAGGATTCATCCTCGCCGTGTGGCGCATCCTGCGCTGCAATCCCTGGGGTGGCAGTGGCTACGACCCTGTACCTTGATGAACATCCTGGATTTCCATACCCATCATGTCCTGGCCACCGATGCACTCATCTCGGTGGACCCGAGACGATTTGTCCCCCAGGCTGGCAAGTGGTACTCGGTTGGCATTCACCCGTGGGACACTACGGAAACTGTTACTGAAGCCGACATCGACTTGATGGAGCAGTGCGCAACTCATGCTCAAGTACTGGCCATCGGCGAGACGGGGCTGGACAGCCTACGCGGCGCTGACATCGAGACACAGGAAGTATTGTTCGTCCGTCACCTGCAACTGGCTCATGGCGTGGGCAAGCCTGTGGTGGTCCATAATGTGAGAACAACACAGCAAATCCTGGGCACCCGTCGGCAAGCCGGTCTGACCGATGTGCAACTGGCCATTCACGGCATGCGCGGCAACGCTCACGTGGCCCGCACGTTGCTCGACGAGGGTTGCTATCTCTCCTACGGCCCACGGTTTAATCCCGCAGCCCTCACTGCCACCCCACTCGACCGCTTGCTCATCGAGACCGATGACAGCGACGTCACCATTCAAGATGTGGCAGCACGCGTAGCCCTCATCCTGAGGCTTTCCACCGAAGTCATCACAACAACAGCCGCCGAAAATGCCCGGCGGCTGCTGATGAAGTGAATATGTTTTACTAACTCTTTATTTCTTTTCCTTGGGTTCTGCCTTGATGTCCTTCCTGGCCTTGATGGCACGGGAACCCTCGGTGATGGCGACGTTGCTCTCCACTTTGGGAGCGGCCTTGGTTACCGAACCCGTGGGCATTTCCTTCTCCTTATCGTAGTAAACTCCGGTGGGACGGTAAGCAGTGTACTCGTAGAAGCGGCTGTCGTTAGACAAAATCAAGTCGCCATTGTAATCGAATCCGTAGAACAGGTAGTCGTTGACACCATCATAGTAGTAGATGTACAAGCGATTGCCACTGGTGCTCCAATCAAAGTCGATATAGGACCTTCCGTAATATGAATAGTAGGTATAACGGCCGGTGTGGTTGCTGTAGAATTCATAGTAGACCTGATCAGTGCCTAAAAGATCAAACTCGCCAAAGGCATCGCGACCATAATAGGAAACCCAGCCGCCTACAATATCTTCAACGTAATAGGGAGTATCCCAGGGGGTATCCCAGTTGCTGCACGAGAACATGGTCATCGACAGCGCTGCAATGAGCAGCATGTTGTATATCTTTTTCATAGCTCCAAAGTTTTAGTTGGTTAGTAATTGTTGCAAAAGTAAGAAAAAAAGTTAAACGTACTGATATTTTTTCTGTTTTTTCCTGACTAGCAGGAGAAGAAAATGCGCGCGCCACCGGTGTGATGAAGTGGCACGCGCCACCCAGAAATCACGTTACAGGCTAAAAACACCTAGAAATTCACACCTATGTTTAATGTAAAGCAACCATTGTGCGTATCGTCAAAACTATCTTGACCGATGTCGGACAGGCCAATGTCATAGCTGGCATCCAGATATAACATGTTGAAGCCCACGCCGCACCCTATCTTGAGACCGCCGTCAAAGCGGTTAAAGTAACCGTCATCAAAGGAACTGAACGCTGTCCGCGAGCCATAATTCTTGATCTCGCCGTCTGTACCCAAGGCCAGATATCCGCCAGCATAAGGCTGGATGCTCGTCTGGTTACCCACGAAGTGCTTGTACTTGATGATCAAGGGCATTTCCAGATAGTTGAGGTCGTAGGTGAATTTGCCAGTACCCGAGTCACTCTTGCCTCCCTTCTGGGAGTAATAGAGTCCGGTTTCAATAAATAAAGGAGCGCGGTAGGTGAGTTGTGTGCCAGCGGCAACTCCGATGTTCAATCCAGTTTTCACGCCGCTGCCGTTAAGTGCGGGACTGTCGCTGGTAACATGAGAGGCGTTTAAGCCAACTCTTAAGCCGAAGTAGTAGCGGTGCCAGGCGACATATTCGTTGCCGTGATGTCCCACCGTCTGGATGCGGGGGCGGCTTCCGTATCGATAACCCGGTTGTGCCATTGCGGGCAACGCGAGTAACATACAAAGCAGGGAAAGTAGTATAGTCTTTTTCATTGTCGTGACGTGTTAATTGTTAATTTCTTGCCTTTTAGACCGCAAGCCGCCCCTGGAGTTTAACTTGATTCTTACCAAAAACGATGAGTCCCCCGCCAACACCGACAAAGGACAAAAAAAAACCGACCAACAGGCAATCACACCTATCGACGGGAATCAATCCTACAATGACAAAAAGAGAGATTACTCCTGTTGCAGGATGATATCGCGCAAGGACCTGACGTGAAACATCGAGGAGAAGGTGCCTTGCTGAATTTCCAAGAGCACAAGAAGTGACAGAACAACAGCGACAACCAGGATAGACATCCAGATGGCATAGGCCTTGCGCCAACGGCCCTCACGCAGGCGGCACAACACAAACATCGACATGGGCACAAACAACGGCTCGAACGGCAACAGATAGCGCACCATCGTTCCGCCCATCACATAGGCCAGACCCACATAGATGCTGACAGGCCACCATGCCCACACACCCATGTTCTCATGGCGCCTCCAACTGATGTGCAGGCAGTAGAACATCGCCGTTCCGCCCATGAGATACCAACCGTAATTCTGACGAGCCAACAGACTCAACACATAAGGGGTCTCATAGTTGGGCATCCAGGGGCTCGGGAAGACGAACTGTGCCATCATGGTGAGAGGAAGCATCAACAGTCGGTGCCACGGTGAGAACAGGAAATAATAGCCAATCAGTCCTTTATAATAGGTGTTCTTCAAAAATGTCCGCTGCATGTTCCAACCGCCGCTGGCAATCTCGGCATGGCGTTCAAACGAGTAGGCTGCAAAATGATTGCCGATCACAAGCAACACCGTGATAAGCACAAGCAGAATCAAGGACATCAGCCAGTCTCGCCGCCAATGCGGAATTGTCATAATCACCAATCCCAAGGCGAGGAAATAGAGAAATGTCGTGCGGACAAAAGCCACCAATATACATGCTGTCACAAACAACAGGATGTCGCGCCACAAGTGATGACGATTGTCATCGTTGCTGACCATCGACGACAAGGCATAACCCGCCATCGTTATCGACAGGAACAGTGTACCCTCCTTCAAGATGCTGATGCCCGTCATCATGAGATAGAGCAACAGGCAAGTGAGCGCAATGCCACCGGTCAGCAGGGCCTTTGGGCTGGCCTGAACGCGACCCTCCAACAGGCGACGTGTCGTCATACCCGTAAACACTACCGCCAGAAGGGTGAACATCTGGTTCATCGCCTGAGGCCAGATGACACTCAGCCCAAGCACTTTCCACAAGGCAACCATCATCAACGGGAAACCCGGGAAGATGGGCGGAGTCTGCTCCACACTGCCGTCATACACGTGCAGGGCCCACTTGTAGTAATTGCGGGCATCACCTATCAAATTGGGGCGTTGAAGCGAAAAGCCTTCTAACTTGACCCACTCCAGTAAACAGTTGAAAGACACCAACCACAGAAGAATTGTCAGCCCCAGCAGGATGGAATGGGCTGCGATGCTGGAACCTCGGGCACGCTTGAGGACCATGAGGGGTACAAGATAGGACACAAGATAGGACACACCGATGCGCAGCCCGTCGGCCAAGCCGAAATAGTGCGATGCCAGCACAGCAAGCAGCGCCAAGGCCAGCACCTCGACAAGCAGCAACAATAGCCGTGGCTTGGTTAATCCGTTTCTCATGTTACCTATGGATTTGGATAGCAGTGACTCAGTAAAAGCGTGAACCTAAAAATATCGTTTTTGTGGCTGCAAATGTAGGACTTTTAACTGTGTTCAACAAATTTTTCGCCTCTTGCTTTCCATTTTCGCATAAAATATCTAACTTTGTATGATTGTTTCCACACTTCATTGATAATTATGAGTAACGAACCACTGAAAATAGACGTCGACCAGGTGCTGAGGACACGCTTGTCCAAGCACTATCGCTATATTCCACGGTTTGCCGTGAGGTGGCTCGAGCGCACCATCTGCCAGGATGAACTCAACAACATTCTGGAAAAAATGGCTGGCAAGAACAGTGTGGATGCAGCATCGACGGCACTGGAAGAAATGGAAATCACCGTCAACGCGACCGGACTGGAACAATTGCCGCAAGGGCGTTTCATGTTTGTGTCCAACCACCCCCTGGGAGGGCTTGACGGATTAGCGTTGATTTCGCTGCTGGGCAACCACTATAACCGCCAGATTAAATTCCTGGTCAATGACCTGTTGATGGCCGTGGAACCGCTGCGTGACGTGTTTCTGCCCGTGAACAAATACGGCAGCCAATCACGAGCCGCCGCCAGCCAAATCGACGAGGCGCTGCAGAGCGACAACCAGTTCATTACCTTCCCTGCCGGCCTATGCTCACGCATGCAGCCCGACGGCGCCATTGCCGACCTGCAATGGCAAAAGTCCGCCGTGGTCCATGCAGTGAACTACCACCGCGACATCGTACCCGTGTACTTTGACGCCCAAAATTCAAAGTTCTTCTACCGTTTTGCCAAGTGGCGCAAGCGACTGGGCATTAAGTTTAATATTGAACTGATTTTCCTGCCCAAGGAAATGCTCAAACAGAGCGGCACCACCCTGCATGCCATTATCGGCGAGCCCATCTCGTGGTCGGCATTGGATGCCAATCACCCCAAGCAGGAAGCCGCTCACCTGCGTGAGATTGTCTATAGCATGGCATCAGCGCCATCCAAACCCTAAAATGCCTATGGAACAGATTATAGAACCCATACCCGTTGAACTCATCGAGCAGGAACTCACGCCTGACCGCCTGTTGCGTCACACCAACAAGGCCGACAACGACATCTATGTGGTGACCGCCCACAATGCGCCAAACACGATGCGCGAAATCGGGCGTCTGCGCGAGATTTCGTTCCGCTCGGCTGGCGGCGGAACAGGCAAGGCATGTGACATCGACGAGTTTGACTTGATGGACCCGCCATGCCAGCAGTTGCTGGTGTGGAATCCCGAGAAACGCGAAATCATCGGGGCCTACCGCTTCATCTGCGGTTGGGACGTGAAAATTAAGCAAAACGTGCCGCGCATCGCCACTGGGCACATGTTCAAGTTCAGCGACAAGTTCCTGAAGGAAATCCTGCCCGTCACTATCGAACTGGGACGCTCGTTTGTGCGTCCCGAGTACCAATCGACGCGCGAGGGCGTGCGGGCGCTTTTCGCACTTGACAACCTGTGGGACGGACTGGGCGCATTGACCATCATCTACCCGAAGGTCAAATACATGTTCGGCAAGATGACCATGTATCCAAGCTACGTGCGCGACTGCCGCGATATGCTGCTGTGCTTCCTCAACCTCTACTTCAAGGACAAGGAGGGACTGGTGGTGCCCATCGACCCGCTGCCCGACACCCGCAACGATGATCCCCTGCTGATGTCTCAATTTGTGGGCAACGACTTCCGTGAGGACTACAAGCGGCTGAACGCCTTCATCCGCCAGCACGGCATCAACATCCCGCCGCTGGTCAACGCCTACATGGGCCTGTCGCCCAAGATGCTGCTGCTGGGCACGGCTATCAACCGCGAGTTCGGCGACGTGGAGGAGACCGGCATCCTCATCAACCTCGACGAGATTGCCGACGAGAAAAAACGCCGCCACATTGATTCCTATCTGGCAAACATCGTACGATAACACCCGATTACATCATGAAAAAAAACATCATATCTTTTGCTGTTCTTGCATCAACGTTGTTTAGTGCCTTAACAGCATGGGGGCAAGAACCCGTCAGAATCATTGACCCACCATCAGCCGAATTCATTAAGGACTCACTGATCAGAGCCACTGATAATCATTGCTTCTATTTTGCCGGTGTCCATTTAAATGCCGGTAACAGCGAGTTGGCACCTTACTACATTTCCTCGAACAATGGTGGGAACATTACTCAACAGTATTCCGCACTGGTGACAGCCAGTCTGTATAAACTGATGAATCGCAGCAAGCGCTTCTCGTGGGGCGCAGGACTTGAAGCCTGGGGCGGCTACGCATCCAGTGCTGGTTATCAGCGCTACAAGGGCGATGGCCAGTTCGAGACGCAAAAGCAACATCCTGCACGGGCATGGATTCAACAAGCCTACGTCGAGGCCAAGTACCGCAGCATCTTTGCCGTGGCAGGACAAGCGTATAAGTCATCGCCTATCGTCAACGGCAATTTGAGTAGCGGCGACCTCGTGTGGAGCAACAATGCCCGTCCGCCTGTGGGCTTGCGTGCCGGTTTCATTGACTTCCAGGACATCCCGTTTACCAAGGGTTGGGTGCAAATCAAGGGCGAGTTCGGCTACTTCCGCGAACTGGACGACAAGTGGCTTGAGAACCACTATAACTACTATAACCACTTCATCACCACGGACAAGTGGCTGCACTACAAGAGTTTGCACCTGCGCACCAACCCAAATCAGCCCGTCGTGTTCACCATTGGCGCCCAATCTGCCTGCCAGTTTGGCGGCACGGCTGATTACTACGAGAACGGCCATGTCACGCGCACCGTCAAGATGAAAGCGGACGCTAAGGCCTTTTGGCGCACCTTCATTGCCGGCAGCGGCGGCAACAGTGCGGGAGACTCGTTTGTCGAGGGTAACCACTTGGGCACTTGGGACATCGCACTCGAGGGCAACCTGAATCACGGCAAGCAGCTGCGCGCCTACACCCAGTGGCTGTGGGAAGACGGCTCGGGCATCGGCAAGATGAACGGCTTCGACGGCCTGTGGGGACTGGAATACCGCAATGCTGTAGGTCAGCCGTTGATTGAAGGCGTTGTCATCGAATACATCGACTTCACCAACCAAAGTGGTCCCATCCACTGGACGCCCAATGACCACGAGGGCACACCCATCACCAGCCACTCGTCGGGTGCCGATGACTACTACAACAACTACATCTACAACGGCTACCAGAGCCGCGGCATGTCCATCGGCTCACCCTTCGTCAAGTCACCGCTCTATAACCAGGACGGCTACATGCGCTACCGCGACAACGTGCTGCGCGGTTTCCATGTTGCCATGAAGGGCTATTTGAGCCCCGAATGGGCATACTGCTTGAAAGGTTCATACCGCAAGGCATGGGGCACGCCCATTATACCACGCGTGGGCAGCGTCGACGATTTCTCAATGATGGTCCAGGTGTGGTTTAACCCCTATCGAGGATGTTTCAATGGTCCGTTATCGTTCATGGCCACCGTGGCCATGGACCGTGGCAACCTCTACGGCAACAACTGGGGCGGCATGCTGGGCATTTCTTACAGTGGCGCTTTTAATTTCAAGAAATGATGAAAAAGACAACATTATATCTATTATCATTGATGGCGGTGCTGCTGTTATCGGCCTGCATCCGCAATCACGGTGACATCGGCATCTGGTTCGGCACGTGGCACGTCGAGCAAATCACGGCCGACGGCACGCCCGTGAATGTTGAGGGCAACTATTTCTTCCAATTCCAGAGCAAGGTATTCAGGGTGTCGCAGGTCTATGGCCATGAGCAACTGGTTGAGAGTTTCGGCGCATGGAACGAGAGCGAAGACGGCAGCGGGATGGTTGTCACGTTTCCCGACCCAACGGTCTATTACATTGAGATGCCAGGACTGGAAACCGTGAACCTCTTCATTGTGACAAGGACTTCTTCCCGCGAAGTCACGTTCACCAAGACCGACGCGACTGGCACGACATTTGCCTACCACCTGAAGAAGCAGCCTTGATGTGCCTCTGCCTCTAATATCAATAGACATCTCGGGGCACATAATTCAAGAAAAATGTCATTATTTTGATGGATTATTAAAAAAATTCCTATATTTGCACTCTTTGAGAGAATAATAACAACTAAAATACTTTATCATTATGAGACTTGAAGGAAGACGCGAAAGCGAAAATGTAGAAGATCGCCGTGGTATGGGAACTGGCACCAAGGTAGGTGTCGGTGGCCTCGGAGCGCTGATTTTAGCAGGATTGATCTATTTCCTGACAGGTGACCCGACAGCATTCCAGCAGACTAGCGGCTTCGGTACCCAAAGTGAGGATGAACAGGTTGAATACACCCAAGAGGAACAGGAACTCGCCAAGTTCTCCAAACAGGTGATAGCAAGTACCGAGGACATCTGGTCACAGATATTCAAGGAGTATGACATCGGTGAGTATCCCGCCCCCACATTGGTATTATACCGTGGCGGTACACAAACCGCCTGCGGTCAGGGTCAGGCTTCCATGGGCCCGTTCTACTGCTCGGGCGACCAGAACGTTTATCTCGACCTGTCATTCTTCCAGACGATGGACCAGCAACTTGGCGTAAAGGGCGACAACTCCAGCCTTGCTAAGGCTTATGTAATCGCTCACGAGGTGGGCCACCACATTGAGTACCTGATGGGCACCCTTGACAAGGCACACCGCAAGATGCAGGCCACCAATCAAACCAATGCCAACAAGTACAGCGTGCGCCTGGAACTCATGGCCGACTTCTATGCCGGTGTCTGGGCACACTACGAGAGCCGACTCTTCGGTTCAATCAGTAGCCAAGACCTGATGGAGGCCATCGACTGCGCACAGAAGATTGGTGACGACTACCTGCAGAAGCGCGCCCAAGGCTATGCCTCTCCCGAGAGTTTCACCCACGGTACCAGCGCCCAGCGCATGAAGTGGTTCAAGCGTGGTTACGAAACCGGCGACGTGCGTCAAGCCACCACCTTCCAAGAAAGCGACGCTACCCTGTAAACGATCCTTACACATCTCATCAACAACGATGCCCACTCCCCAACGGGAATGGGCATCGCTGCTATTATATCCAAACTTATCGTCTGAGGATTCCGGTGAAGGTGCGGCCGCTATTGATGCCCAGGCGGCGGGCTGAAAAGAAACGGTCGTGCTCGCAACGGGAGCAGTGCTGCGACGTGACGATAACCTCTGATGGCACCCCTGCGGAAATAAGGACAGACTGGTTTGCGGCACGCAGGTCGATGTGAGCCTTACCGGTATCGAGGTTGCGCTTCATGATGGCATCAATGTCGAAATGGGCTTCTTGGAAGGCCTCCACCACCTCGTCGCCCACTTCAAAGCAGTCCTGACAGATGCTTGGCCCCATGGCAACCAGGATACGGTCGGCTTGGGCACCCCGACGACACATCTCCTCAACTGCCCTGGCGGCGATGCGTCCCACTGTGCCTCGCCACCCGGCATGAGCGGCTGCAATGATTCCAGCCTGCCTGTCGGTAAGGACAATCGGGACGCAGTCGGCGGTATTCACGCCGATGACCACGCCCTTGAGCGACGTCACGAGGGCATCCACGCCTTCGAGGGCGGCTTCCTGTTTGTCGATGTCCATCTCACGGAATGCATCGTCAATGACCGCCACGCGGCACGAATGCGTCTGTCGCGGCATAACCAGGTCGTCCAGGTCCACGCCAAGCTGCATCGCCAGTGTGAGACGAGCATCCAGCACACGCAGGGCGTCATCACCCACATAGTCACACAGGTTCACTCCTGAATAGGCATTGCGCCTGTCCACCTCGCCACGTGCTGTCGAGAAAGCGACCACGCCGTCGACCGGCTCGGCAAAATTCAATTCCACTAATTCCATCATGTTGACAAAGGTAACATTTTATTCCCATTTCAATATCCATTATCGTAGAAAAAACAGTAATTTTGCACCATGACACTGAACACTGCCACCATACTCAATTACAAGAATATCGCCGAAGCACAGTTGGAATTCTCGCCCAAGTTGAACTGTCTGATTGGTAATAACGGACAGGGCAAGACCAATGTGCTCGACGCCATTTACTACATGAGCATGTGCCGCAGTTTTGCCTCAACCGGCGACAACAGCGCGGTTATCCGCCACGGCGAGGCCTACATGATGCTTCAAGGCAACTATACCCGCCAGGAAACACCGATGGAAATCAGCGTCGCCTTGCAACGGGGCAAGCGCAAGGTCGTGCGCCGCGACGGCAAGGAATATCAGCGATTGAGCCAACACATCGGGCTCTTGCCCGTGGTGATGGTCTCGCCCATGGACTGGGACCTGGTGCGCGGCAGTGGCGAGGAAAGGCGTCGTTTCATGGACCTGATCATCTCACAGAACGACAATGAATACCTGGATGCGCTCATCCGCTACAACAAGGCCGTGGAGCAGCGCAACGCCATGATCAAGAAGGAGATGCGCGACCCGTTGCTCTATGAGACCGTGGAACTGGAAATGGCGCGCCACGCCTCTTTGATTCACGAGCGGCGGAGCCAATGGGTGGAGCAGTTCCTGCCCATCTTCATGCACTACTACAACGCTGTGGCTGGCGATGGCGAGACCGTGAGTCTGTCCTACAAGAGCCACCTCAATGAGGGGACAATGACCGAGCATCTTGCTGCCACGCGCGAGCGAGACCTCATCATCGGCTATACCACACGCGGCATCCACCGCGACGATATCGAACTGATGCTTGACGGCTACTCCATGCGCCGCACGGGCAGCCAAGGCCAATGCAA
Organism: Sodaliphilus sp.; assembly: GCA_045541835.1. Taxonomy (GTDB): domain Bacteria; phylum Bacteroidota; class Bacteroidia; order Bacteroidales; family Muribaculaceae; genus Sodaliphilus. The sequence continues at coordinate 9,047 of JAZQJW010000053.1, read as the reverse complement.
GACTTACACCATCGCCTTGAGGTTCGCACAGTTCGATTTTCTCAAGGCCAACAACCCCTCCGTGCCCATCCTGCTGCTTGACGACATCTTTGACAAACTCGACGCCAGTCGTGTGGAACGCATCGTCAACGTGGTGTCCAGTGACCGCTTCGGCCAGATTTTCATTACCGACACCAACCGCACCCACCTTGATGAAATAGTGGCACTCCACGGTGGCGGCCATTGCCTGATGCATGTCGAGAACGGTGTCATCTCGGTATTGAAAGGAGGTGAGCAGTCATGAAACGCACCGAGGCCAAGAACATCGGCCAAATCATCAACGACCTGCTCAAGAAGGAGAACCTCGACGTAGCCCTCGACGAGCACCGCGCCTGTTCCCTCTGGCCCCAGATTGTGGGCGACGGCATCAACCGCTACACCATCAGGCGTTACGTCAAAGACGGCGTGATGACTGTGCATCTCTCATCGGCCTCACTGGCCAACGAGTTGATGCTCAACCGTGCCAGCATCATCCAGCGCATCAACGAGGCCCTGGGCCGAGAAATCATCAGAGAAATCATTTTCAAATAAACAAGTCCACCATGCCGTGGCTTAGCCTCGGCACCACCATAAACCATAAACAAGAAAAATGAAGCACGCTATCGAAGCTCAATATCCCTTCAAGTGCAGCACACCCCTTCAATTGCGATTCAACGATGTGGATGCGCTGGGCCATGTCAACAACTCAGTCTATTTCCAGTTCTTTGATTTGGGAAAGACGCAATATTTCAAAGGCTTGAACGTGCAGGCCGACATCGACTGGCGACGCCCCACGGTCATCATCGCCAACGTGAACTGCAGTTTCCTGGTCCCGACATTGTTCAATGAGCCTGTTGAGGTGCTCACCCAATGTGCCAAACTGGGTAACAAGAGCTTGACGCTGCTGCAGCACCTGGTGAATAGCGAGACGCGAGAAGTGAAATGCACCTGCGCTACCGTCATGGTCAACCTCGCCCCCGAGACCAACCAACCCTCGCCCATTCCCCAAGTGTGGCGCGACGCCATCATCGCCTTTGAGGGCCACGAGTGAAATTTGGCTGAATAAGAGAACTACCGTTTCAACTGCTTTCTCACCTTGCGGGTGGCAATGAGATTGACAATGTAGCCGGTGGCCAACACCAAGACACTGGCAATACCGTAAAATGTAACCAAATAATATTTAATTGGCATTGAATACCCCGGAGAAACCGGGACAACAGTGTCGGGAGGTACATTCATATCAAAACACAACACCATCAGCACTGATCCAAAACAGATGATGGATATAAAGATGAACGCTTGCCGCCACAAGGTGCTCCACAGGCCATAACCAAACAACTGCATGTAACCGATAATGTAGTAAATCATCACAATAATGGACGTGATGACAAGAACTGTCGATTGTTCAAGAAAGAACCAGCAAGGCACCAATAATAAACAAACCGTTACCTGCAGAGCCGCATAAAGAACTTGGACAAAGAAACCCTCAGGCAGGGTGTGACGGGTGTGACGCGGCGAGTAGCGGAACATGATCCATGTGGGAACGATGGCAATGACCGACAGAATCAACAAGACCCAACTGAAATGTGTCTCATACCAGTCATAGAAAGGTTTAAAAATCTGGAATGATGCGTCCACCATCGCCACACCAAGGCCTTTCAGGTCAGGAAACAGCCAGTGAATGATGAGCGCATAGGCAACCGCCAGGATGAACAGCATCTTCACCGGAGGGAAACTCAGTTGCCGCTTGCCGCTGATGTAATCACTGATGAAATAACCGGGACGCAACAATAACTGCCAAGCGCTAAAGAGAAATGAACGGGTGCCCAGACCCCAAATGTCCATCACACTCTGGCGCACACTGTGCCACCCGATACTGCCACAATCAGCCTTCTGGGAACAGCATGGACAATAGTTGCCGGAAAACGTCGTGCCACAGCAATTGCAGCGATGCTCTTCTTTACTGTTGATAAAAATCACAGGGTCTTGCTGCCATTGCTTAAAACGCCGGATTTTTTCTTTTAGCGGTTCCATATTCATTATCAACGTTTTGTTTGACCTGCAAAAATAACAATCATTTTGCCATTAGACGCAATCAACGCCAAAAACCTACAACAAAAGGCCAAAAAACTATAGCGAGGGACAAGAAAGTAGAAACTATTTCGTAACTTTGCAAGTTGAAAACCATCTTATACCGTTTTTATGGATGTAAAACAATCAATGCGTGAAATTCTGGACGCCGAGAGCAAGGCCGTCCAAAACATACCTGTTACCGATGCCTACGAGGAGGCCGTGAATCTCATCGTTGAGCAAGTCAAGCACGAGGGAGGCAAACTTGTCACCTCGGGCATGGGCAAGTGTGGCCAAATCGCCGACAATATCGCCACCACCTTCTCCTCAACGGGCATTCCTGCCATCTTCCTCCACCCCAGCGAGGCACAGCATGGCGACCTGGGAGTCGTGCAGCCCCACGATGTGCTGCTGTTGCTCTCCAACTCGGGACGCACCAGTGAAATCTGCGCCCTGGTTTCGCTCGCACACAACCTGTATCCCCAACTCAAGATTATAGTGATCACTGGCAACAAAGACAGCGAACTCGCACATCTTGCCGACATCTGTCTGTGGACCGGCGGCGCACAAGAAGTGTGCCCCCTGGGCCTCACTCCCACCACCTCGACCACCGTCATGACCGTTATCGGCGACGTGCTGGTTGTCAACACGATGCGTACCACCGGCTTCACCCGCGAAGAGTATGCCTTGCGCCATCACGGCGGCTACCTGGGCATCAAAGCCAAGGGGAACTGACCCCTACCCTATCGACTATCATCAATCATCAAACGATCCTCAAGAACAAATGCCCTACCTGCCTATTTCAGTCGCGCTGCCGCATTTCAAGAACGACATGACCATCGCTCGTGCACAGATGGTCATGAATGGCGCCATCCCTCCCAGCAAGGGGCTTGACGAGGATATCGTCACCGAGATGCAGATGTGCTTTGCCGAGTACCTCATCAAGGAAAAGCGCGACCTGGAGGCCGAACAAGTCATCGAGGAATTCATCTATGACGACGAACGCATGCAGGCCCTGCCAGAGCTCTACGCGGCTTGGCTGTGGCTGGCACGCATGTCGTTGCTCATTGACAGCGGCAACCCCTCACTCTCGCTGGGTGCCGCCGAGAACACCTTGCTCGTCCTCTCAGGACACATGGGGAAGAAGACCGAGGACTTCAATGCCATCGTTGCCTCGCTGCTGTTCAACCTGGCACTGGCCCATCACGACATGGGAGATAACAGTCGTGCAGCCAAGGAACTGACCAAGGCTCAGCAGATTCTTGAGCGACTGGCCAAGCGCAACGAGGCCCGTTTCTCGGCACTGCTCCTCATGGCGGTTGAGGCATCGACCGAAGTCATCAAGTCCAAGACCAAGCAGATGAACGTCCTCGCTCACTACCAGAGTGCCAGCGAACTGTACATGAGTGAGCTCAACAGCGGTGATGCCAATGCCACGCGCACAGCGATGTCCAACCTGGTCGACACCCTGGGCAAGGAGGGCGACATCATGCTCGAGATGGGCAACAGCCGCAACGCTGTCAAGTATTACACCAAGGCCCTGCGCTACCAGAAAAAGTTGGGCAATAAACTGGGAATCCGTGATTTGCAACTATCCATCGGCTTGGCCAAGGCGCTCATGCGCCTCATCAACCGTCGCGCCGCTGCCGAGCAACTGCTGCGCTCGCTGCTGCCGCTCGCCCAGCGACTCGATGCCACTGCCGAGGAACATGAGATACAAGACCTGTTGAACAACAAGAACAAAAACGTGAATATTATGACACTTCTCAAGAGCATTTTTACTGTCGCCATCATCATCATGGGCACCTTGAGCATGCAGGCCCAACTCATCATTGGCCACCGCGGCTCGCAGTGGGGCGTCGAGAACACCCGCGCAGCCTTCATCAACGGCGCTCAGGCCGGTGCTTGGGCACTGGAATGTGACGTCCGCGTCACCAGCGATGGCACCTTCGTCATCAGTCACGACGACAGTTACAAGCGGCTTGGCGGTCCCGAGACCAAGATTGCCAAGATGAACACGCCAACCGTGCTTTCCACCCAGCTCACCAGCAAGCGCCACGGCATCACCTATGCAGCCACACCCTGCACCCTGGGCGAATTCCTGGACATCTGCAATGAATATAACGTCGTGCCCGTCGTCGAGATTAAGGTGTGCACCAACATCCACAGTAACACCAAGGCCGAGAATGAGCCCGTCTTTGACGGCATTCCCGCGCTCATCAACCTCATCGACCAGAAGGGACTCACCAAGAAAGTTGTCATCATTTCCTTCATGCCCGGAGTGGTGGACTTCATCCATCGCCACTACCCCGACGTTAAAGTACAGGTGCTGGCAGGTGACAAGGACGGCACCGTCATGGAGTGGGTCGATTGGTGCAAGGAGTACAATATGGACCTTGATGTCATTCACACCATCGTCACCCAAGAGGCCGTGGACGCGATGCATGCCGCAGGACTCAAAGTGAACGTTTGGACCGTGGACCGCGTTGAGGACTTTGAACGCGTCAAGGCCATGGGCGTCGACTACATTACCACCAACGTCCGTTTCCCAAAAGAATTATAAATTCCAAAGACCCTAAGGACTTTAAGAACCTTAACGACTTTAAAGACCCTAAGGCCCTTTAACAACCAGTAAATCATGTCAACTGAATTACAGCAACAAGATAACGCGCTCCACACCCTGCCCCATGTCGATGGGCTCACCGTGGGCATCGTCTGCGCCGAGTGGAATGACCAGATTACCGGTGCCCTGCTGCAGGGCGCTCTTGACCTCTTCAAGCAAGAAGGTTATGAAGACATCACTGTGGCACGCGTGCCGGGTACCGTGGAACTGACCTATGGTGCCGCACAGATGGCCCGCACCGGACGCTATGATGCCGTCATCATGATTGGCTGCGTCATCAGGGGCGGCACGCCGCATTTCGACTACGTCTGCGACAACGCCACACAGGGCTGCGCCTATCTCAATGCCACACAGAACGTGCCCATCATCTTCTGTGTCCTCACCACCGATGACCTCCAGCAGGCCCTGGACCGTGCCGGTGGCGCCCTGTGCAACAAAGGCACCGAAGCAGCCGAAGCAGCCATCAAGATGTCCTACTTCGCCCACACCCTGCGCTGATCCCGCCAACAGGCAGAGACAGACATCGAGGGGGCACTTCTGCTTGAAGTGCCCCCTCGATGTTATCATGTCAGGTGTGGTGCCACCGTTTAACTCTTTACAAAGTATTCTTTCATTAACTTAACGACACGCGGACTCAACTTGATGATCGTGAACATCGTGCAGCAGGCCATCAGGGCGAAAGCCAGGTCCATGATGCTGACCATGAGTTTGAGCGGAATCATCGCAGCCACGACAATCATCGCCAGATAGTAGTAGTTGTACCACTTCACGTTATGGGCGCCAAAGAGGTAGTTGGTGCACTTCTGGCCATAATAACTATAGGAGAACATCGTCGAGAAGGCGAAGAAGAAGACAATCACCATCAACAGCAGATGGCCGATGCCGGGTAACAACTGGCCCCAAGCACCCAGGGCGACGAACAGACCCTTGGGGTCGCTCAAGCCGACGTAATTGCCTGCAATGATAATGGGAATGGACGTCAGCGTGCACACCAGGCCGGAGTCGATGGCCGGGCCGAGCATGGCGATAAGGCCCTCACGGATGGGGTCGGTGTTCTTGCTCGCGCCGTGCATCATCGAGGCGGTACCCACACCGGCCTCGTTGACAAAGGCAGCGCGTCTCGAACCCGTCAAAGCGACGAAGGCGAAGGCACCGAAGCCAGCCTTCATGCTGAAGGCACCCTCAAAAATCTGGCCGAACACACCGGGAATATCCCTGAAATGCATGGCCATGATGACGATGACCAGGATAAGGTAGAGAATGACCATCACCGGCACGATGCGCGACGCGAATAGGGCGATGCGCTTGATGCCGCCCAGGATGACGGCTCCCACGATGGCGACCATCACCAAGCCCATGACAAAACGCAGCATCAAGGTGTTCTCAATGCCCATCGGCGTGGTGAATACCGTTGTCACCGACTCCACCAACTGGTTGGCCTGCATGAAACAAAGCGTCCCCACAAGGCCGAAGATAGAGAAGGCCACAGCCAGGGGTTTCCACTTCTCGCCCAGGCCCTTTGTGATGATATACATCGGGCCGCCCTGAACCTCGCCGGCGCTGTCGCGCCCCTTGTACATGATGGAAAGCGAGCCTTCAAAGAATTTGGTCGACATGCCCACCAGGGCGCTCACCCACATCCAGAAGACCACACCGGGACCACCTATCGTCAACGCGATGGCGACACCGGCGATGTTACCCATGCCCACCGTGGCGGCAATGGCGCTCAACAGCGCCTGCACCGAACTGATCTGGCCCGATTGTTTGCCCTGCTCACTCGCCTGCTTGTCGCGCAGCACACGCAACGCGCGCGGCAACCGTCGGATAGACACCGCTCCTGAATACAAGAACAAGAACAAGCCTCCACCGATGAGGAGGAAGAAATAAGGATAGCCGCAGACAGCGTCGCTGACTGCCACAATCCAGTCACTCAAAGATGTGAGTATGTTTTCCATATAAATCTCAAGATTAAAAAAAATTTTCTTGGCAAAGATACAACCATTTTCCTGATTCAACATGCACACATGACAACGATTTGCAATCGTTTTCAATAACAAGTGGCAAAAAGTGAGGTATATAACGAGTCTATTTGTCAGTATTATTGTATCTTTGCCAATGGCGAAGGATGACTTGCGCCCCCTTTACTGTTCATCACCAATCAACGACTGCGCAATTATGAGAAAGAAGAAGAATCTTGCAATCATCAACGATGACCCATGGCTGGAGCCCTATAGCGACGCCATCAATGGACGGCATCAGGACGCTGTGAACAAGATAGCCGAACTCACCGGCGACACGGGTAACCTCGTGGAGTTTGCCAACGCCTATAACTACTATGGGCTGCATCACACCGCCAACGGCGGATGGGTGTTCCGTGAATGGGCGCCCAATGCCACCGAGATTTATCTCGTCGGCCAGTTCAACGACTGGCGCGAATGCGCACCCTATCGGCTGAAACCGCTGGAGAACGGCAACTGGGAAATCAAGTTGCCGGCACGTGCCATACACCACGGCGACCTGTACAAGTTGCGCATCCACTGGCCCGGCGGTGAGGGAGAACGCATCCCGGCCTATGCTACCCGCGTGGTCCAGGACGATAAAACCTACATCTTCTCGGCCCAGGTATGGGACCCTGAAGAACCTTATCAATTCAAGGTCAAGAAATTCAAGCCTAACACGCAGCCGTTGCTCATCTACGAGTGCCACATCGGCATGGCACAGAACCGCGAGGGCGTGGGCACCTACGAGGAATTCCGCGTGAATGTGCTGCCTCGCATCGTCGCCGACGGCTACAACGCCATCCAGATCATGGCCATCCAGGAGCATCCCTATTACGGCTCGTTCGGCTACCATGTCTCGAGTTTCTATGCCGCCTCATCGCGTTTCGGCACTCCCGATGAACTCAAGCACCTCATCGATGATGCGCATGCCCAGGGTGTGGCGGTCATTATGGACATCGTGCACAGCCATGCTGTGAAGAACGAGGTCGAGGGACTGGGCTGCTTCGACGGCACGGGCGACCTCTACTTCTACGGTGACAATAAGCGCGAGCATCCCGCTTGGGACTCGCTGTGCTTCGACTACGGCAAGAATGCGGTGCTCAACTTCCTGCTGTCCAACTGCAAGTTCTGGTTGGAGGAATACAAGTTCGACGGCTTCCGTTTTGATGGTGTGACCTCGATGCTCTATTACAGCCACGGACTGGGTCAGGCCTTCGGCAGTTATGACGACTACTACAACGGTGGCGAAGACACCAATGCCATCACCTACCTGACGCTGGCCAATGTCCTTATCCACGAGGTCAATCCGCACGCCATCACCATCGCCGAGGAGATGAGCGGTATGCCAGGTCTTGCCCGCACTTTCAAGGACGGCGGTATCGGCTTTGACTACCGCATGGCGATGGGAATCCCCGACTACTGGATCAAGACCATCAAGGAGCGCAAGGACGAGGATTGGAAGCCGACGTCCATCTTCTGGGAACTGACCAACCGCCGCGCCGACGAGAAGACCGTTTCCTATGCCGAGAGTCACGACCAGGCGCTCGTGGGCGACAAGACCATCATCTTCCGCCTCATCGACAAGGAGATGTACTGGCACATGATGACCGACGACCACGACGGCACAGTAGACCGCGGCATGGCGCTGCACAAGATGATTCGTCTGGTTACTTTGTCGCTTATCAACGGCGCCTACCTCAACTTCATGGGTAACGAGTGGGGCCATCCCGAGTGGATCGACTTCCCCCGCGAGGGCAACGGCTGGAGTTACAAGTACGCCCGCCGTCAATGGGAGCTGGTGGACAATCCCAACTATTTCTTCGCGGACCTGAACCGCTTTGACGAGGCGATGATCCATCTGCTGAAAGAGCACCTGCTGACCCAGAACCCGACGGAGGAGGAGAAGCGATACAACGTAGGCAAACACCTGCCGTGGGTGATGAAATGGTGGGACAACGAGGGCGACCAGGTGGTGGCTTATTCCCGCGGAGAGTTGCTCTTCATCTTCAACTGGAACGGCCAGAAGTCCTTCACCGACTACGGTATGCTGGTGCCCGAGGGCAAATACAAAGTGGTGCTCAACACCGACGCGAAAGAGTTCGCCGGCTTCGGTCTGAGCGACGACTCGGTAGCGCATTTCACGGAGCACGACGACTTGTACGCCGCGGACGGCAAGGGTTGGCTCAAGATGTACCTGCCGGCAAGAAGCGCAGTGGTATTACAAAAAGTAGATTAACTAGTCAAACTAGATAAAACAACACAACAATGAAAAAGTACTTATTGATTTTGGCAGCGGCATTAACGATAAGTCGGAGGCCAAGCGGTCTTAGGAAGAC
>JAZQJW010000052.1:0-14755 GCA_045541835.1 Sodaliphilus sp. | reverse complement strand
CGTATTACCTCAAGTCGCTTTATGGGGTAAGGGGATTTTGTGTCTGCGACATTTCTGTTGTGCAAGAAATATGTACAATAAATGAATTTTGTCGCTTTGCAAGCAAAATCCCACTAAACCCTATAGGTTGCGGATTTGAGGTTAACGATTAATTCGGTGAAAAATTCTTTGCGCCTTCCTGGCTTAGCGTGAGGCAAATTGGCTGAATGATGACGTTTCTCGGTGATATTGGTCAAAAATCCTTAAAAAATTTGTGGGGTGGTAATTATTGTGTAACTTTGTGACGTGAATAAATACTTCTAATACATTTGTAGAGAGATAATACTAGTTAAACCTTATAATAATGAGAAAGTTACTCTTAGGTGATGAGGCTATCGCCCAGGGCGCGCTTGACGCGGGTCTTAGCGGCGTGTATGCCTATCCGGGTACTCCTTCGACCGAGATTACGGAGTACATTCAGAATTCCAAGTTAGCGGTGGAACGTAACGTTCATCGCCGCTGGTGTACCAACGAAAAGACGGCTATGGAGGCTGCCCTCGGTATGTCCTTCATGGGCAAGCGTGCGCTCGTCTGCATGAAGCATGTGGGCTTGAACGTGTGCGCCGACCCGTTCGTTAACTCGGGCATGACGGGTGTGAACGGCGGTCTGGTGGTCCTCGTGGCCGACGACCCCTCGATGCACTCCTCACAGGATGAGCAGGACAGCCGCTTCTATGGTAAGTTCGCGATGATTCCCACGCTGGAGCCCAGCACTCAGCAGGAGGCCTACGACATGATGGAGAAGGCCTACGAACTGAGCGAGGAGGTTTGCCTCCCCGTGCTCATGCGTGTGACTACACGTATGGCCCACAGCCGTGCCGTGGTAGAGGTCAAGGAAACGCCGCGTGCCGAGAACGAATTGAACTATGACGCCAAGGCAAGCCATTGGGTATTGCTCCCCGGCAACGCCATCAAGCGCAACATCACGGTGACTGGTCAGCAGGCCGAACTCGAGGAGCGTGCCGTCAAGAGCGAGTACAACAAGTACATCGACGGTGCCGACCACTCGATGGGTATCATCGCAACAGGTATCGCTTATAACTACCTGATGGAATGCTATCCCGACGGTTGCCCCTATCCCGTGCTCAAGATCAGCCAGTATCCCATGCCCAAGGAACTTATCCGCCGCATGACTGCCGACTGTGACGCCGTGCTCATCGCCGAGGAAGGCCAGCCCTTCGTCGAGGACCTGGTGCGTGGTGTGATGCCGGGCAATGCTGTTATCAAGGGCCGCCTCACCGGCGAACTGCCCCGCACTGGCGAGTTGAACCCCGACGCCTTGAAGAAGGCCCTGGGTCTGCCCGTGAGCGAGGGTTATCCCAACTGCGAGAATGTCGCTCCGCGTCCCCCCGCATTGTGCCAGGGTTGCGGCCACCGCGACGTTTATACCGCCCTTAATGAGGTGCTGAAGGAGTATCCCAACGCCCGCGTGTTCGGCGACATCGGTTGCTACACCCTAGGCTTCATGCCTCCCTTCAAGGCTATCCACTCGTGTGTTGACATGGGTGCCAGCATCACCATGGCCAAGGGTGCTGCCGATGCTGGTCAGTGGCCCGCAGTTGCCATCATCGGTGACTCGACCTTCACCCACTCGGGTATGACGGGTCTGCTCGATGCCATCAATGAGAATGCCAACATCACCGTTATCATCAGCGACAACCTCACCACCGGTATGACGGGTGGTCAGGACTCTGCAGGCACTAACAAGTTCGAGGCTATCTGCCGTGGTTTGGGTATGACCGACGAGCACTTAAAGGTGGTCGTTCCCCTGCCCAAGAACATGCCCGAGATCACGCAAGTGATGCGTGACGAGATCAACTATCGCGGTACCAGCGTGATTATCCCGCGCCGCGAGTGCATGCAAACATTACAACGTCATCTCAAACAAAAGAAAGCACAGGAGGCAAAGCAATGAAAACCGATATCATTTTGTGCGGCGTGGGTGGACAAGGTATCCTCTCCATCGCTACCGTGATTGGCGAAGCAGCCATGCACGAGAATCTTTATATCAAGCAGGCCGAGGTGCACGGCATGTCACAGCGTGGCGGTGACGTGCAGTCCAACCTGCGCATCAGCAGCAACCCCATCCACAGCGACTTGATCGCTAAAGGCTCGGCCGACGTGATCATCTCGATGGAGCCGATGGAGGCCCTGCGCTACCTGCCCTTCCTGAGCAAGGACGGCTGGATCATCACCTCGAGCAAGCCCTTTGTCAACATCCCCAACTATCCCGAGGTGGAGACCGTGATGGCCGACCTGGCCAAGGTGAAGAACGTCATCACCCTCGACATCGAGCAGCTGGCCAAGGACAACGAGATTCCCCGTTCGGCCAATGTCATCCTGCTGGGTGCTGCCCAGAAGGCCCTCGGCATCGAGTACGAGAAGCTGGAGAACGCCATCCGCCGCGTCTTTGGCCGCAAGGGCGATGCCGTGGTAGATGCTAACCTCAAGGCGCTTGCCATCGGAAAGGAGGCCCAGCGATGAGACCCACACCCATTAGCCGCGAGATCATCGACCGCGCGATTGAAGAGTATGGCATCATTGATTATGCCAACGCCACCATCCGCGAAGTGAAGGCCATCGCCGAGCGCGCTGAGCGTGAGTCGGGACAGGAGTTCATCAAGATGGAGATGGGTATTCCCGGACTGCCTGCTGCCAAGATCGGTGTTGAGGCACAGATCAAGGCGCTGCAGAACGGTTGCGCCCGCCTCTATCCCGCCTTGCCCGGTGAGAAGATGATCAAGGATGCCACTTCTCGTTTCATCAAGGCGTTTATCGACGTGGACGTTCCCGCCGAGTGCTGCGTTCCCACCGTCGGCTCGATGCAGGGCACCTTTGCCTCGTTGCTCACCATCACCCAGAGCAACAAGAAGAAGAACAAGGCCTTGTTTATCGACCCCGGTTTCCCCGTGCAGAAACTCCAGTTGGAGATTCAGGATGTCCCCTACGAGACGTTCGACATCTACGAGTTCCGCGGCAAGAAATTGCGTGCCAAACTCGAGGAGTATATGGCCAAGGGCGACGTTTGCTGTCTCATCTACAGCAACCCCAACAACCCTGCCTGGATTTGCCTGACCGACGACGAGTTGCGTGACATCGGTGAGTTGGCCACCAAGTATGACGTGATTGTGCTTGAGGACCTGGCTTACTTCGCCATGGATTTCCGTCTGGACATCAGCAAGCCCTTTGAGCCGCCCTTCCAGCCCAGCGTGGCAAAGTACACCGACAACTACATCATGCACATCAGTGGCAGCAAGGCATTCTCCTATGCCGGCGAGCGCATCGCGATGACCTGCATCAGCCCCGCCATCTTCAACCGCCACTATCCCGACTTGTCGGCTCGTTACGACGGACTGCCCTTCGGCAAGGTGTTCATCACCCGCACGCTCTATGCCCTGTCATCGGGCACGAGCCACAGCGCCCAGTACGCGCTTGCCGCTATCATGGACGCTGCCAGCAACGGCGAGTACCACTTCCGTGACGACGTCATCGTCTATGGTGAGCGTGCTCACAAGTTGAAGGAGATTTTCACCCGTCACGGCTTCCGCATCGTCTACGGCATGGATGGTGACCAGCCCATTGCCGACGGCTTCTACTTTACCATCGGCTACGGCAACATGACCAGCGGCCAGTTGGCACGCGAACTGATGTATTACGGCGTGAGCGCCATCTGTCTGGCCACCACCGGTTCATGGCAGGAAGGTCTGCGCGTGTGCACCTCGTTCATCCAGGATCATCAGTACGACATCCTCGATGAGCGCATGGCCATCTTCGCCGAGAACAATCCTATCGACTGAACGAATTGTTAAGAAACTGTATTTTTAAGTTATTCATTGCGGGAGCACTCATCACCAGAGTGCCCCCGCAATGTTTTCTTTTCTGTGCGATAGCACGGTTGTTCTACCGTGTCGCTATGATGACACAGTTTCTTGTATCGTGGGCTGTTGTTGTTACTTGTCGGCAGGCCTGATAACCTCAACGATGAAGAGGGCGAGGCGATTCGGGGTGTTCAGGTGCTCCATCATTTCTTCAGTCACCTGCACACCAAAACTGCGCTCCACCTCTTCAATCAGACGTTTCTTGTCATCGGAATCCAATTCTGTCTTGCTATTGATTCTTGGTCCGTCACCGTTGCTGAAACGCCTATCCATATCTGAGATGTAGTCAAGATACGCCATGATTTGGTTCTCGACAAATGCTATGGCTTCATCCTTACTGTATTCGGCAAGTTCGAGGCGCACTTGTTCAGGATCTAATGAGTTATACCTGGGAGGGGGCGGGCCATAGACGAGTTTATAATTTTGTTGCATGGCGCGTTCGATAGAGTCGCGGCGAGCTTTTTCACGTGCTTCTTTGAGCTCGTTCATTTCTTGGATACGCCTCTGTTCAGCCATCGCGGCAGAATCGGCAAGCTGCCATTCTCTCATCTCTTGGTCCTTGTCTTTTTTCTTCTTTTTGTCCTTGTCTTTCTTCTTCTTGTCCTTGTTCTTATCCTTATCTTTATCCTTGTTCAGGTTCTTCATGGCTCTCGGTGGACCATAGACGACCACGACTTGGTCCACAGGGACGGGATCGGCCTGATTCATAGCGAATAGGTCTTCGAAGTCGTACTTTTCACCATCGATGGAAACTGCATCGGCTGCCGTGAGTTCAATGTCGGTGTTCAGTGGCTCTGGAGCTGGTGAACCGGTGGCAATGCCTGGCGTGAGGCCTGCAGCGAATACTGCGCCCACTGCGGTGATTGATTTCCGCGATTGGTTCTTCTTCTTTTTCATAATAGTATTTGTTTAGAGTTTGATATTCTTCAGTCGGTTGTAGTGGCACACCATCAGGTCACCGTTCTCGTCACGCAGGTGGAAGCCGTTGCCGCGGCAGTAACGGAACGCTTCACAGTCACTACACGGGCCGCGGCGCATCCACTCGCGGTTACGGTATTGCTCAAAGCGGTTCTCCCACACGTCCCAAAAACTGTCACGATAGATATTGCCTTGATTGTAGTCGCTGCGGATGCTCAGGCAACCCGAGATGGCGCCGTCGGCACGAATGCTCGCCACCGTCAGTCCTGATTGACAGTTGTAGAAGTAGCCGCGCACGAGGCCTTCATAAGCTCCCAGGTAGCCCTCGCAAGCGTAGCTCAGGTCGATTTTGCCCTCACGGCGGGTGAGGACGATGAAGTTGAGCAGGTCGCGGAACTGCTCGTCGGTGAGTTGCAGGCTCTCGTCGTTGGCCGCACGTCCCATGGGGATGATAGTGAAACAGCGCCAATGGGTGACGCCGGCCTCGATGAGTTGCTGCTTGAGTTCTTCAAGATGGTTGATGTTGCGGCTGTTCACGCAGGTGATCACGTCCCACGTGAGGTTGGGGATGGTCTGAACGGCTTCCACGGCACGCATGGCGCGGTCAAAACCTATCGGGGAATTGCGCAGCCAGTTGTGGTCGTCGCGTGTGCCGTCAACATCGATTGAGAGCGAGTTGATGCCAGCCTGGGCCATCTCGCGGGCAACAGAGCGATCCAGGGTCATGCCGTTGGTCACAAGCCCCCACAAGAAGCCGCGTTCACGGATGGCTCGGCCGCAGTCCATCAGGTCGGGTCTCACCAGTGGCTCGCCGCCGATGGTGTTCACCAGGACTTTCCCGGGGTCGCGGTGGGCTGCCACCTCGTCGAGTACCGGCAGGAAGTCGGCAAGCGGCATGTCGGGCACGTCAGATATTTTCATGCAGTCACTGCCGCAGTGACGGCACGCCATGTTGCAGCGCAGTGTACATTCCCAGAACAACTGCGTCAAGGGATGCTCACGCTCGAGGCGCTCCACCACTTTAAGGGTGTCCTCCAGACATTGTTGTTGATGCACGTTCATGATCATGACGGTTTTATTTGCAAAGTTATTGTATTTCTTTATCATATGCAAGAGTATCGTTGGGATTAATAACACTTTTTACGGAGAATGCTTTCATCATTTAAAAATTGACTTAATTTTGCATATTAATATTATAGAATAAAAACAATAATAACAATAATAACAATAATAACAATAAAACGTAATAACCCCTATCGATATGAGTAAAGTCAAGATCTGCAACTGAGCATGCTTGCTCATTGTGTTTGTTTTGGTGTCTTGCGGTGTTGATATCCCCAAGGAAACACCATCGTCATTTGAAACAATGACCGTGAAGAAGACTGATATTGAGGTCCCCATGAAGTTCAGCGCCAAGATGAAAGGCCAGGCTGATGTGACCATCTCGCCGCAAGTGAGTGGCCAGTAGTTGGAACAAGGTTTCGGTCGCTTATGCTGCGGTTATCGATCCTCGGCTGGAAGTGTATGGCAAGACATGGATTCCCATCATCGACGGGCAACAGAACAAGGACATCCTCAAGTATTGCGGTATCTTCCAGGTTGGTTCACAGTTTATCTCTGCCGACAGGCGTTGGGTGGCCGATGTCACCTTTGTGAAACGCCAGGGATGGAACCTCAACTTCAACACAATCCTGAATGTGGGGTTCCGCTTCAGCAAGAGGGATAACCAGTACCTGATGCTGCACTTCTATGACGGCTATGGCGAGAACCTGCTGGACTACAACAAGTACCACTGCCGCCTGCGCATCGGTCTGTTGATACGTCCTAATTTCTTCAGCGACTTCTAAGTCAATTCAGACCAACGCATAATAAATGCAGGGAACCCTTGTGGGCTCCCTGCATTTATTATGTCATATCAGGTTCAGGCAGTTTCAAGGCATTGCGGGCCTCTGGCTCGTATAACCTGCCACCTTGTCCCTCGGTCATGGCTTAGAACTCAAAGCCCAGGTTGATGTAGAAGGAGACTTGTTTGGTGAGGTTACTCCAACTGATGGAGCCGCCCAGAGGGCCAAACATGCTGTTGTAGGCATAGGCGAGTTGGGCTCCCCAAATGGGCTTGCTGTTGAAGATGCCGTCCAGTTTGTCGTTATGCTTGGCAAGGTGTCCTTTTGCCATGAGGTAGTGCTCCTTGAATAGGCGTTGCTGCAGTTTGAGACCCATAATCAGTAATTTGCTGTCTATGAGATGACAGTGACCGAAGCCCGAGAATGACAGTTGCTGGGCATAATAGATGCCGTCGCGGTTGCCGCCCAACATGTTCATGGCGGTAGCGGGCAGGTCCTTGCCAAACATCAGTCGCCCATAGACCATGGGTTGCACATGGGTCGTGCTGGTCAGCGGTACTGTCATGCGCCACTTGGCACTCACCTCGCTGAAACCTGCATGGCCTTTCCACTGGGCAAAGTTGTCGGTGTAGTAGGCATACTGGGCTTCGGCACGCATACCCTTGTTAGTGAAGTACCAGTTGTCCTCGGTGTTGTACCGTGCGCTGGCATGGTAGTTGAAATAGTATTCAAAGTCATTGAAGTGGTATCCGAAATCCTTGAAATAATCGATGCTATACTGGCTGGACAGTATATCATAGTGGTGGTAATGCTCCCAGGCTATGCCCAGGTCAAAATTCAGGTTGAGCGCGTCGAATGAGAACAGCGTGGCATTGGCCTTCTGATAAACGAACTTCAGGTTCTCTGAACGTCGCTTCCCCATGAACAGGTCGATGTCTTCATGCCAGATTTCATAGGACAGGCCAATCCTGCGGTGAGGCTTGGGTATCATGTTCCATGCCAGACGGCCCATGGTGCGCTTACCCAACCTCAGGGTGAGGTCAAGCGTCTTGTCCAGTTTGTTGCCGAAGTAATAGGTCGCGCCGATCTGGGCGGCCACCAGTTCCTCGTTGTCATATCTCACGCCCACGCTGGCCTTGATGGAGTTCTTGGCATTCTCCTCGTTCACGAGTTTGCAGGCCTGGGTATTGTCGATGTCGCTCAGTTTGATGATGCTGTAATCGGGCTTGTAATCGGCGGGTACACCGGCCAATTCCTTGAGCATCATGATGGAGTCCATCTGGGCCCTTGTGGCCTCTTCGCCGCGCTTGATGAGTTCCTTGATGGCCGAGCGGTAGAAATGGGCCGCCGAATAGCCCCTCACCGGGACACGGATGATGAGGTCGCAATACTTGTCATTCTCGTCGCTGCGGTTGTGGATGTCGGCGCCCACCGACCGCTCAAGAATGTCGGAGGTGGAGTAGTAGTTCTTGTTCAGCCCCAGGTCGGTGCGGATGCCGATGACGATGTCGGCACCCATCTTGCGGGCCAGGTCGGCAGGGAAGTTGTTCTTGGTGCCGCCGTCAACAAGGATGTAGGGGTCCATTCTCACGGGGGCGAACACGCCGGGCACGGCCATACTGGCGCGGATGGACCTGGCCAGCGAGCCGTGGTTGAGCACAACCTCGCTGTCGGTGATCAGGTCGGTGGCAATGCAGCCGAAGGGGCGTGGCAGTTTCAGGAAATCTATGTCCTCGGGCTGGCGCAGGTAGTGGCGCAAGGTCTTCTCGACATTAATGCCGCGGATGAAACCACCGGCCAGCGTGTCCTGGCTTTTGTCCAGGAAGATGCGGTAGTCAAACAGGTAGATATTCTGCTTCTCGCGCTCGTCAAGCGTCTGGTTTCTCATCGACAGGCGGTCGCGCAGGATGTCGCCCCAGTCTATGCTGTTGACGATGGTTTCGATGTCATTGGCATCATAGCCCACGGCATACATGCCGCCGATGATACTGCCCATGGAAGTGCCGGTAACCATGTCGATAGGGATGCCGGCTTCTTCCAATACCTTAAGGGCGCCGATGTGAATGGTGCCCATTGCGCCGCCACCGCACAGCACGACGGCGACCTTTTTGCGTTCTTTCTTGGTGGGTTCTGCTGGTTGGGCCATCAGGCTCATGACCGTCATCAGCAGAATGATGGATAAATAGAATCGTTTCATTTAAAATATTTTTTTGCAAAGGTACTGATTTTTGATAATTAATTGTTACCTTTGTGAGTTAAATCAAACCTTACTGCAATTATGAAGACATATCTCGTAACAGGAGCCGCCGGATTTATCGGCTCAAACTTTGTGAAGTATATTTTGGGTAAGTATGGCGACAACATCGAGATCATTATCCTCGATGCCTTGACCTATGCCGGTAACCTGGCTTCCATCAAGGGCGAGTTGGAGCGCTCCAACGTTACCTTCGTCCGGGGCGATGTTGGCGATCGCGAGTTGGTGCAGGAAATCATGAGGGAATATGATGTGGACTATATCGTCAATTTTGCAGCCGAGAGCCACGTGGACCGCAGTATCACCAATCCGCGCCTCTTCCTGGAAACGAATATCCTGGGCACACAGAACATGCTTGATTGCGCCCGCGAGGCCTGGTTTACGGGCAAGGACGACAAGGGTCATAACACCTATGCCCCGGGCAAGAAATACCTGCAAATCTCGACCGACGAGGTCTATGGCTCCCTGACCAAGGATTTTGATGAGCCGCAGCCTCTGGAGGTAAGCGATGACGTGCGCGAGGTCATCCAGGGCCGCACCGACCTCAAGACCTACGGCCGCCGCTTCTTCACTGAGGAGACGCCGCTGGCACCGCGTTCGCCTTATTCGGCCAGTAAGACCAGCGCCGACCTCATTACCATGGCCTATCACGAGACCTACGGCCTGCCCGTCAACATCACCCGTTGCAGCAATAACTACGGCCCCTACCATTTCCCCGAGAAGCTCATCCCGCTTATCATCAAGAACATCCTCGAGGGTAAGAAACTGCCCGTCTACGGCAAGGGCGAGAATGTGCGCGACTGGCTCTATGTCGAGGATCATTGTAAGGGTATCGACCTCGTGCTGCGTCAGGGCACCGTGGGCGAGGTGTATAACATCGGCGGTTTCAATGAGGAAAGCAACATCAACATCGTCAAGCAAGTCATTGCCATCATAGCCCGTATCATGCGCGAGGAGCCCGAGTATCAGCAGTTGCTCCAGTGCGACCTGGATGTCATCAACGACGGCCTCATCGAGTTCGTCACCGACCGTCCCGGCCACGACATGCGCTACGCCATCGACCCCACCAAGATTGCTCGCGAACTTGGCTGGTATCCCGAGACCCCCTTCACCGAGGGCATCGAGAAAACCATTCGCTGGAACCTCGATCACCAGCCCTGGGTGCGCAGCGTCACCAGCGGCGACTACCAGCGCTACTACGAGGAGATGTACGGCAACCGCTAAATAGATTGTTAGCAGATGAGGTATCGAGTGGTTTTTGAATACCAGACCGAGGACGGCGCGGTGAGCGACGTCTATAACTGCCGCGACGAGCGGTCGGCAATGGAAAAATTCGCTGAGTTGAAGGACAGCCTTGAGCATGCCATCGACCCCGGCACCTGTGAGGTGGTCGATGAGCCGACACACTACAGCCTCATCAACCGCGAGTTAGGCTTCTACGGCTACGTCCGCTTGATTACAGCATGAAATGCCCCTCGTAGTCCGTGCTCCGGCGGCATGGATGCCATTATATTCATGATTTTCTCTTTTGTTTTGCGGCAGTGTTGGCAGGTTGAGTGACGATTTGTCACCTTATTATTATATGGCATATTAATTGATGTGGAGTGGGGCAGAGACCTCCCTTCGCATGAGGCGCATGAGTAAGCGTCTCCACAAGTGACTAATAACTTAAAAAAGATAAAGAATATGCCAAAAGGAACTATTGGGGTAACGACAAACAACATCTTCCCCGTAATTAAAAAATTTCTGTACAGTGACCACGAGATTTTCCTGCGCGAGTTGGTGAGCAACGCTGTTGACGCCACTCAGAAGCTGAAGACCCTATCGGGTGCAGGCGAGTTTAAGGGCTCGACCGAGGACCTGAAGGTCAACATCGTCGTCGACAAGGAGGCCGGTACGCTCACCGTGAGCGATAGCGGCATCGGCATGACCGCCGAGGAAATCGACAAGTACATCAACCAGATTGCCTTCTCGGGCGCCGAGGAGTTCCTCGAGAAATACAAGGATACCGCCAACGCCATCATCGGCCACTTCGGCTTGGGTTTCTATTCAGCCTTCATGGTCGCCAAGAAGGTGGAAATCCGCACCCTGAGTTGGCAGGACGGTGCCAAGGCCGTCAGTTGGACGTGCGACGGCTCTCCCGAGTTTGAGATGGAGGAATGTGACAAGGCCGAGCGCGGCACCGACATCATCCTTACCCTGGACGATGACGAGAAGGAATTCTTGGAGGCCGCCCGCATCGAGGGCCTGCTGAGGAAATATTGCCGCTTCCTGCCCGTGCCCATCATCTTCGGCAAGGAGCAGGAGTGGAAGGACGGCAAGTACCAGGACACCGACAAGGACAAGGTCATCAACGATGTGGAACCCCTGTGGTCGCGCATGCCTGCCGACCTCAAGGACGAGGACTACCTGAAGTTTTACCACGCCATCGAGCCTGGTCAGGACGATCCTCTGTTCTGGATTCACCTCAACGTGGACTATCCCTTCACCCTGACGGGTATCCTTTACTTCCCGAAAATCAAGAACAATCTTGACATCCGCAAGGACCGCATTCAGCTCTACTGCAACCAGGTCTATGTCACCGACAGCGTCGAGGGAGTTGTTCCCGACTGGCTGATGTTGCTGCAAGGCGTCATCGACAGCCCCGACATCCCGCTGAACGTGTCGCGCAGCTACCTGCAGAGCGACCGCGCCGTGAAGAAGATTTCGACCTATATCACCAAGAAGGTCGCCGCACGCCTGGAGGAAATCGCCAAGAATCAGCCCGAGGAGTTCGAGAAGAAGTGGAACGACATCAAAATCTTTATCGAGTACGGCATGCTGAGCGATGAGAAGTTCTGTGAGTCGGGCCTCAAGTTCGCCCTGCTCGAGAACACTGACGGCAAGTACTTCAAGATTGAGGACTACCGCAAACTCATTGAGGCCGAACAGACCGACAAGGACGGCAACCTCATCTGCCTTTATGCCACCGACAAGGAGGCACAGTATGCCTACATCAAGGCGGCCACCGACAAGGGTTATGACGTGCTGCTGATGAACGGCGAGCTGGACGTGCCCTTCGTAGGCATGCTCGAACAGAAGCAGGAGAAGATGCGCTTCTTGCGCGTGGACAGCGACGTGCTTGACAACCTCATCCGCAAGCAGGAGGAGAACAAGCCGCAGTTCTCCCCCGAGCAGCAGGAAATCGCCCAGACGCTGTTCCACTCCCAGATTCCGCCTGTCGAGAAATCCGAATTCATGGTCAGCTTTGCCGCCATGTCGCCCGACGACCAGCCCGTGGTGATCACCCAGGCCGAGTATATGCGCCGCATGAAAGACATGGCACGTTTCCAGCCCGGCATGAGCTTCTATGGCGAGATGCCCGACATGTACAGCATGGTGCTCAACACCAAACATCCGCTTGTCCAGAAGATCATCGAGCAGGCCGAGCAGTCACTTGAGGCCGAACTCAAACCTGTCAACGAGGACATCATTGCCACCCAGAACGTCGTCAAGGCCATTCGTGACCTGGACAAGGATGGCAAGGGTGTGCCCGAGGACAAGAAGCAGGACCTCGAGAACAACGAGAAGCACCTCGACGAGTTGCGCAAGCAGAAGGAGAACATCGTTGTGGCCTATGCCGCCGGCGAGAGCCGCGTGCATCAGCTCATCGACATCGCCCTGCTGAGCAATGGTATGCTCAAGGGTGAAGGCCTGGACCGCTTCCTCAAACGCTCCGTCGGATTGCTCAAGTAGAGAATGCTCCCATAAACGAAAATGTGTTGGTTTTGATTAAAAAATCAGCACATTTTTGTTGGGATGCTTTGTTTTTGTGTATTTTTGCGACAGCATCAATGAGATGTCCTTAAAAAGAGAATTGTATTTTTTTATCAATAATTTAATTTATACCTACTATGAAGAAATTCTTTACACTTTTTGCTTTGGCCGTGATGGCATTTGCCGCTCAGGCCAACGTGCTGACCGTTTGTGAGGGTGAGGCAACCAACGATCGTGCGCCTCTTTATGGCCTCTACATGGACACTCAGAACACGATGGTTCAGATGATTTATCCCGCTGACATGTTGACCGACATGGTGGATGGCAAGATTTCACAGGTGAAGTTCTTCTGCTCCGATGATGCGGGTATCGCTACTGGTTTGAGCGGTGCTGTAGTCCAACTTTCGGTTAAGGCTGTTGAGCAGGATTATTTTAACGCTGAGGCTCTTGAGGCTGTCGAGGGTACCACCGCTGTGGCCACCACGACGATTGCCGGTGGCGAGAATGAACTCGTGTTTGACTTCAACGAGCCCTTTGAGTACACGGGTGGCAATCTGTTGATCGAAACCCTGGTGACCACTCCTGCTGGCTTCAAGACTGTCAAGTTCTATGGCGTCGACACTGAAAATCCCTCCAGCATGTACCAGTATGTTTGGGCAACCTGGACCGGTCCTTCGGTTAATGCCCTCAACTTCCTCCCCCAGGCCGGCTTTACCTTTGAGGCTGGCACAACTCCTGAACCTACCTACACTCCCGTTGCACCCAAGGTGACCATCGCCACCAACGATGCTGACGTGGTTGTTGAGGGTATCATCGAGGGCGGCGCTGCCGACTACGGCACTGTTACCCTGTATCAGGTCGACAAGGAAGGCGTGCGTCACGAGATTGAGAATCCCGAGAGTTTCACTCGCGAGTCCGAGGACTACATCGTGACCATTGTTGCTGTTGCAACCTATGAGAACGGTGAGGTTATGGAGAGCGAGCCCGTTCAGGTAACTGTTTCCAAGAAGCAGGAGAAACCCACCAGCATCGACGAGATGAACGCTGGCAAGACCGTTGCTGGAGTACGCTACTTCAACATGGCCGGTCAGGAGATGCAGGAGGCTAACGGCATCTGCATCAGCGTTTACACCTTCACCGACGGCACTCAGGTAGCTGTTAAGGTGATGCAGTAATCACTGACAGTAAGTCTTAAACCCCTCATACGGGTTTAAATAAAAGTCAGGCGACCCACTACGGGCCGCCTGATTTTTTATATTATTCATCACTCCCCCTAACCTTTAACCAGTAACCTTTAACCTCTAACCTCTAACAGTTGTTGAAGTTAGGCTGCATCATGGCATAAAAAATGAAAAACTTCGTCTTTCATTTTGTTCTGTGCATGACTTGCACTATCTTTGTCGCATTATTCAACAAATCGACTTTTTATTTTGGATCCTGACCCGTTATCGTGTCTATTGACACTACTCTGTTCGGCAAACTACCCGCTTGTCACTCTTAACGCTCCCACTACTGGAAGCATCATCGCCATCATCGTTGCACTGCTGGGACTCTTCCTCTCGGCATTTAACTCCGGCAGTGAGATAGCCTATTTCTCGTTGCGTCCTGCCGACGTTGATGATATACCCGACACGCATCGTCGCGAGCGTGTGCGCGAACTCCTCGCTACCCCCGAGAAGTTGCTCGCCACCATCCTCGTGGGCAACAACCTGGTCAATATCATGATTGCCATCGTGTTGAACTACGCGATGAACCAAATCTTTGACTTCAACAGTACGGTCCTGGATTTCATTGTCCAGACCGTCATACTCACCTTCCTCATCCTGCTCTTCGGCGAAATTATCCCGAAACTCTATGCCACCAACTACAATACGCGCTTTGCCGCTATGGCATCGGCACCGCTCAAGGCTGCCGTCAAGCTGTTCTCCCCGCTGACGGCCCTGCTGGTGCGCTCCACAAGCCTCGTCAACAAGGTTGTGCCGTCGCAGACCGAGGAACTCTCGGTCGATGACCTCACGCGCGCCCTCGAGGTGAGCGAAGTCGGAGGCCAAGCGGTCTTAGGAAGA
>JAZQJW010000051.1:0-15150 GCA_045541835.1 Sodaliphilus sp. | reverse complement strand
GACCTTCAAGTGCTCGGTCAAGTGGGCAATACGGTATGAGAATAATGCTATCTGGGCCTCGGGAGAACCAGTGTCAGTATTGCTTTTGCCGTAAGTGCCAAAGATCTCTTTCTTTTTCTCTGAATCTAAGTACATTACAATTAGTATTTAAAAATTATTTTCAAAAAGCGGTGCAAAGATACAACAACTTTTTGAATTGACGATGGAAAATCAGTTTTTTTTCATCACGATTTTTGGTTTTTATTCCGCTCAACAGTCACGAGGCCGCCCACTTGTCACCAAACGATGGGCGAGAGACCGTGCTGAACCAGATATTCGTTGGCACGGGAGAAATGGTGGGTGCCGAAGAAGCCACCGCGGTTGGCCGACAACGGTGACGGATGCGCCGCCGTGAGCACCAGGTGACGTCCACGGTCGATGAAAGCACCCTTGCGCTTGGCATACGCCCCCCAGAGCATGAACACCAGGTGCTCACGCTCCTGGGCCAGATGGGCGATAACATGATCGGTGAAAATTTCCCAGCCCTTGCCCTGGTGTGACAGCGGCTGATGGGCTTGCACCGTCAACGTCGCGTTCAGCAGCAGCACCCCCTGGCGCGCCCACCGCGACAGGTCACCATTGGCAGGCATCGGCGCGCCCACATCATCATGCACCTCCTTGAAAATGTTCACCAGCGACGGCGGCATCGGTACACCCTCATTCACGCTGAAGCACAGCCCGTTAGCCTGTCCCACACCATGATAAGGGTCCTGCCCCAGAATCACCACCTTCACCTGGTCGAACGGCGCCGCGTCAAACGCCGCAAATATCTGCCGACCGGGAGGAAACACCTGCCGAGTCTGATATTCCTGACGGACAAAATCCGTCAACTGCTTGAAATATGGAGCCTCCCATTCACCGGAAAGCACGCGATTCCACGTCGGGTCGATACGTACAGTCATAATCTCCTCAATTAAGCGTCATTACAGGCCTCAAAGGCGGCACCAGCCACGGCAACCGCCCAAATTGCCCAAAGATTATTGCAAAATTACAAAAATTGCCGTAATTTTGCACCGCATTTCGTCAAAAACCAAGCCTCCCAAAAAGACGCAAACGGTTTTCCTGACGCAACCACAACCTGGACCCGTAGTTCAATGGATAGAATAAAGGATTCCGGTTCCTTCGATTGGGGTTCGACTCCCCACGGGTTCACTATTATTGTTTGATATTTTCAATTAACTTGCTGAAAATCAATAATATATAAAAATTATTAAGAGGCTGATTTTTAATTTTTGGCGACTTTTTGGCGACTTATTTAGCGTAAAGCAACATTTCGTCATACGTGGAATTGGTCGTTAGCGGCATAGATGACCGATTAAGAGGATATCAATAGGTTCTGAATAAAAAACAACATTTAAAATTAACATGGATAAGAATGAGTTTTCCAACGGCGATCAATATTTTTTGGCCCCAGGAGAGCGTGTTGAAGTGACTGCTGAAGAGCTAGCGTCTCAGCGCAGGACACCGCAATTAGTCAAAGAGTTGATTGAGAGCTTATACCGGGATAAGGTTGATTTGAAGCACTTTATCCAGGCATACCAACTCATTCTGGATAATCACATTACTGTAAAAGGGGCGCGCCGTGTACCGTCAGATACCGGACGTCAACTTATCGTCAAGTTATACGATACTATTGAGCCATATCGTTCGCTGTTACTCGAGACGAATGACCATGGCCCTTACCCAGCACGAGAAATATATGACCTCAGGTGCGCAATGGTTGCTATCATAAGGATGTACGACGAGTATTGTTCAGGTATTCGCGATCTGATAGTACCTCCCATGCCTCAACAGGCACCGCCGACGCTGGCACCTGCTGCATCATCTACCGCCGTCCCCACAGGAGAAGTTTCCGATGATGCCGCTGAGAGCGTTGTGACCGCTGTGCAAGAAAAGCCTAAAGGACGTAAGAAAGTTGAACCACATGTCGACCGCGATGAACTGGCCACTTATTTCAACGCCTTGTTCAAAGGACTCCGCGGGAACCCTGACTATTTTTCAGATTTAGTTAAAGAAGTGGAAAGCCTCACGTCATCAACAGATCTTGGCAGGGTAGCATACCTGATTTACAACAGTACCGAGTATGTCGTAAAAAGGCACGCAACGTTCTCTGAATGGATGCGCGTGTTCTTTAAGATCGTTGATGTGCGATGTCCTAAAGATGTTCGTGAAAATAAGTACAAGCCGAATGCCACGTTTAAGAATCGCTTTTACTTTCTGCCCTATAACGACCAAGCTCATGACGACCAAACTCAAGGGTAGTGATTGGCTACTTTTTTGGGGTTTTGGCGTCAATAATAGGTAATCCCCTTTTTCTCCCCTCATCTCACCTCAATAATTTTATTTAAGGCACTGTTTTTCAGCGCCTTATTTTTTTATCATTATCCCCGAATTGGAGTAAGATCGCCGTTTTTAGAACTTTGCATCCGTCAACCGCCGCGTGGACCTGCTTGGACTGGATGCAGAGGTGTATACCGAGAGCCGAGCAGCCGAGCCATAAGCGGAAGACCGGCAAGGTGGGTCCTGAACCGAAGGCTAGCCCGACCTATTACTACAATGAAGGACTATAGTTCTTTATTACAGCTTGCTAAGGAGTGCCCGGGCCTGCAAGTGTCGATTACACTGGGCGAACTGGTTGAGGCGAACAGGCAACTGATCGCTGAAGTGAAACAGGAATTAGAACAACAGATAGCTGATTCCAAGGCCGAGACCTATATCAGCCGCGAGAAGGTGATGGAAATCACCGGCAAGAGCTCGACGACGATCTGGCGCTGGCAGAAGATCAACTACCTGGTTCCTGTTTCATCCGTGGGCGGCACCTATAGATATAGGATGAGCGACGTCCGCAGAATCATGGAGGGTGGTGACACCCAGGAAGGAGATGCCGTATGAGTAGGCCTAAGAAGTGGACTTATCCATTCGAAAGTACGAAGAAGGCGTTCACTCCCCCGAAGGAGGCGTTGGGCGAATATCCCTTCCCCGTCAAGAGGGACGACCTCGTTGACGGCCATGATTCAACGAAACAGTTGGGTGAAGTTGCGGCAACAGCCGATAACCTCACCGATGGCAATGATTTCTCGCTGATCGACAATCCGGTGGAGAGTCCTGACGTGAAGCAAATCTCGGTCGAGGAAGCTGGTCCCGTTGGTGCCCAGGACTCATCCAGGCAGGTGAGCACTGGTTCTAACGAGGCTAGCGCCTCTGGTCCCGACTTCTCGCTGATCGACAATCCGGAGGAGGACCCCAACGTGGGGTTGTTCACGGTCAAGACTGCGAATCAGGCCATCAAGGACGCTAAGAGCAGGCCGGTGCCCCGATACCTGTTCGGACAGCTTTGGTACGAGGGCGAGAGGTGTATTTTGTTCTCTGATACCAACCGAGGCAAGACCATTCTTGCTATGCAGATTGCTGATGCCATTAGCAGTGGTCGCCGTTCCACGATGGGCTTGGCGATGGATGCCCCAGCACAGAAGGTCGCCTACTGTGATTTCGAACTTTCAGAGATGCAGTTCAGAAAACGCTACAGCGATGCCAACGGTAATGATTATCTGTTCTCAGATAATCTGTTGCGCGTTGAGATTAACCCTGACGTTGTTAACTTCCCGAGTGGGTGCAGCTTCGAGGATTATCTCAAGATGTCGTTGGAACGTCTTGTTGTTGACCATGAGGTGAGAATTCTCGTCATCGACAACATCACGTACCTGGGCAATGAGACCGAGAAGGCTAGTTTCGCTCTGCCCATGATGAAATGGTTGAAGGACTTCGGCAGGAGGAACAATCTTTCGATTCTCGTCTTGGCGCACACGCCCAAGCGCGACCCGTCAAGTCCAATCACAAAGAATGACCTGGCTGGAAGTCGCATGATGATGAACTTCTGTGACGGTAGCTTCGCCATCGGCGGCAGCACCAAGGGTTCTCAGATTCGTTACATCAAGGAAATCAAGCAGCGCAATGAACCGTTCCGCTATGATTCCGATAACGTCATCGTGTGTGCAGTTGAGAAGCTCAACAACTTCCTGCAATTCCGCTTTGTGGAATATGGGTGTGAGCGCGATCACCTGACCGCAACCCAGAGGGACGAAGAGGTCAGGCGTGCCAAGGAATTACAATCCCAAGGTAAGACCCAGCGAGAGATTGCTGCACAGATGGGTGTGTCCCTCGGCAAGGTCAATAACCTACTGAAGCCGTAGTCTAATCGTTCACGGTGTTCATGGTCCGGTAAGCGTGAACAGACTGAACAAATGAACACCGTGAACATTTTTAACTAATTGAATATGAACAAACAATATAAATATTCTTTAGCTAAGAAGGGCAAGTGGATCTGTCCTGAGTGCGGACACAAGACCTTCGTGTGCTACGTCGACGAGAACGGTAACGTGCTTGACGAGAGCGTAGGTAAGTGTGACCGTGCCGACAAGTGTGCGCACCATTACCCTCCGCGCGAGTATTTTCAGGACAACAACCTGCCGATGCCCCGCATGACGACAACGGTTCAGCCCAGCCTGCCTACGTATGTAAAGCCGAGCTACATGGATCCTGATCTGCTTAAGATGTCGGTCCTCGGCACAGAGACCCACACCAATCATCTGGTATCGTTTCTGGGCTCAAAATTTGATGCTGAGACCGTCAAGCGGATGAAACACGACTACTACATCGGTACCTCAAAGCATTGGGCCGGTGCTACTGTGTTCTGGCAGATTGATCAGTTCGGTCACATCCACGCAGGTAAAATCATGCTGTATAACCCTGCGACCGGCAAGCGTGTTAAGGATCCGTTCCCACACGTCACCTGGGCTCACACGGCATTGGAACTGCCCAATTTCAACTTGAAGCAGTGTCTCTTCGGTGAGCACCTTCTCCGCACGCACCCAGACAAGAGCGTGGCCATCGTCGAGAGTGAAAAAACCGCCATCATCCTTGGCGGCGTCTTGGGCGACTGTATAGCCGTTGCCTGTGGTGGGTGTAGTAATCTCACGCCGGCCATGTGCGGACCGCTGAAGGGTCGTGACGTTATCTTGTTCCCCGACAATGGGAAATATCATGAATGGGCTCAAAAGGGCTTGTCGCTGGCTAACTTGTTCAAGGGTCTGAGGGTGTCGCATTTTATGGAGAACTTGCCTGGTTGCATGCATGCCGGTGATGATATTGCAGATTACATTGTGAGAGAGTATATGGGTTGGGTTCAACGTTACGATGGGATTGTACCTCTTGACTTGGACCTCATCCGACTGAAATGAACTATTAACTGACGGCTGGGGTGGGTGTGCCCACCCTAGCTTATAAATAAACAAAAATATATGATATTACGGATTAAAAAAGGTATTAAACAGATCAGTCCCTATCAATACGCTAAGAGGGATGACATTACTGAGCTCGTCATTGCTGACACAGTAGAGGAAATCGGCGAAGGAGCGTTCAGCGATTGCACTAATCTCAAGAAAATCACTTGGGGCTCTCGTGTCCATACCATCGGCACGGAAGCATTTATCCGGTGCGGATCCTTGAAGTCGTTGCATTTGCTTTGTTCGATCGAGCGAGTCGGTTCACTCGCATTTGCACTATGCTCGGGACTGACCTACGTTGAGTTCGATGATAACGACGGCATGGATATTGAGAACGGGGCATTCGCATTCTGCAGCGGACTTCGATGTGTATTTTTACCCAACGGCTTGAAACATATCTGTGGGGGAACTTTCAGCCAATGTGCTAAACTCGAGGACGTTTTTGTCCCTGGGACTGTGAGGAGTATAGGTTTAGGGGCGTTCGATGAAGTTGCTGCCGAGGAGATAGAGTTACCCGATTCGATTGAAACTATTGATGCGTATGCGTTTAACAATTCAAAACTCGCCCGCATAGTTGTCCCCGATAGTGTTCTAACTATTGGTGAGTTAGCTTTTGGGCGTTGCAGTACCCTGAGGATTGCCGAAATAGGTGATTCTGTTGTGTGTATTGGGAAAAAGGCCTTTGAGGATTGCCCTGCACTCAGCGAGGTGAAGTTCAGGAGCACTATTATCGGCTCCATCGGGGCCAATGTATTCAAGGGATGTAAGGGTCTCAAGCGGATTAACGTGCCTGCCAGTGCGATGGGCACCTACAAGCGTCTGTTGCCCAAGTACCTGCACAAGAAGCTGGTGGGATTCTAGTCACTGCTCATCCTAGCGTCATTCGGGATGCAGCAAAAAATGTCATGGGAGCGGCGGTAAGTCGTTCCCATTTTACATCCATAGGAGGCTGCTGGGCGCCGTTAATAGACCGACTGGGTGTCGCTATCGCCTGGGGGTGGCAGCGGGAGTCCACGGCCTTCTACGCCGGTCAGGGCGCATCAATCTTTGAACTCGCCGTCGGCGATGTCGAAGAACTTGTTGAAGAAGGCTTTGAGCTTCTCTAGAACAGTTTGTATCTTGCCTTGGCGGTTGGCAGACTTATCAAACGGGTTGATGGGCGGCATGATGCTGTCCAGTTCCATGCCTCCTTCCGGGACATAACCACGTTGGAACGCATTCTCGATGAATTCTACAGCCTTCTCCCTCTTCAGATGCTCTTCAGTGATAATCTGGTCAAACTGCTCACGTTTTTCCCGGTTGACGTATCGCTTCCAATCTGCATCAACATCGCTGTCCGGCGTGAGGTCGTCGATGAATTTGTCAATGAGCTCTTTCTTATCACGCAGGTCGGGGCTGGAGTCGATGGCCTTGTTGATCTTTACTCGTATCTCCATGTCTTGCTGATGGCCCTCGTGATACTGCTGAACAAGGAACAGAATGTAGTCAATATTCACTTCGACCTGCTTCACCAGTTCCATCTCAAAGATAATGTCGTCGCAGATGTCCTCCTTATCGTGTTTCTCGCGACGGTACTTGTCAGCCAGATCCAGATAAATGCTCGTGTAATCTTGAATATCCCGCTCTGAGATGAAGTCTGCGCCGTTGAACTGGTCAAAGCAGCTCAGCAGGTTACGCATCTTAAGGATTGTGCCAAACAGCCGAATGAACGATTTCTCGGCCTTCTCACCCAGAGGCAGTTCCCCAGGCGCCCATGATGCAAGAAGTTCCTCAAGGTAACTCTTATAGCCTTTGACTTTCTTGCCGTCCTCATCGGTATAACCATTGAAATAATCCTCAAAGGGGCGCAGTATCGTAATGCCTTTAGCGCTAGGATCACCAAACAGGGCGATGCACTTGTTGGTTGGCTCCTCAAGGTTACGGAAGCATACGATGTTACCAAAGGTCTTGATGCTGTTCAGTATGCGGTTGGTACGGCTGTATGACTGCAACAGGCCATGATAGCGCAGGTTCTTATCCACCCACAATGTGTTGAGCGTGGTGGCGTCAAAGCCCGTGAGGAACATATTGACCACTATCAGGATGTCTATCTCGCGGTTTTTCATCCGCAGGGACACGTCCTTGTAATAGTTGGGGAACTTGTCGGCAGACGTATCATAGCTGGTGCCGAACATCTTGTTATAGTCGTCAATGGCGCTTTCAAGGAATTCACGGCTATTGGAATCCAGGCCGTCAGTGTTGTCGCTGTTTTCCTCGCCATCACCATCTTCTACATCCTGTTCATTGGGAGCGTAGCTGAAAATGGTGGCGATCTTCAACCGTTTGTTTTCGGGCAGTTCATCCATCATCTGCTTCAACTCCAGATAATAGAGTTTCGCACAATGGATATTCTGGACGGCAAAGATACTGTTGAAGCCGCTGATTTTGGCTTTAACCCTTTGCTCGTCGACTTTCTTCTTTTTGTCGGCAGCTACTTCAGTCACATTTGCAAGCAGGCTGAAAGAATAGGCTTTACCTCGTTTGGTCTGTTGGTCATAATGGTCGAGAATGTACTGCGCTACGTTGTGGATGCGTCGTGGGTCTTGCAGGGCCTTTTCCCGCTCTATGTCCCACACCTTGCTGTTCTCCACTTCTTCCTTTTCCTTCATGGTCTTGACATAATCGACACGGAAAGGCAGCACATTATGATCACGTATGGCGTCCACTATGGTATAGGTATGCAGGCGGTAGCCGAACACGTCCTCGGTGGTCTTGTATATCCCACGTCCAGGTGACACGTTCTCGGCAAAGATGGGCGTTCCAGTGAAGCCGAACAGGTAGTATTTCTTAAATCGCTTGACTATGAGTTTGTGCATGTCGCCAAACTGGGATCGGTGGCATTCGTCAAAAATCATCACCACCTCTTTCTTGTAGAAGTCGCTTTGCGGGTTCTTCTTGACGTAGGTCGAGAGTTTCTGAATGGTGGTAATGATGATTTTGCTCTTGGGGTTGTTGATCTGTTTCTCCAGCTCCTTGGTCGAGGTGTTGCCGTTGGCTGCGCCCTTCTGGAAGCGGTCATATTCCTTCATCGTCTGGTAGTCCAGATCCTTGCGGTCAACCACAAACAGCACTTTGTCGATATAGGTGAGTTTGGTGGCGAGCTGGGCAGCCTTGAATGAGGTCAGGGTTTTACCCGAGCCAGTGGTGTGCCACACATATCCACCGGCCTTGATGGTACCATACTGGCGGGCATTATGGGCAACTTCTATCCTGTTCAACAGTCGCTCGGTAGCAGCAATCTGATAAGGCCTCATAGCCATCAGGATTTTTTGCTCGGTAAAGACGCAGAAACGTGTGAGGATATTGAGCAGGGTGTGACGGCTGAAGAAAGTTGCCGTGAAATCCTCCAAGTCACCCAAAATGTTATTCTGTGCATCAGACCAGTAACTCGTGAACTCGAATGAGTTGCATGTCCGGGTCTTTTTGCTGCTCTTAGCGTTCTGCTCCTTGATATGGCTCTGACGAGTGGTATTGCTGTAATATTTGGTCTCGGTGCCGTTGCTGATGACGAATATCTGCACATATTCAAACAGCGCATTACCTGCCCAGAACGATTCACGCCCGTAGCGGTTGATCTGGTTGAACGCCTCCTTAAGCAGCACGCCACGCCGTTTCAGCTCAATATGTATCAGTGGTAGGCCGTTCACGAGGATTGTCACGTCATAACGGTTCTTGTGGCTTCCGTCGCTCACCTCATATTGGTTAATGACTTGGGTGATATTGGCATGGACATCCTTCTTATCGATGAGTTTGATATTTCGTATGGCGCCATCGTCAAGGGTGAGCGTTTTCACACAGTCTTGTTGGATTGTGAAGGCTTTATCCTCGATACCCTTTCCCTCGTTGGCAATTTCCGTCTTGAAGAAACGTTGCCATTCACCATCAGTAAACACATAATCATTGAGACGCTCCAGCTGGCGACGCAGGTTATCAATGAGTTCATCCTCCTGATGGATGTACAGGCGCTCGTAGCCCTGGCGCGTGAGCTGTTCAATAAATTCACGCTCCAGTTCCTTTTCACCTTGATAGGACGTCTCCCTGAATTCCGATGGCCTCTCGTAATGGGAAACCACCGTTGATTGCGTATTTTGTGAAACGATGTCGTATTGCTCAGCCATCACTTATGCTGCTTTTCTTTTGAAAGTCAATAGTTGTTCTCTGTAATATTCATATTGTTGGCGACGTGCTGCTATCTCTGCCGGGATGCCAGATTGCAGGTCTGTGGTCAATGTCTCGAAACGGTCGAGAATATCAGCAATATAGTTTTGTTTCTCAATCGATGGGATAGGAACACTTACATTCAACATTTTTTTCTTTGACACATTAAAGCGTGTCACGCCGCTAGCCGTTCTTATAATTTGTTTCCGAAGGGTCTGGCTTCTAAATAGATGCTTAAGAAAATGAACATTGAATGACTTGATGTTATAAGGGCGAAATCCAAAGCAAAAACTATTCAGGTATGTTGGTTCCTCAATGAATTCAGTGACGACAGAACTCATGCCACATTCGTCTGGTGTTTCTGATGATCCAGTGAACAAAATATCACCAAATTGAATGGCGTTCTGCTTTTCATCTGTTGACACAGATACGGTGTCAACCAAATCCATATTTACCGATATATTGCTATATACATTCATGTATGTAATATATTTGGCATTACCGTTACCAAAATCTTTTTTGCTTTTCCCAGATAAGCCTCCATAAAATGCGCCTATATCGCTCATTCTCAGCCAGGTTGCGTCAGCTTGCCCCCCCCTATTTTCGGTAGCATCATTTATCTGATGCTCTCCTCCGGTCACGGCGCCGTTGGCGACGGGATTGAAGGTGAGCAGCAGATTGCGATAGTACTCGTACTGTCGTTTTCGCTCCTCCAGCTCCGCCTCCAGCTCCGCCTCCAGCTCCGCTGTCAGATTTGAAAAATTGTCGAGAATTTCAACAATTTTACGCTGTACAGCCATCGGTGGCACCGGAATCTCAATCTTTTCCAAATCGGCAGTTCTGATATCAATAACCTTTACGCCTTTTGCGTATTTTTTCTTTTGTATGAAGAATTGCTCAGACTGAAAGAAGTATGCAACATATTTGGGGTCTTGGTTGTGTGTGAAAACACAAGAATGACCGCCTGTTGCAATTTCCCCATCGCCCAACCATACGACAGCTTTACAAACGTCCTCGACATTCTCGCTTGTACAGGCTATGACCAAATCACCAGTTTTTGCTTTTATCAGTTTTTCTGCTAATTCGGGATCACATCGGCTAATTGTCTCAGTTGTTGATAGCCCATATTTAGTATATATTTGTCCGTAGTGAATACAAGGAAACCCATCTTCAGTAAAGTCCTTCTTATGAAGGCCATTCCCTCGGATAAATCTCCCGATTTCGCCGAGTTTTTTGAACTCAACACCTTCAGGGCACAATTTCCGTATCATTTCCCGTATCTCGCTCATACTGCGTCCTCCTCAAGTTCTTTGATGATGCTGTCAAGCTGTTGGCGCAACTGACTTTGCCGTTTTACAATCTGTTCTATTCTTGCGTTCAGCTCTGTGATGTCAATTTGCTCGCGGGTGTCGCGTTGCTCCACGTAGGTTGAAACACTCAGGTTCCAGTCCTCGGATTCGATGTCCTTGGTGGTCACGACATGGCTGAAGTGGGTCTCTTCCAGCTTTGTGATATGGGCGTTATAGATGCGGTCGATGTTGTCGGGTGACAACTTGTTCTTGTTGCCCTCATGGATGAACTCCTGAGAGGCATCGATGAAGCAGACCCGGTTATCGCTCTTGTTCTTCTTTAACACGATAATGCAGGTGGCAATGGTGGCGCCGAAGAAAAGGTTGGGCGGCAGCTGAATGACGGTATCCACGAAGTTGTTTGATACCAGATACTTGCGTATTTTCTGCTCAGCGCCGCCTCGATAGAGAATACCCGGGAACTCGACGATGGCAGCTGTGCCTTCGGTTGATAGCCATGAAAGCATGTGCATGGTGAAAGCAAAGTCGGCCTTGGACTTGGGTGCCAGTACACCTGCCGGTGAGAATCGGGGATCATTGATGAGGGTCACGTCATCACTGCCTTTCCAGGGCACACTATAGGGCGGATTGGACACGATGGCATCAAATGGCTCTTCCAACTCATGCTGCGGGTTGAGCAATGTGTCACCCAAGCGGATGTCAAAGTGGTCATAATTCACATTGTGCAGGAACATGTTCATGCGGCAAAGGTTGTAGGTCTTCAGATTGATTTCCTGTCCGAAGAAGCCTTCACGCACGTTCTTGGCACCAAGCACAAGGTTGAAGTTCAGCAGCAGGGACCCCGACCCACATGCAGGGTCATATACTTTGTTGACAGTCTTGCGCTCAGCTGCAGCAATCTTGGCAACGAGATAGCTCACCTCGGCTGGCGTGTAGAATTCACCGCCATGGGTACCGCTGTTGAGGGCATACATCTTGATGAGGTGCTCGTAGCAGATGCCGAACACGTCCAGTCCGCTCTCAATATAGGTGGTGAAGTTGAGGTCACGAATATTCTCAAGAAGTGTGGTCAATAACTCAT
The DNA here is from genome assembly GCA_045541835.1 of Sodaliphilus sp. Taxonomy (GTDB): domain Bacteria; phylum Bacteroidota; class Bacteroidia; order Bacteroidales; family Muribaculaceae; genus Sodaliphilus. Next base: position 3,241 of record JAZQJW010000051.1, on the reverse strand, counting down.
TTCGTTCGGCCACAGTCGTTCCCAGTCCAGCATCGTTGGTGTTGAAGTTGCTGAACAGGCCCTTTACATCATCTTCGCTGGCGGTACCGATGGCACTTTGCTCAATAGCCTTGAAATTGTTGGCTAGCGTAGTGTTCAGCTCGTCATTGTTCTTCGCATGATCAGCAACGTTGCGGAACAGCTGCGACGGCAGGATGAAGATGCCCTTAGCACTGACAATCTGGTCACGGGCATTCTCGGCCATCTCGTCGCCCATGTGCAGGTAGTCAGCATCAGGTACCCCCGCTTCGATCATCAGCTTATTGCAATAGTCGGTGATGTTTTCGGATATAAAGCGATAGAACAGGGCGCCAAGGGTGTAGTCCATGAATTGGACTGGTGAAACCATTCCACCATGAACCAGGTTCGTGGCCATCTTCCAAATCAGGTCACCCAGCTCTTTTTTCAAATCTTCAGTGTTCATTTTGCTAGTAGTTGTGTCTGCCACACATTTTTTGATGTGACCGCAAATATATAAAAAATAGTAACACAACCATCCGAAATCATTACAAAATGGCGCTGAAACGTGAAAAACGCGCACCATTCCCCTTCGTATCCTTACCCGTGAGATAAAGCATAAATGCTTGAAAACTAAATAATTAAACTAAATAATAGTGATTATGATGCAACTTTTACAGGCTATGTTCTCGCAAGTAACGGGGGCATGGCATGGACCGTCGACGATGGATGTACGCGCTGCCATTCACGAGGTTCAAGAAGGAAAGAGTATTAATAGCGCGCCGTCAGCAAGGGATGATGGGCAACCTGAAGACCCTTACGCTGACGACATACGCAGGCTAGAGGCGGCTCTCGGGCATCCTCTAGAAAAAGGCGCCTGCATAAATTTCAAGTTGCAGGACATATTACATATCATCCCGAAGAAGCGGAGACGTGTTGATTCGTATCGGGGCTTAGTGGGTAAGCTCAATAAAATGGGCGTGAAACTCACAATTAACTCTCAAAAAACCAAACGACATGATTCAAAATTTGAGAAACGGTGACTTATACAGTAACCGGAAAGAGGCAAAGATGCGACTTGGGGGGCTTGGTGCCTTCAACGCGTCAATGAGAAAAGGAGAATTGCTGTTCATCAATGACAGCAACTCTGTTTATAACCACTTAAATCAGAAGCTATCTTATGGAAAAGAAGGGAAAAAAGTTTAAAGCGTATGTTTACATGCTGATACCGGATTGCGATGAGGCAAGGGCTAACGGTGATGACAAAAAGGTGTATATTGGTCAAACCGATGATATCAAAAAGCGACAGGCAGACTGGCGAGACCTCTATACCCCTTATGCAGGAGAAAAGATCAATCGTGCTCGTGAGAAATATGGCTGGCAGAACTGGAAACTTGTGATACTTGAGGAAAGAGAATATGTAAATGAGTCAACACGGGATAAGAAACTTGACGATCTCGAGACAAAATGGATTAAACACTTCAATTCAGTGGAAGAAGGGTTCAATACGTCTTACGGGCGAGGAATGAAAGGGATTCATCACACCGAGGAGGCCAGACGCAAGATGTCATTGGCTAAGCTAGGCGTTAAGAGGAGCGAGGCTGCACGTAAAGCCATTTCTGAAGGCATGAGGAAAGCCAGAAAGAAAAGGGAACGAGAGCAACGCAAATTGCAAGCTTTAAGTGCAGCTGCTTAACAGGAATCGTGGTCATTCAGGGAGGGGTGGTACTATAACCATCCTTCTCTGATTAACCATATTAAACTAAATACCGTACCACACATGCAAAGTAAAATCATGTATCTACCCAGTGGAGCAGAATACAACAACAGAAAAGAGGCCAAACTGAAGATGGGTCATTCCAAATTCAATAAGGCCCTGAAAGACGGTCTGATGCTGTTTATCAAGGACAGCGACCGATAACCAATAAAAATTTCATATGCCGACTATGGAAGTAAAATACAATTTCAAATTTAGAGTAAATGTAAGCAATGACTACTATGTAAAGAAAACTGACGCATCAGCCTGTCTGAGCAAAGATGGGGCAAAGTCTATCGGGAAAGTGAAGATGGCGTTCAGAGAGCAGGATGTAACGGTTGACGAGTTTCTACAGTATGCTCTCAACGGATATGCCTTCTGTAACCTTTTCCATTTTGATACGAACCAGTCATATTGGTTTGAGACGGGAAACGGGCAGAGATACCAGACCACTCCCCTCTATAAGAACGGGAAAAACAAAGGATGCATGAGGATTGAGTTTAAGAGCGACCGTTTCTTCATTGGGGCTCAGACGGTATTTGTGGACATTGATTTGACGAGGTTTGAATTGATCCCTGAATACCTTGCATGCCTGACGTATAAGCCCACCTGTGTCTATATGTCCTACTCCGACAAACTTGAAAAGGACAAGGTGACATCAAGGCGTTTCAGGATGGTGTATGTGTTCGACAGGATAATGGGCAAGGATGATCTGAACGTTATCTCCCAAACCATCACGGACAGCATCATCAGGGATACGGGAGAGCCAATGAAGGATGACTGTGGGACGAGAGTAAGTCAGTATTTCAATGGGGTTTATGGCAATGAGGAGTGTTATGTCTCTGATTGTATCTACTCCAGGCTTGATTTCCCCGATAGTTTGCCTGAAGTTGATGTTGTAATGCCGGAAAAACCAACCAAAGAAAAGAAACCTGAAGTGGAATTTGACTCTCAGCTGTTACACGATATGGGGACGATGGATTACGAAACCTTCATGCATTACTACTCCCGGAAATACCGCTACATCTACAAAACGCAAAAGGATGAGTGGATTGACGGGCTATACCAGTTGACGGATGACAATTACATTCAGCTCTGGTGGGTAAGGGAAAGGATAAAGGACGGACACCACAGAAGACGAACATTATCCAAATTCGCTTGCCTGAGAAGATTGATGGAACCCGATATCGACCAAGACACCCTGCTGTTCAATATGTTTGTGGACCTTCATCGTTTCATAGACAACAGCGACGGGATTATAACGATTGAGACGTTGAAGAGAAGGGTCAAGAGTGTTGTGAAGATGAGCCAGGAGGAGTTGGAGGATTATTGTGATTATGAGATTGGCTATTGGAAAGAACACCGGCCAAAGTTCATCTATCATCCCTCGGCATTTAATAAGACACAACGGATGACGGGGAAGATCACAACAGCCATCAGATACAGTGAAATCGATGGGAAGTATGATCAAACAAGGTCAGTGAAGGA
>JAZQJW010000050.1:0-18938 GCA_045541835.1 Sodaliphilus sp. | reverse complement strand
GGTGTAGAAGTACTCCAGACCCAACTTCTCGAACTCAGCCTTGTAGTTCTGCTCGTAAACCTCCTCAAAGATGATGCGGAACTGAGCGTCATACTTCTTGCTGATGGTGTCCTTGGTCGAGAACCACAGATCCTGCTTGGTGTCGATAGCATACTTGAAGCAGCTGTGAGCAAACGAACGGATGGACTTGTCCAGGTTGTGCATACCCTGGAGGACGCCAGCGCCCTTGAACTCATGGATAACGACCTCTTCGTGTTTGCCGCTCTCACCGTCAAAGACGAGCTTGGCAACACCGGGTTCGTCGGCACGCAGCTCAACACTCTTGTAAACGTCGCCATAGGCATGACGAGCGATGGTGATGGGCTTCTCCCAGTTCTTTACAACGGGCTTGATGCTCGGGATGGTGATGGGAGCGCGGAACACGGTACCGTCGAGGATTGAACGGATGGTGCCGTTGGGGCTCTTCCACATCTCGTGCAGCTTGTACTCGTCCATACGTTTCAGGTTGGGGGTGATGGTAGCGCACTTCACGCCGACACCATACTTCTTGCAAGCCTCAGCAGCCTCGATGGTGATCTTGTCACCAGTCTCGTCACGCTTTACAAGACCCAGGTCGTAGTACTCACTCTTGAGGTCAACAAACGGAAGAATCAGTTCGTCCTTGATCATCTTCCACAGGATGCGGGTCATCTCGTCACCGTCCATCTCCACGATGGGAGTGGTCATTTTAATTTTTTCGATCATGATTGAAAAATAATGTGATCAGTTGTTATTGATAAAAATTGAATGGTTGTTGTGATTTATTGTTTATCGTCAAGGATTGAAATCTCTAAACCCTAAACTCTTACTGTTTATTGTCAAGAATTAAAATCTCTAAACTCTAAACTTCCTGGACTGGATTTCCAGTCCAGGAATATATTACTTGTTCTGTGAAGCGTAGAAGTTCATCAGGCAGCCCTCGGCGAGGATGGTGCGCTCGTCGGGAGTCAGGTTCTGGAAGAACAGATGCAGGTCATGCACGCCGTCGGCAGCGATAACCTTGGCATCGATCTCCTCCTTACCGTTGATGATGGCCTCACGGATGCCAGGAACGAATACCATGTCACCGGGGTTGTAGTTGAACTCAACATCGGGAGCGATGGTGAAGGGAACGATACCCCAGTTGATACAGTTGCTGCGATAGCGCTTGGTGGCATATTCGTAGCAGATGTTGGCGTCACCGCCGAGCACCTTCTGGCACGATGCGGCCTGCTCACGTGCGGAACCGTCACCGGGCTTGTGGGCGAATACGCAAGAGCCGAATGAGGTGTTCTCGGGCTTGGCACCTACCTTAGCGAGTGCGTCGAGCACGTTCTGCGGGCACTTGCCGTCGCGGCGCTCGTGATCCTGCTCCTGGATGCGCTTGCTCAGGCCAACGTACTCAGGCACGCGGCGTGACAAGGCGAACTCAGAGAGCTTCAGCGGGTTCGAGCGGTAGCTCGAGGTCTCACCGCTGGGGATCAACTCGTCGGTGGTGGTTACGCTGTCATGGATAACGGCGGCCAGTTCGAGCAGCATGTTGTCCTCCATAGCATACATCTTGGGCCAGTCCTTGATGTTGGGACCATAGCGCAGCTCAACATCGGCCTCAGCCTTATCAAAGCCGTAATAAACGCGGCGCTCATAGATGTTTGCATCGTACTGATAAGGTTTGTGGTCGTCGGTGTAGTCAACGTCGGTGGCAGCGGTGATAACGCCTCCGTTAGCAGCGGTGGCTGCGATAGAACGGGCGTCCATCAGGGCAACCAGCGAAATCTGACCCTGGCCAGGCTTGGAACCCTCACGGTTGGGGAAGTTGCGGGTGGTGTGACGGATACTCAGACCATTGTTGCTGGGCACGTCACCGGCACCGAAGCAAGGACCGCAGAAGGCGGGCTTGATGATAACACCAGCCTCGAGCAACTCCTCAACGATGCGCTCACGAACGGTTGCCATGTAAACGGGAACCGACTGGGGATAAGCGCTCATCGTGAAGTAGTCGTTACCGATGCTCTTGCCGCGCATGATGCTGGCAGCAGCGCTCAGGTTGTCATAGGTACCGCCAGAGCAACCGGCGATGATACCCTGGTCGGCCTGTACCTTACCGTCCTTCATCACCTTGTCAACGAGGTCGCAATGTACCTTGTCGCCAAAGCGCTTCTTGGTGTCCTCCTCGACCTTGCGCAGGATCTCGGTGGGATTAGCCTGCAGCTCGTGGATGGTGAATGCGTTACTGGGGTGGTAGGGCAGAGCGATCATACACTCCTGAGTGCTCAGGTCGATCTTGATCATGCTGTCATAGTAAGCCACCTCACCGGGCTGGAGCACTTTGAAGTCCTCGGGTCGTTTGTGCAGCTCATAGTGATGCTTCACTTCGTCGTCGGTAACCCAGATAGAGCTCAAGCAAGTGGTCTCGGTGGTCATGATGTCGATACCGTTACGGAAGTCGATGGGCAGGTTCTTCACGCCGGGGCCTGCGAACTCAAGCACCTTGTTCTTTACGAAACCGCTCTCGAAGGTAGCCTTTACCAGCGAGATGGCAACATCGTGGGGACCTACACCCTTCTTGGGAGCGCCTTCCAACCATACCAGGACAACCTCGGGAGCGTTGATGTCCCAAGTGTTGCGCAGCAGCTGCTTAACGAGCTCGCCACCACCTTCGCCGACGCCCATGTTACCGAGCGAACCGTAGCGGGTGTGGCTGTCGCTACCCAGAATCATGTTACCGCACTTCACCATGGCCTCGCGGGCGAACTGGTGGATAACGGCCTGGTTAGCGGGAACGTAGATACCGCCGTACTTCTTGGCAGCCGAGAGACCGAACACGTGGTCATCCTCGTTGATGGTGCCGCCAACAGCGCACAGCGAGTTGTGGCAGTTGGTCATTGCGTAGGGCAGGGGGAACTTCTCGAGACCACTGGCGCGGGCGGTTTGGATAATGCCCACGTAGGTGATGTCGTGCGACATCATCGCGTCAAAGCGGATGCGCATCTTCTTGCCCTTGCTGCCGTCCACGTCATGTGAGCGCAGGATGCCGTAGGTGATGGTGTTCTCACGAGCCTCGTCAGGCGTGGGAAGACCAGTGGCATCAGTGCGAATTTCGTTACCGTTGATTAAGTAAACTCCTTGATTAATTAATTCTACCATGATAAAATTTTAAAATGTTAATTGATATAGGGTTGTTAATTCAATATCGAGTGTATGAATATGGTGAGCGCAACCATGTCGGCACTGCCGCCGGGAGAGATGTTGTGGGCGATGTACTCGCTGTTCATCGCTTCCATCCCTGCAACACTGTAATTGTCGAGCAACATGCGTGCCTCCTGCTTCACCCGCTGCGCCTGATCGTAGCCCACGCGGTGGATGACGTTGGTGTCGTCCAGCTGGCTCATGATGAGCAGCAGCAACTTGTGACGGGCTGTAGAAAAATCTTCTACACTCCAGCTGCGATAAGCGGGAAGCCAATCGCCAAACAGCTGCGGATAGCCGGCCTTGGCAAGGTCGAGGGCTCCTGTCACACGGTGCGCATTCACGGCATCATTGCCGTGGGTGCCCGCCGTCGGAGCGAAGCCTTCGGCCAACTGTTGGATGAGGTGCTGCAATGCTTGCTCATCCACTTTGCCGTCATGACCCATGCACCTGGCTGCTGCCAGAGTGGCCAGACCCATCGAGAACAGGGCTCCACGATGGGTGTTCACGCCACCGGTGGCGTTGAGCATGGTTCGCTCGGCTTCAAGGCCGATTTGCTTCACCTGCTCGGTCTCGAGCATCGCTTCTTGACTGCCAAGTAATGCCAGTTTGACGAAATAGGGCTGCAACGCGTCGATGCTCCTGTTCATCATCGCCAGGTCCATGTCGTGGTGGGCTCCGTTATCGTTGCGGTCCACGAGTCCGGGCTTGGGTGTGGTGTCGAGTTCAGCGCGTAGGGCGTCGGTCGCCAGATGTGCGATGAGGTAGGGGACAGTGTTTTCAACTGCCAGTTCGGCGGCTTGACTTAACGAGCCGTCAGCCAGGGCTTGGCGAACACGTGAAGCACTCACTGGCTGACCGCCTTCAGTAAGGCGTTCCACGGTTTTCACTGTGATGCCGTGTTGCGGCAACAACTCATGCATGAGTTCGTTGTAACGTGCTGTCAGTTCGTCAATAGGCTCGCTGCCCACAAAGCGTGTGGTCACGCCCAGGGCGGGAGCGATGTGACGGGCAAACAGGTCCAGGTCCAGCGTGATGTGAGTGTCGGTGGCGTCGGTCACTTGCTTGAGGAAGTAGGTGGGGAAGGTCAACTCGCTGATGGCGTAGTCACTGCCCTCGACCACCACGACATTGTCCAGCCCTTGGCAGCCGGCCTGAATCATGGCCAGTCGCTCAGCGTAACTGAATGTGGAGCGGTCCTCGCGCACGACGATGACATACAGCGTCGAGGCTGTGGCAACGGCTTGTTCCACCAGATAGCGGTGTCCACGAGTGAACGGGTTGGCGTTCATCACGATGGCGGCAGCACCGTCGGGACGGTCGCCGCGCACGCTTCGCAGGTAGTCGGTATAGACGCTGATGCCTCTCAGCCCGTTCTCCATCAGGATGGCACGGGGAGCGCTGGCAATGACTTTAAAGCCCATGCTCTGGAACACCGTGCGGTTGTCGGGCTTGGTGTACACCTTCACCGAGTTGGCCCCCTGCTGGGTCGCCATGCCGATAAGGCGGGAAATCAGTTTGTTGCTCAAGCCGGTCTCGCGGGCGGCTTCGCCCACGGCGATGCACTTGATAACGTTGCCCTGCAAGCCTCCGCCGGCAATGATGTTGCCGTTGGCATCGGTGACGGCGGCATAGTAGTCCACGTCCTCAAGACGCAGGCCACTGTCGGCAAGGAAACGCTCCACTCGCGTCCTGTTGGACTTGAGTGAGAGCGGCATGTCGCAGATTTCAAAGTTATCGTACATAGTCGTCTATCAACTGCTGGATGTGAGCCATCAGTTCTTCCTGCGAGTGGCTGTGGTTGCGCATGCACCAGCGCGCCTCGTGGTTGCACAACAGGCAACGGCGCGGCGCGCCACCCACCGTCTGGCGGGTGATGGGAGTGCCGTCAGCACCCATGACATCAATGTCGAACAGCCGCCCTAACGGGTGGCTGTCTTCAATGTCACAAGTCACACGTTTAGCCTCGAGCGCCGGCAAGTCGGTAATGAGGTAGGCCTCATAGCCGGTCGCCAGGTCGCGGGCGCGTGCCGCACTCACGTGCTCGCCAAGTCGGTCGAGCAGCGAGGTCAAGGCCGCCTGTGCGGTAACCACCGAGTAGAGATTACGCTTGACGCTTCCGGGCATCACCACCGTCAGGCACACGAGGGTGCAGCCGGGGTGTTGCTGGAGTAACTGCTGTTGCAGGGCGTGACGGTTGTCACGGCTTTGCAGTAGAGCGTCGAGCGTAATCTCCATCGCTGGTGTTATAGGGAAAGACTAAAATGTTTTAGCCTACGATGTTCTTGATCACATCCTGTACCGAACCGTCGCGGTTCAAAACGACGCCGACAACCTTGTCGCCGAAGGGCAGGGGAGCGGGGTCGCCGATGATCTTGCGTGCCTTGGCAGCCAGGTCGTGGATGTCCACGATGTTCAGGCCGGCAGCCTCGAGGCGCTCCTTGATCTCGGGACGGTTGGGGTTAACGGCGATACCGTACTCGGTAACGACAACGTCAACATTGCTGCCCGGGGTAATCAGCGTGGTAACCTCGTCAACGACGCAAGGAATGCGGCCACGCAGCAACGGGCAAACGATGACTGACAGGGCGCTGTCCTGAGCAGTGTCGGGATGACCGCCGATGGCGCCACGGATGATACCGTCGCTACCAACCAGCACGTTCACGTTGAAGTTCACGTCAACCTCGAGAGCCGACAGGATAACGACATCCAGGAAGTGGGTGGCAGCACCCGGCTCCAGCATGGCGGCATACTCGTTGGCCGATACGCTCTTGTGCATCGGGTCGTTCATCAGCGACTCGGCAGCAACCTTGTCAAACGACTGAACGTCGATCAGACGGCCAATCAGACCCTCCTGATGCAGTTTCACCATGTGACTGGTGATACCACCCAGGGCAAAGCTGGCCTTGATGCCCTTGTCGATCATACCTTGACGCAGGTACTTGGTAACGGCGAGCGAAGCACCGCCCGAACCGGTCTGCAATGAGAAACCGTTCTCAAAGTAACCGCTGTTCATCACCACCTTGGCAGCCTGCTTGGCAAGCAGGATGTCGCGCGGGTTCTTGGTGTCGCGGATGGCACCCGAGGAAATCTTGCTCGAGTCACCCACCGAGTCAACAACGACAACATAGTCCACATCGGCCTCGCTGATGGCGTTGTGCTGGTTGGGATAGTCTACCAGGTCATCGGTCAGGATGACGGTGTGGTCGGCATACTTGGCATCGGGCAGGGCATAACCCAGTGAACCGCAGATGCTCTTGGCATTCTCGCTGGTCGAGTAACCGGCAGCGTTACCCAGGGGGTCGCACGATGAGGCGCCCAGGAAGGCAACGTCGATGTGCAATTCACCACTCTTGATGGCGTAGCCGCGAGAACCGTGGCTGCGGAACACAACGGGCTTCTCCATCAGGCCATGCGATACCTCGGTAGCGAGGTTACCGCGCAGACCGCTGGTGTGCAATTGCGTGATCACGCCGTTCTTGATGTGCTCAATCAGCGGCTCGTGCACGTCGATGAGGCTCGACGAGGCGAGAGTCAGGTCCTTGAAGCCCATCTCGGCGAGTTTGGCAACTACCATGTTGATGACCTTGTCACCACCGCGGAAGTGGTGGTGGAACGAGATGGTCATGCCGTCCTTGAGGCCGCTCTTCTTGATGGCTTCCTCCAGGGTGACAACCTTGCTGCTCCTGCGCTGCAACTCGTGGCGGGGAGTAAGGTCTTTCTTTACGTTGGCATCGTTATAGACGCCCTTGTTCATCTGCTTTGCAACCTCGGCAATCTGGGCTGCTCTATCTTTGATACTGTTCATGCTAAGTCCTCCTTTGTCAAGATGCCCGACGCGATGGCCAGGTCGATGGTACGTTGTGCTCTGATAACCACGGGGCGGTCAACCATCTTGCCGTTAACGGCGATAACGCCGCTGCCGCGCTTCTCAGCCTCCTTGATGGCGGCGAGGATGGTCTTGGCCTTCTCGATTTCTTTCTCCTTCGGAGCGAAGATTTCATTGACAACCTCGATTTGACGAGGATTGATGATCGACTTGCCGTCGAAGCCCATAGCCTTGATCATCTCAACCTCGCGACGGAAGGTGTCCATGTCGTTCAGGTTGCTGAACACGGTGTCAAGAGCGTCGATGCCGGCAGCACGGGCAGCCGTCACGATGCACTGGCGGGCCATTTGCAGTTCCATACCGAAGAAGGGCGAGTCACCCGTCGTGCGCTGTGCCTTCAGGTTAGCGCAGTAGTCCTCAGCGCCAAGGGCGATACCCATCATGCGCTTGCTGGCGGTGGCGATGGCATAGGCGTTGAGGGCGCCCAGCGTGCTCTCGATGGCAGCCATGATCTGGGTGCGGCCTACGCAGCCCAGTTCAGTCTCCACCTTGATGATTTCCTGCTCGAGTTCCTTCACCTCCTCGGCGGTCTCGGTCTTCGGCATGCGGATGACGTGAACGCCAGCCTTTACCACTGCCTCGACGTCCTTCTTGCCGTAAGGTGTGTTCAGCGGGTTAATGCGTACCACCATCTCGGTCTTGCCGTAGTCGATGGTCTTGAGTGCGTTGTGAACAAGCAGACGCGCAGCGTCCTTCTCGGCCATCGTGACAGAGTCCTCGAGGTCGAGCATAATTGAATCGGGACCGTAGATGTGAGCATCGGCCATCATTCCCGGGTTGTTACCAGGGACAAACATCATCGTTCTTCTGAGTCGTTGCATAACAATTTTCTCGTTTTTGATGGTTTTTTAGTGTTAATTAGTCGGCCCACACGTCTTTGCCAGTGGCGCGAACAGCGGCTGCTGTCACGCGGGCGCGGATGGTGCAGTCCAGGGCGCCCTTGTCCGTGGCTTTCACCTCGGCTTGGTCAATGCCCAGGCCCTGCAGGGTCTCGGTGATAACTTTCTTGATTTGGTCGCCAAACTGATAGGCTACCGTGCTTTCAAGATCAATGTGCAGTCCTGCGCCAGCGTTGGGCGCAATCTGGATGAAAATGTCGCCGGATTCAAGCGTTCCGGCCATTGCCGTTTTGATCTCCATTTTTTAGTGTTAATTAAAACGATTAAAGTATTAATAAAAGTTTGTTAATGTTATCAATTAGACGGTTACTGAATCGCTTCTAAAAAAGCGCTCAAAATTAGGCATTATTTTATTATTGGCAAAATATTTTCATGACCTTTTTTTGACACCTTCCGAGGGGGGTGAAACGGCAAATTTTTAGGCTATTTGAAAACATCAGTTTTCGTATTGGAAAAACTAAAAAAGGCACTTTTTGCGACACTTTATCTTTCAGTCTGTCATTTTCCACTTGTTTTCGCCGTTTTCTCATTTTCGGGCTCCGAAATGGCGTATCCGCTCATCGGTTCGGCGGCCACAGGAAGCTCTGTCGTTTGCTCGTCGAGGCTGTAGCGAACGGGCTTGGCGGTGCGTTGCAGCACGATGCGGCTCAGCACCAGGTCCAGTTCGCGCAAGGTCGCCATGCGCCTCTTGGGCGACAGCTGGCACTCCCACACCAGGATCACGTGCCACCCTGCTGCTTGCAGTAGTGCCTGGTTGCGCGCGTCGCGCTCCCGGTTGCGTGTGATTTTATCATTCCAGAACTCGGCATTGGTGGTCGGCCGCCGCTTGTTGTTCTCGCATTCATGCCCATGCCAGAAGCATCCGTTGACAAAGATGACCGTCCGCCATTTCCGCATCACGATATCGGGTCGTCCGGGCAATGATTTCACATACAGCCTGTAACGGTAACCCTGGTGCCACAACCAGCGCCGCACCACCATTTCGGGCTTGGTGTCGCGTCCCCTGATGCGGCTCATGCAACGATGCCGCTGCTCCCGTGTCATCCTGTCAGCCATGTCCCTGCAAAGTTACAGCAATTCGATTGGTGCACAAGGGCACACTTCATTTTTTTAAACGAAAAACGAGGATAGCCGATGTGGTTTGGAGAAAATGTTGTATCTTTACACTCCAAAAACAAGAACCAGGGACCAGAAACTAGGGACCAGAAACTAAATACTAAAAACTCATGAAATTCAGCGATGTTTTAGGCAATGAGCAGGCGATAGGGCAGATTAGGCGGATGATCGACGCCGACCGACTGCCGCATGCGCTGTTGCTCTACGGCGAGCCAGGCGTGCCAAAATTGGCGTTGGCGATGGCTGCGGCCCAGTACCTGCACTGTAAAAACCACATCGACGGCGACTCGTGTGGCGTGTGCCCCATGTGCCGACAGCACCAGTCGTTCAACCAGGTGGATACACACTACAGCTATCCCTTCACCAACCGCAAGGGCGACAGCAACAACCCGTGTGAAGCCGACGATTATATCGATGAGTGGCGCGAGTTTGTCACCAAGTATCCCGTCGAGGATTACCAGGCTTGGCTCGGCTTGCTGAAGAACGACAATGCTCAGCCGCAAATCTTTGTGCATGAAGCCGATAGCATCATGCACAAGATGACCTTGAGTGCCTACACCGCCAAGTATAAGGTCCTCATCCTGTGGCTCCCTGAGAAACTCAAGGAGGAAGCCGCCAACAAGTTGCTGAAACTCATCGAGGAGCCTTACGATGACTGCAAGTTCATCCTGGTGAGCGATAACGAGAAAGGCATCCTGGGAACCATCCTGTCGCGATGCCAGCGCATCGAGTTGCGCAAACCCTCCACGCAGATGGTGGCGCAGTACCTGGTGGACCGTTATGGCATGGACATGCAGGATGCGCTCGCGTTGGCAGCACCTGCCGACGGCAACGTCATCATGGCCGAGCGCATGGTACAGACGGGCAGCGAGTTCCATGAGTTCCGCGATCGATTCATTGAGCTGATGCGTCTTTCCTATCAGCACGACCTGCCCAAACTCAAGGCTTGGAGCGAGGTCATCGCCGACTTCAAGCGTGAGAAGGCGCGGCGCTTCCTGGCCTACTGTGTGCGGCAGGTGCGCGAGAACTATATCTATAACCTGCGCAATCCTGAACTCAATTACCTCACGCGTGAGGAGGAAGCGTTCTCCACGCGTTTCTCACCGTTTATCAACGAGCGCAATGTCGAGGGCATCGTTGCCGAGATGGAACGTGCCAGCTCCGACATTGCCGGCAACGGCAATGCCAAACTCATCTTGTTTGACCTCACCATCCGCCTCTCCATCCTGATCCGTAAGTAACCAATATCCAGCGTGTGTGATATCCCGAGAACGATATGAAAAATACTCCTTTCCTGCAGCAAGTAGCACGTTATTACCATGGCGTGAAAGGTCTTGAGGACTATTGCTTTGTCTTTCCCAACCGTCGTGGCGGTCAGTTCTTCTCTCACTATCTCCAGCAGGAACTGGTCGCTGCCGACATGCGTCCCCATCTCATGCCCAATGTTACCTCTATCAACGAGTTGGTGACTCAACTGACGGGAACTGTGGCTGCCAGCGACATCGAGATGATGTTTGCCTTGTATGACGCCTATTGCCGGACGATGGGCGACAGCGCCCAGGAGTTTGACAAGTTCATCTATTGGGCTCAACTCATCATCAGCGACTTCAACGACATTGACCGCTCGATGGCCGATGCTGCCGCCATTTATCAGAATCTCGAGGACCTGCATGACCTGAACAGCAACTATCTCTCACCCGAGGTGAAGGAGAAAGTCAAGATGATATTTGGCAACGACCTCTTCACGGCCTTCTTTGACACCGATGCCGATGCCGCATTGTGGCGTCACATCGAGAATAAAATCGATGGGGGCGATTCTGACGGCAACGAGGAGGGCGACGATGGTGTTGTCAAGCAGAAGTTCATGAACCTGTGGAACAGTTTGTCAACCATCTACTGCTATTATCACGAGGAACTCAAGAAGAAAGGTGTTGTCTCGCCGGGAATGCAGTTGCGCAAGGCCGCTGAACAGCCGCTGGACGCGTTGCGTTACTCGAGGATGGTGTTTGTGGGATTCGGTGTTTTGTCGGTGGCCGAGTGTAAACTTTTTGACACCTTTAAGGCCAATGACAAGGCTGACTTCTGGTGGGATAACGCTGGTCTTGAAGCACAGCTGGAAAAAGCCCAGCATGACCCGGGGGCTTTGCTCATTGATGGCTATTGCCGCCGCTTTGGTGCGATGCGGATTGACCCAATCGATACTACCGGCCAGACGTTGCGCGTTGTCGCGGTTCCCTCGACGGTGGGGCAGGCTAAGCAGGCATTCAACGAGGTGGCTTTGATCAAGAACCGCGAGAGGGAAAGCTCAGGAAAAACCGGCTTGGGCATTGAAACGGCCATCGTGTTGCCCGACGAGGGTTTATTGGTGCCGCTCTTGCATTCGATTCACGCGCCCTATCATGACGGGGACCTCAACCTGAATGTCACGTTGGGTTATCCGTTGCGCAGCTCAGGCATCGTTTCGCTCATGCACATTGTGGCCAGGTTGCATCATCAGGCAAGCAAGGAAGGGAAAGTGTGGACCTATTACCGCGAGGATGTCAATGACATCTTGTCCCATCCGTTGATTAAGACCTATTTCACCGACGAGGCGTTGCAGCTGGCGACCACGCTGGCGCGTACCAATCGTTTTAGGGTGCCGGCGTCTGAGTTTGAGTCATACGGTTTCTGTGACCTGTTCACTCCGGCAATGGACAGCGACGGGCAGGGTGATGTGCGTGCTCGGGGAACTGATTATCTGGACCACTTGCTGTCGTTCTGCAATCGCTTGATGACCTTGATGGAACCCACTGACACTGACGACTTTGGCAATCCCGATGAA
Source organism: Sodaliphilus sp. (assembly GCA_045541835.1). Taxonomy (GTDB): domain Bacteria; phylum Bacteroidota; class Bacteroidia; order Bacteroidales; family Muribaculaceae; genus Sodaliphilus. The sequence goes on along the minus strand of JAZQJW010000050.1, from coordinate 7,006 downwards.
GAGGTCAATAATGTTGAGGCCGATGACATGGAAGTGCCGTTGCAGCAGGCTTTCCTGCTCATGTACATCGACGTGCTCAACCAGCTCAAGCGCTCGTTTGCCGAGTGTGGCCAGCCCTTGACCCAGCAGCTCCAGCGAAGCACGGTCTTCTTCCTCATCGACCGCCTGACGGCGACCGCCATCGTGCCGTTTACCGGAGAACCCCTCCGCGGATTGCAGATCATGGGTCTGCTGGAGACACGCAGTCTGGATTTTGAGAATGTGGTCATCCTTTCGATGAATGAACGCGTCTTCCCGCGTCGACGCAGCATCAACTCGTTCATCCCCAATTATATGCGACGAGCCTATGGCATGTCCACCATCGAGCAGCAAGAGGCCATTGTGTCCTACAATTTCTTCAGGTTGCTCAACCGCTCCTCCCAGGTGTCGCTCATCTATGATTCCAGCGCACAGAAGATGGGTTCGAGCGAGCCTTCGCGCTATATCACCCAGCTCGAGAAGGTGTATGGCAGGCAGTTGCAATATGTTGACATGAGTCTCCATGTCGAGACCTCGCCAGCCATCTCGATACAAGTTCCCGCCGATGGTAGGGGAACGTTAAGGACACGCTACACGAGCGCCCTTGATAATGGCGGCAAGTGTCTGTCGGCCAGTGCCATCAACAAGTTCATTAATTGTCCGATGATGTTTTACATGCATTATGTTCAAGGGCTCAACGAGGATAGCGACACGGGAGATTTCATGGATTACGGCACCTTTGGCAGTATCATCCATGACACCTTGAGCGATTGCTATGGTGGTGACACACAGCGGCTTGTCAACATGGATTACATCCAGCAATTCATGACATCCAAACTTGAGGCTGCTGTGATACGCAACATCAAGAAGATCTACCTTCATGTCCCCGAGGAGGAACTGGATCGCGACACCCGGCCGTTGAGAGGTGAGGCATTCATGCTCATCGACACGATTTCCAGTTATGTGCAGTTTGTCTTGAATCACGACCTGGATCTGATCTCCAGAGAAGGGCCGTTCACCGTGCTTGAGTGCGAGCGCCAACACCGCTTGATGCCCTTGGAAATGGGTGGCGTGAAGTTTAATTTCACATATACCCCCGACCGTGTTGACCGTCTGCAGAACGGCATCGTGAGAATCGTGGATTACAAGACCGGCTCCGATGTGACAAACTTCGTGGCTGCAACCGGGCTGCCCGACTTGTTTGATGCAACCAAGGACAAGCGTCGCAAGGCCATCTTGCAGTTATTCCTCTACTGCTATGCTTACATGATTGAGCATCCTGACGAGCCCAAGGTGATGCCTGTCATTTACAAACTGTCGTCGATGAAGGATAGTGGTGTGATGTGTAAGAGTAGCGGAAGAGGCTCCGGCAGCCAGTTCGTGTTCGAGATGGATAATGAAATTGTCAAGGATTTTGTCAATCAGATGGCATCAACCATCACGTCACTGTATGAAGAAACCTTCGACCAGGCGGTCGAAGGCTCCAAATCTTGTAATTACTGCCGCTTTATCGACTTCTGCCGCCGTCCCGTTACCAAGGCTTGGTAAAGCGCTTCGGCATTTGGCGCCGACGGCAGTTTCCCGGCGATAGATAGTCTGTTTCTGGAGCGAGGAGGGTTATTCCTGCTCGTTGCGGCGTTTTTCGATGTCCTCGTTCAGGCGGTTTTCGTCTTCCTCGGTCCACAGGGGATTCTCCTCGTCTTCCCAGTCAAAGGAGTCGTCGATGGGCGGCGGATCATCAAATCCGAAGAATGCTTCGTCGGTGAAATCCTGCAGTTCGCGTCCTTCCTTCTTGGTGGGACGGCCCAGGCCGCGCTGGCGGTTCACAAAGCCGTCGATTTTCACCATTTCAAGCAGGCGCAACTGGTCGGCGCTGGTGACGTTCTTGAGGTATAAGGGCACCAGTTTGGCTCCCACACGGTTGTTGAGCAGGCCGATGACCTCAAAGGAGTAGGTCACGGGAGGCTTGCGCACTTCGATGCGGTCGCCCACCTTGATGCCGTGTGACGGCTTCACGGTCATGCCGCCGATGGTCACTCGCCCCAGTTTGCATGCTGTGGTGGCAATGGTGCGTGTCTTGAACACGCGCGTGGCCCAAAGCCACTTGTCGATTCTCACTTCCTTCATGCCGTAGTCAGTTGATGCGAATAATCTCTAAACTTTAACCTCTAAACTCTAAACTGTAAAACAATCGGTTAGCGATTGTTTTACTTATTGTTGTAGTTGTTCATTGCGAACGTCATTCCCGACAGGCAGAAGGCCTTGATAGCGTCAACGGCAATCTTGGCTCGCTCGGGAAGAATCGCCAGTTCCTCGGGGGTGGGATAGCCCAGGACATAGTCCACCTGTGCGCCAGGAGGAAAGTCGTTGCCGATGCCGAACCTCAGCCTGGCCCACTGTTGGCTCTGCAGCATCTCGTTAATGCTTTTGAGTCCGTTGTGGCCGCCGTCGGCACCCTTCGGGCGCAGACGGATTTGGCCAAAGGGCAGGGCAATGTCGTCAACAATGACCAGCAGGTGGTCCAAATCGATGTGCTCCTTAATCAGCCAGTAGCGCACGGCCTCACCACTGAGGTTCATGTAGGTGGAGGGCTTGAGCAGCACGAGTTGCTGATTCTTAAGACGCATCTCGGCCAAGGCACCATAGCGCCCGGTCTTGAAAACAATATTGGATGCCTCGGCGAGAGCATCCAATATTGTAAATCCTATGTTGTGGCGGGTTCCCTGGTACTCTGCACCGATGTTCCCCAAGCCGACAATGAGATACTTCATAGGTTGTTTTGTGGTGATGGCGCCGGCAGTTGCCGCCGTCATCGTGTTGATACGGGAGATTACTCAGCTGCGGCTTCGCCTTCAGCAGCCTCTTCGCCCTCTTCAGTAGCAGCGGCGTTGGCAGCGGCACGGGTAGTGCGAACACCAGCGATAACGAGATCCTTGGCGTTAACCAGCTCGTAGTTGTCGAATTGGCAGTCGCGAACCTTAAGGGTCTTGCCAATCTCCAGGTTATCCACGTTCAGGATGATGGTCTCGGGAATGTCCTTGTACAGACCTTTAACCTTAACCTTCTTCATGCTCAGGTAGAGCTTACCACCGGCCTTAACACCGACAGCGTGACCCTCGAGGTGCACGGGAATCTCTACTACGACGGGCTTGTCCTCGCTAACCTCCAGGAGGTCGATGTGGAGAACGGCGTCGCTAACGGGATGGAACTGAAGGTCCTTCAGGACAGCCTTGCGGGTCTGGCCATCATAGGTCAAGTCGATAATGCAAACGTCGGTGCTGTAGATGAGCTTGCGAACATCGGCAAAGTTCACTACCAGGTCAGTGGTGATGATACCCTTACCATCGCGGCCAATGGGGACAACCTTCTCACCAGCCAACAGCTTGCCATTGTAATTACCGTCCTTGTCGAGGTCAACGAGCTTGCCACCATTCAGGACAACGGGGATCTTGTTCTCCTTGCGGAGGGCCTTTGCGGCCTTCTTGCCGAGGTCAGTGCGAGCCTCTGCGTTCAATTGAAAAGTCTTCATTTTTAATAAGTTGTGTTACTCAAAATTAAAGTGATTGGTTTGTAAAAACGCTTCCTTTAATTTCCCATCACACTGGAAAAGTTTAAAAAAGCGGGGCAAAGATACAACATTTTTTCCAACTGGCAATAGGATGGACAATAAAAATGAATGTCAGCCGCCCGATTCAGGGTGCTGACATTCATCTTGTTGCTGTATCTCTCGTCGAGAATTAGTCAACGTTGAGGTTGACGCGCTTCAGGTCGATGGCCTTGAGCTCCTTGTCGGCGGCAGCGAGGAACTGTGCAACAGTCTCCTTGTTCTCGCCGGCCTCGTAAACCTGCTCCATCAGGACGTTCTCCTGATAGAACTTGTTCAGGCGACCCTGAGCGATGTTCTGAATCATCTGCTCGGGCATGTTGGCCTCCTTCTGCTTGGCGGTCTCCTCCATGAGCTTCAGGGCCTCGGCAACCTTCTCCTCGGTCATGTAACCCTTGCGGATGGCCTCGTCGCGGTGCTCCTCGGTAGCGCAGTAGTAGGGGTTGAAACCGGCCTTCTTCAGGGCGTTCTCAACAGCCTTGCTTACCTGCTCGGCACGGGTCTTGTCAACAGCCATGCGGAGCTCTTCGTCGATAACCTCCTGAGGAATCTGCTCGCGGGTGGCCTTGATGGGATTCATCGAGGCAACCTGCATGGCGATAGCCTTGGCAACATCCTCGGCCACGTTCTCCTGGTTGAAGGCAACAGCTGCCGACAACATGCCGTTGAAGTGGTTGTAAACAACGGTCGAGGGGGCGTTAAGGCACTCATAGGCACCCAATTCCATCTTCTCGCCGGTGATACCGCTCAGGGCGGTGATCTGCTCACTAACGGCCTTGCCGTCCATCTGGAGGGCATTCAGCTCATCGAGGTTAGCGGGCTTCTGAGCCATTGCAAGGTCCAGGATAGCCTTGGCGAGGTTGACAAACTTCTCGTTCTTGGCAACGAAGTCGGTCTCACACTTGAGGGCGATGATAGCAGCGAACTTGCCGTCGGTCTTGCCGATGGCGATGCCCTGAGCTGCCTGACGGTCTTCACGCTTGGCGGCGATGGCCTGTCCGCGCTTGCGGATGAGCTCCATAGCCTTGGTGATGTCGTTGTCGCTCTCGATGAGCGCCTTCTTGCAGTCGCTCAAGCCTGCGCCGGTCATGTCGCGCAGTTTCTTGATGTCATTGATGGTTACAGCCATAATTCTGTTTTAGTTAACTAATGGGTTAGTTGTTATTGTTTGGAATTATTCCTCTGACTTGGGTTCCTCAGCCTTGGGAGCTTCCTCGGCCTTGGGGGCCTCGTCGGCGGCGGGAGCAGCACGGCGAACGCGCTGGCGGCGGCCCTTGGGAGCCTCCTTTACCTCTTCCTCGTCACCCTCGGCATCCTTGTTGTCGATCTGCTCAACCTTGCGCTCCTCAAGACCTTCCTTGATAGCCTCGCATACGGTGGCCAGGATGATGTCGATTGACTTGCTGGCGTCGTCGTTGGCGGGGATCACAAAGTCAACATTGCTGGGATCGCTGTTGGTGTCCACGATACCGAACACGGGGATACCCAGACGGTTAGCCTCGGCAACAGCGATGTGCTCCTTGAGCACGTCTACCACGAACAGTGCGCTGGGAAGACGGTTGAGTTCCTTGATCGAGCCCAGGTTCTTCTCTAACTTGGCGCGCTGGCGGCTCAGCTGCAGCTTCTCGCGCTTCGACATGTTGGCCATGGTGCCGTCGGTCTCCATCTTGTCGATGGTGTCCATCTTCTTCACAGCCTTACGGATGGTGGTGAAGTTGGTCAGCATACCGCCGGGCCAACGCTCAATCACGTAGGGCATGTTAACGCTCATGGCACGCTCGCGGGTCACGTCCTTGGCCTGCTTCTTGGTGGCAACAAAGAGCACGCGCTTACCGCTCTTGGCGATGTTCTTGAGTGCGTTTGCTGCCTCTTCCAGCTTAGCGCTGGTCTTGTATAAGTCGATGATGTGGATACCGTTACGCTCCATGAAGATGTAGGGCGCCATAGCGGGGTTCCATTTGCGTTTCAGGTGACCAAAGTGGCAAGTAGCCTCCAGCAGTTGGTCAAATTTAGGTGTTTGCATTGTTTGTTTTGTTTTTTAATAAATTGTTTACTTTCGACTAAATCAATCGCATAGTAGCCACCGCAGTTCCCAGTGTGAGTCTATGCGATTTGGATACTAAACTCATCAATAAGGATGTACCAACTCGTGGAACGGACCTTATAATATAATGTAGAGCAAGCATCGGGTGACAACAGCACGCGGCTGTCGTCAAGCGGCGATTAGCGCTTGCTGAACTGGAATCTCTTGCGGGCCTTGGGCTGACCGGGCTTCTTGCGCTCTACAGCACGCGGGTCGCGGGTCATGAAACCCTCCTTGCGCAGGGCACTCTTGTCATCGGGGTTGATCTTCACCAGGGCGCGGGCAATAGCCAGACGCAGGGCCTCGGCCTGTCCCTTGTAACCACCACCAACGAGGTTAACCTTGATGTCATACTTCTCTGCTGCCTCCAGCGTGTTAAGCGGCTGCTTAACGATGTATTGCAGGATGGGGTTGGGGAAGTAGTCTGCCAACGGGCGTTTGTTCACTGTGATTTCGCCATTGCCTTCCTTCACGTATACGCGAGCGATAGCGGCTTTACGGCGACCTACTGCATTAATCTGTTCCATGCTTCTTATTTAAGTTTGTTGATGTCAATAACCTTGGGATTCTGTGCCTCGTGGGGATGCTCCGGACCGTTGTAAACGTGTACGTTCTTCAACAGCTGGGCGCCCAGACGGGTCTTGGGCAGCATACCCTTGATGACTTGCATGTACAGGGGGTGCATTCCCTTGCGCAGGTCTTTCTTCTTCTCACTCTTAGCTTGCAACAAAGCAGGGGTCGTGAAACGCTGACCACCGGGATAGCCGGTGTGACGTACATAGACCTTGTCGGTCATCTTTGCGCCCGTGAGCTTCACCTTATCAGCGTTGATAACGATAACGTAGTCACCGCAGTCAACGTGAGGAGTGTAGCCGGGCTTGTTCTTACCACGCAGAATCTTAGCAACCTGCGAAGCAAGACGTCCCAATACCTCATTGGTAGCGTCAATTACGACCCACTCTTTCTGGACCGTATTGGCGTTCAACGAGATAGTTTTGTAACTTCTTGAATCCATCTTTTACGTTTTGTTAATACTTAATTTGTTGTAATCCTTTTCCCGCATATTTACGGGTGCGCAAAGATAGTAATATTTTTTCATAATTCCATATTTCCTATAAAATTATTGTTAACTTTCTGAATAAAACGCCCATACGCCGCTGTTTTTCGGGCTTTCGTATTGGTTTTTCGGGTAAAAATCACTCCTTTACGCATTTTCTGCTGATTTTCGCCACAAAAAACGGGACTCCCCGCCCGAAGGCGAAGAGTCTTAATATATATAAATATAAGGTATAGAATTAGCT
>JAZQJW010000049.1:0-30548 GCA_045541835.1 Sodaliphilus sp. | reverse complement strand
CGCTGACAACCCCTACGTGCAGCGGGATGCAATGCTCAACTCGGCCGACATTCTGGCCGAACGTCAGCAATATCGTGAAGCATTTGAACTACTGAGTAGGAGTATTGCCCATGATGACTCGCTGACGGCTGTGGAAAAGGGACAGCATGCCAATCTGATTGCCACACTCAACAAGAAGTTGGACAATGAACGCCGTCAGGATGCCGAATTGCGCAGACAAGACCTGATTATTATCGCTCTGTCACTTTTCTTGCTTGGCATAATGCTGTTTGCCTATTTTACTATCAAGCATAAAAACCTGCTCAACCGACTCCAGCGCGAGAAAGCAGACAAACTGATGCAAGAACTGCGCGAAGCGCAGCAGCAACCGCGACCCAGCAGAGTGCAAGGGGCGCGAGAATTTTCTGAATCAACGCTTTACGCCAATTTCCACGATCCCCGATTTGTGCCCAAGTTGGCTGACTATAATGCACTTGAAGACGTGCTCAATGCCACTTATGACGGTTGCATCGAGAAAGTGAGGCAACTCAATGGCAAACTCAAGGACAAAGAGATTATGCTTTGTATGCTTGAGAAAGCCAAAGTTCCCAACAAACTGATCTGTGCCTTCCTGGGCATGGAGCCCAACGCCTTGAGCATGATGCGCTCAAGGCTCTATTACAAACTGTTTAAAAGAAAAGGGACAGCCAACCTGTTCCATGAATTCATCAGTACCCTTTAATTATCAGTTGAACAATGAAGAGATTCTCAGGTTTTATCATTCTTATCCTGATCGGCATGGTGCTTGTGGCGGCGGCCACACAGCGCCCTAACAAGAAGTACCGCCATGTGCGAACCAATAAAAAGGCATGGGCCAAGCTAGATGCCACCAGCGATACTCTCTCGATAGATGAAGGCGCACTTGAAGTGTGGGTCTCAAGCGACTCAATTCTTATCTGTACCGAAGTCACCTACAATGATGTGGAAGTGACCATAACCGACCAACTGCACGATTACGCCGTAACAAAAAACTACTCATTTGAGCAGCTCACACCCGAGCTAGATGAGCGCATCGACATCTCGGGGTGGGATGACGGAATCTACATGATCAGAATCTACATGAAATATGACCCTGCGGTTTGCATGTATGGCTACTTTGCCAAGGGAGAACAATACGAGGCCGAGGTTGAAACGCTGAATGATGAAGTCTCGTCAGTTACGACAGTGGTAGAGGATCGCACGGGCCTGCACGACAACACTATCTATGACCTGCAAGGGCAGCGCGTTGCACCGCAACACATGATTGAAGGCCAGATCTATATACAAAACGGCAGGAAATTCCGCAAGTAGGCATTTACCACCCCAAGGAGCGCTTGAGGTTCCCTAAATGACGACGCGCTGGAAAGGCGGAGCGGTGATGTCGCAGAATTCTTTGTTGAGGAATTCATAGTGGCCGGCGATGGCAATCATCGCGGCGTTGTCGGTGGTGAAGACGCGTTTGGGGATGAAGGCCTTGAGGTGGTGGCGCCGGGCGTAGTCCTCGACGGCGGCACGCATGCCGCTGTTGGCAGACACACCGCCACCGATGGCGATGGTCTTGATGCCCGTGGCCTTGATGGCCTTGCCGAACTTGTCCATCAGAATCTCGATAATCGTGCGCTGCAGCGAAGCGGCCAGGTCGGCCTTGTTCTGTTCGATGAAGTCGGGGTTCTCCTTGAGCGCGTCGCGCAGGGTGTAGAGGAAAGAGGTCTTCAAGCCACTGAAACTGTAGTTGTAGCCCTCGATATGGGGTTTGGCGAACTTGAAAGCCTTGGCATCACCAATGGCAGCCAATTTGTCGATGTGTGGGCCGCCAGGATAGGGCAAGCCCATGACCTTGGCACACTTGTCGAAGGCCTCGCCCGCTGCGTCGTCGATGGTCTGCCCCAGCACCTCCATGTCGCACGGAGAGTTCACCTTGATGATCTGGCTGTTGCCGCCGCTGATGAGCAGGCACAGGTAAGGGAACTCAGGCACCTCGGCATCAGGAGTCTCCTTAACGAAATGGGAAAGCACATGGCCATGCAGGTGGTTCACGTCGACCAGCGGAATGTCGAGCGCCAGGGCAAGCCCCTTGGCAAACGAGGTACCGACATGGAGCGACCCGGGCAAGCCAGGGCCACGCGTGAAAGCGATGGCGTCGATGTCCTTGCGGTCGATACCCGCCTGACGGATGGCTTCGCTGACAACAGGGACGATGTTCTGCTGGTGGGCGCGTGACGCCAATTCCGGCACCACGCCACCATAAGCCTCATGCACGCGCTGGCTGGCGATGACATTGCTCAGCAGCACCGTGTCTCGCAAGACCGCTGCCGACGTGTCGTCGCACGACGATTCTATTCCTAATATCGTTACACTCATTTCTCCAAATTGGTCAAATCAGACAAATCGGACCCGTTGGCCCAATAAACGGCTGCAAAGGTAGTGCTTTTGGCGCAATTCGGCAAATTCCGCTACTCATATCAGCGCCAAACACACCGTGATGGCGCAGAGTGGACACAATAATCCCAAAGGAGTCATCAAAAGCGGAAGCCGGCAGTCACCTCGAGGTTACTGTAGCTGTTATAGAAACTGTGGTTGACGCTGGTGTACCAGTGTCCCTCGTGGCTGAAGGTGAGAGCATAGAAAAAGTTTCCAGCGGTTCGGACGAGCGCCAGGCGGCCGTTGAGGTTAGTAGATAACAGCGACCTTTTACCATCGATGGAATTGGGGAAACTGTGGCGATAGCCGACACTGGGGACAGCGGTGACGTTGAAAAGCCACCCGTGATGGAAGACCCAACTGTAGCCATAGCCGATCATGACCCCGAAGTCGCGATAACGGAAACGGTAGTCGGTCATCTCGTCGGGCAGGTACTTGATCATCTCGTTGGGGAGTTTGCTCATGTCCATGACAATATCCTGATGGCTCAGGTAGATGCCACCAAGCAGTGAGCCTGAGCTACGCTTCTGATACTTGGAGAAGCTGTAGGCAGCGGCCTGGCTATAATGGGTGTGGTTAAAGATGTAATAGGCATCCAGGCCGTAACTCTCACTTTTAAGGCCAGAGAAGATTTGGTCGCCCTCCCAGGGGCCGAGTCGATAGATGTGGACGGTGCTCTCGTCGTTCTTGCGGTAATAGCCCTCGACAAAAAAGCGTGACGTGGTCATTGAGAACTGCAGGCGGCGGTTATGGATAAACTTGCCAGCCAGCAGGTCACGCACGTTGAACATGTAGGAGACACTGAGTCCCATGCCGCATATCTGGAAACCGAACAACGACGTGACATCGCTGTTGAGTTGCACATAGGAACGCCACTCGCTCAGGTGCCCTGAATAGAAGTCCAGCCAGTTGTTGTTCTTGAGCATGATTTTCCACTTCTTGCCGCTGGTTTTACCCGGATTGACCACATAGGCCGTGTCATAGTAGTTGAGGGCATGATTGAGCCATCGATAGGCCTTGAAGCCGAAGTCGAGCACTGGCGGATAGTGGATGGACGTGTCGTTGATGCTCCACCCGCGGCGAAAGATGACCTTGCGCCACCGGTCCTTACCGTACAAACTGTCCATCTTGGCCTCCGCATCCTCCAGAGAGGCCTCCAGACTGTCAAGACGGGCATCAGAGGTGATGATGCTGTCGCTCTGTGTCAGCGTCGTGCCAAGGCTATCACTCATCTCGAGAGATTGCTGAGCACTGAGTGCCGCGCAACCCATCAACAAGAAAGCCAATATGGTCACAAGCCGATATCTCATGGAGCAGTAGAGGGCTTTTTATCATGCTGAGCGGCAGGCCTTAGCGTGACCATGGGCACTGGCTGTCGCACGCTGCTGTCACGGCTGTCGCTGGGTTGTGAAGGCACACGCACGGGGATACTGTCACGGCCCTGCTCCAAGTCAGTTTTATCGTTGGTTTTGCGCTTGGGCTTGTCGAAATCATGTTTCCAGACGATGCCCACACCCTGGGTGGTCAACGGCGTATTGAGCCTATAGTAACTCTGGTCATTGAAATGGTTATAGGCCTTGAGCCGGAACGTGCCACGGCTGTTGAGCAGATATTCCAGGTCAAAGTCACCGATGAAGTTGGTATTACTCGTGCTGTAGGTGTTCTCACGATAACCGAAGTTACCGTTGAGCAGCAGACGGTTGTTCAACAACTGGCTCGACAAAGCCACGTCCACCTCCACGTCATTGAAGTTGTCCCTGGTGCGGACATTGGGTGCAATCGACAAGTTGTCGGTCATCTTTCCCAGAATGTTGCTCAATTGTCCTGCGATTGTCGATGAGGCAACCGATGTGATGAACTCGTTCTGGTTAGCAGTGGTCGAGCCGAGCATGTACTCTGGAGTGTAGAAACGGTTGAGGGCCAGCAGATAAATAATCTGCCGGTTCATCATCTCGTCGGTGCTGATAATACTCTTCACCTTGCGGTAGGTCTCGGTGGTGAGCGAGGGGAACTCGAGGTCAAATGAAATCTCGGGCTGGCTCATGATGCCCTTGGCGCGCAAGAGGGCATGCACCGGCACATTGGCGCGGGCGATGGCATCGTCGGCGAAAGATTCATCCAAGTCCCTGATGTTGGCATTCAGCGCATAAGCCGCCTCGAGGTCGAGAATCGCTGCATAGGGGTCGCCCTGGAAACTGATGCTGCTGCCCTCGCGGATGGTGAAATCCTTGATGATGACATCCTGCAGCGTGAAGTTGTAGGTGCCCTTGTCCAGCGTGTACTTGCCGTAGGTCTCCAGTTCGCCATTGTTGTTATAGGTCAGACGCATGTGGCCGCTGCCGGTCGCCTTGATGCGGTCGCCGCCGACGGGGTCCATGATCACGGTCAACGCCAGATCGGGCGTGATATCGCCCTCCAGGTCGATATTATAGGCACTGGGCTCGGAATTCACTTCCTGCTGAACCTGTTTCTTTAACTGGCTCAATACCAAGTCCACCGAGTCCTGCACCTGCTCCACAACAGGCTTTAACGAGGCCTCCCTGTCACGGAAGGTGATAAAGTTGTAGTTGTCGACCTGCTCGGTATCGTTCATCACCAAGGTGAACTTGCTGCGCGGCGCCGACGTCATTTTCACACTGATGTTGACAATGCCCGGACCGCCATCGACAAAGCAAGCGCCATTGCCGTAGATGGTGCCGTACCAGTCGGGATTGATGGACGGATTGGTATCGTAACTCAAGAAGTCATGGGCATCGGTGATGGCGAAGTTGAACTCGGGACGGTGGAAGGCATCATGCTTGAGCCAGCCACCCAATTTGGCCTCATGCCCTTCACGGTCATGGATGGGGATGTCACTGAACTCGATATAGTCGGGAATCACATGAATGTGGACATCCGAAGCCGTGTAGTAGCAGTTCACATAGTCGAGGAGGAAGCGGATTGAGTCGGCCACGATATCGCCCTCCAGGTTGATGGTGTGGAAATTACCGAACAAGATGGCTTTGCCCGACATCTCGCCTTGCACATCACTCGTGAAAGCCGACATGTAGGGCTTGAGGAAAGCCACGTTGGCATGGTCGGTGTCAAACTCGATGTAGAGCGAGTCATCGGCCACATAGATGCCGCCGTCAAGGTCGCTGCGACGGCCATTGGGCTGGTCAATGCTGCCATTCACCAAGATGCCACGCGTCTTGGAATCAAACTCGGCCCTGAAGTCCAGGTTGCCCATGACGGCGCCGTTATAGGAGATGTCCTTGACGGCGAAGCTCGGTGTGTAAATCCTCGGCGAGCCCGACAACAAGTCACTGGCATAGACCTTGGTGGTAGCCCTGCCGCCGAAGTCCACATTATCAATCGCCAACGTCTCAAAGACATAGTCCAGGTTCAAATCATTCATCTCCAGGCACAACTCATCATCCGGGTCCTTGGAGATTTTACCATTCACCTGCAGGAACTGGAGTCCATGTCCTCCAGAAAGGTTATCGACCGCAATGACGCCGTTCTCAATGCCGATGTGGCCTTTCTCCACGCCCCATATCGTGTCGTTGAACACGAGTTGCGACGGATGGATATCAATGTCGGCCTTCAAGCCGCCATCCTGGCCACGGTCCAGCAGACCGCCCAAATTGATGTTGCCGTGGAAGTCATGTTCCTGGGGCACACGCCATGACAGATTGGCACCGATGCGGTTGTCCTGGCCACTGGCATCCAGGTTCAGGTCAACCATTCCCTTCTTGACCGGATAACTGGACTGAACGTTCAAGACCACCTTGTCGGTCTCGTTGTCAAGCGAAGCGGACAGGAGCGTACGCTCAATGACCTTGTTGCCCTGCACAATCAAGGGGGCGTCCATCACAAGGTTGAAGGTGCTGTCGCTCTCGTTCAATTCACCCTCTATAACAGTCCTGTAGGCCAGTTTAAAGGGCAGATTGTGCATCGCGTGCAACGACTCGTCGGGCGTGATGACCAGATTGAGTCTCACATCGTTAGGTTCGCCCCTGTGGGTATAGTCAGCATAGTCGCCAAAGTACTTGGGGAATGCATTCGAGAGCATGTGCTTGACTGTGGGAATAATCGTGTGGAAGTCGTATTGTCCCGACACGAAGCCGTCCAAGTGGTCGCTCTCGATGGTGATAATCTTGTCCATACCACCATTGTTGTCGGCCAACAATTTCAAGTTGTTGAACTTGAGTCCATCGCCCTTAGCATCGGTGAATGCAAAATCGTTTAACTCGACAACACCCGACGCGTTATCCAGCGAATTGCCCCAAAACGATGCCGTTGCCGTCGTCGAGAGCCTGTGATCGGGATACTTGTCAGTAATGCCCAGGCGTGCCAGGCTCAAGCCTTCGGTTTTGATGTTCACGTCATAGTTTGACTTGGCCCCGTCAATCAGCGCCTTGCCGTCAACCTGAATGCGGACGCTGGGGTCGTTCATCGTCACTGCACCGGTGTAGCCGTTGCCCTGCTTGTCAATATCGGCAGTGATATCGTGATAGCGCGTGCCCTTGAAATCAATAAAGGGGATATGGCCCTGCAGCTTGCCCGACACGTCCCGTCCGCTGAGCACAGCATCTATTTGGGCATCCATGGCAACCTGGCCCACCAGGTCGCTCTTGTCCAGCAATGTCCCTAACTGCAGGCCGTCGGTCTTGACGTGTCCCGCAATGTGGCTTGTGGAACCCTGTCGTTTCATCTTGGCATTGAGATCGGCATTGCCCAGCGAAGAGCCAACATGTCCGTTAAAACTCAAGTCGCCGGGTGTGCTGTGCAATTCACCATTGACATTCACATTGCCGCAATGCGAGATGATATAGCGCGCTTGAGGGGTCAACCCGGGAATGGCACCAGTGAGTTGCGTCAACATGCCCGAGGAAGCCTTCAAGTCAATCTTATCCAAATCCAAAGCATGGAAACCGCCGCCAGTGGGCAGTGTGACACCACCACGCGCATTGACAGCCAAAGCGCCATCGGTGGTCTGCAGGTTCAAATCAGGCACCTCGATGCGGTTACCGTCACGCACCACGGTCGTGGCAATCGTCATGGGCGTCTTGTACTGTGCCAGTTGCGGCACAAAGGCGGCCATGTCCGAAGGGGTGACAGTGCTGCCCGGGGTGCTCAGCCTCAATGGCATATCCTTCAGTTCATGGCCCAAGTTCTTGAGGGATGAGTAAGTCAAGTGCACGTCGTCCAAGCGAATGTCGCTGTTCGGCAACTGCACCTTGATATCCTTGACATCCAGGGCATTATCGGTGATATGCACATCGGTCGAGAGCCGCTTGAGTGAGAAACCGCCCCCCTCATCAAATGACAAGCGCTTCACCCTGATGTCAAAATCATTGTTCTTCAACCGAGGCAAGGTGAGGTCGGCACAAAGGTTGTTGACCGCCAGATGATTCGGGTCAAACCTGCCGGGGCGTCGAGGCTGGTCAAGGAGATCATAAGTAAGGGCGGACTTGCGCACCACCACCGTCTGGACCTGCACGTCAAACGGCTTGGGCGGCTTGTCATCCTTGGGCTTGAAAGCGTCGATGATGAACTGAACGTTGGTCGGGCTGTCCTTATCGGGTTTCGTCACATGACCGTTCAGACCGATGATTTCGCCATAGGTAATCACGATGCGGCGGTCGGCAACCAGGTCCTTGAGGCTGATGCCGGCACCCAATTTGTCGACAGTGAGCAGGGAGTCCCCCTGCTGGTCGTTGATCAAGACATCCTTGAGTTCCAACTGATTGAAAGGAGAGATTGACACTGAGCCGATGCGTACCTCGGTATTGAGGAACTCGCCCAGCGCTTTCTCGCCCTCGTCACACAAGCGTTGCTGCACAGGCGGCAGGAGCAACAGCAGGTAAGCGAGGGCCACAATAGCAACAACCGCCACCAGCGCGGTCACCACCACGCTGCGCAACACGTTATATGTCCCTCTCGTCAGATTCATTTTCTTCAATCGGAATTCAGTCCTGCAAATACAATGCCATCACGCGCATTTCAACATCCAGGAACTGCCGATGCCTTTACCTTGCTATCGTCTTAATCGGTTTAACCTGCAAAATTAGGAATAATTAGTGAAAAACACACTTTTTTTCGTGATTTCTTGGCCTGATTCATCTTTTTTACCATTCAACAATTTGCGTCAATCAATTCATTTTACTACCTTTGCCTATTGACAACATCAATCAGAGTAAGATTATGGAACAGCATATCTCAAAATTGTCCCGTCGCCTATTGATATCAATACTGCTGATGTTCACACTGGCAGCCTCCACTTCATGTGGCAGTGACGAGCCTGACTGGCTCGTGGGTTACTACATGACCATCAATTCGCAAGTCAGAATCAGCCTGTCGGAGGAAGACGAGAGCCAAGGCACCTCGTCACAACCGATTGCCGATGTGTTGTCCAACACAATCGTGAAGATGAGGAACGCGCTCCACGAGGCCTATCCCGTAAACGGCAGGACCGGCAACGATGCCGCCGTCATCTCGGCGCTTGACGACATCTACAGGCAATACAAACTCATGTACGGCGGCGATGAGCGGAACACCGTGTGTTTAGTCAAGCTCTACCGCGCAGCCATGGACGGCGAGATTGTCATGAGGAGCACCCCGTTGAAGACCTACCACTTCGGCGCCCGTCCCGCCAACATGGACGAATGAGCAGCGAGCACTGACGGATATCATTTGAGGACCATATGACAGGTGGCCCTGTTATATGTTGTGCACATATAACCATGCTGGCGCACGGGAAATTCATCAAATTAATTAAAAATTATATTACGTATAATTTTCCACCCGCTAAGCGGATAAAATTGCAGATGGGCAAAATTCCATCTCATTGACTGAAATTATTTCACACTTTGCGCTTGCATAATCCAATTCATCTTACTACCTTTGTCAGCAGAAAAAACAGGCTTTGCCTCAAGAGAATAACAACAAACAATCTAAAAAATATAAAACGATATGAAGAAAGTCTTTACTTTGCTGTTTTGTGTTGCCGCAACCGCATTTGTTGCCAGCGCCAACAATGATGCGCTCATTGACCACTGCATCAACTATGTGCTCGGTAATGAGACCAACACGACCATGATTCAGGCACAGAATCTGGATGCGAACCACGATGGCGAGATCAACATCACCGATGTCACCACGCTCATCAACATGAAGCTCCAGGAGGAGAACATCCAGAAGTCGCCCAGGCAGAAGAGGATCCTTAAGCCTCAAGTGCTCATTGATAAAGCGCCGAATCAAGACACGCCGAAGGTATCGAAAACCAACAC
Organism: Sodaliphilus sp.; assembly: GCA_045541835.1. Classification (GTDB taxonomy): domain Bacteria; phylum Bacteroidota; class Bacteroidia; order Bacteroidales; family Muribaculaceae; genus Sodaliphilus. Next base: position 20,835 of record JAZQJW010000049.1, on the reverse strand, counting down.
TGTCGACGAGGAATAGGAGTAAAACACTCGCATTCCGTCATCAACTGGTAAACAACCGGTACACGAGCAACCGACGGCCTGATGCATCATCGGGCGAGGTTGCTTGTGTGCAATAAAGTGTTTTGTTTCCCGTTAAAAAGATAAATTATTTATCCATTTCAAATGAAAGACATCAAACAATATTTATCACTGTGTCGCGTGTTACTGCTGTCACTGGTATTTATCGGCACGATGACGACGCTCTCGTCCTGCGGCAACGATGACGAGCCCAAGGGAATGTGTATCAAATACTACATCGAGGTCGAGGAGGAATTCCTGGTAGACGGTGCAGTTGACCACACCTCCAGGTACTACAATCCCATCACGATGCTCAAGGAGGCTATCAACACGGCCTATCCCGAGCCAAACGCCACGGGCGATGACACGGCCGTCATCATGGCCTGCGACGAACTGCACCAGCGTTACAACGGCATGTATAACAACAAAGCCGAGCACCTGACGTGCCTGGTGCATCTCATCAAAGCCACCATGGACGGTGCCATCGTCAAGCAGAGCGAGCGCCTCAAGACCTACCTCTTTGACATCAATCCACCGGAACCTGAGGCTGAGTGATCAGTTACTCATTTGTGAGATAAGAAATAAGAGATTAGAAAAGGCACTGGATTCAGTGCCTTTCTTTTAGGCAATGATATAGAAGTTGGCCCAAACCCTGCGGGGCTAATGCGAATTACACAAATTCATCAAATTTTTGCGAATAGATTTTTTTTCGTGAAATAAGTTTCATTAGCGAAATTGGCTTCGCCGAGTTAAAGTTTCCCGTCCGTTAGCACGGTTCAGTGTGCAACAAATTGCCACAGGGTGAACTGCTATATCGTTACCTTCTTTTATTTGGAGGGAGATAAGGTTTTCAAGAGTTTCTCGACTAAGCGGGGGAGGGCGTAATTGCTTATCTCCCGCTCTTTTATCCACACATAGCCATCGGGCAGTGCGGGGCGTGCCTTCGGTTCAGCAAGGTAGAAGTCGGCGAGCAGGATGCGGTGGGTGAGCACGTGCTTGACGCTGCTGGCCAGCAGCGTGAGCGGACAACCCAACTCGGGCAAGGGAGCGTCCTCGATGAAGAGCGGCTCCCACAGGCCTTGCCAGATATCGCCGGCAGGACGCCGCCGCAGGGCGGTCATCCCCTCATGACGGATATAGATATAGGAAAACCGTCGCTCACGCACCTTGAGTTTCTTTTCCTTGACAGGCAGTCGGTCGATGCGGCCGGTGCGCAGGGCCTCACAGGTCTCGGCCACGGGACAATCGTTGCAATGCGGCGAGTGTGGTGTGCACCAGGTGGCGCCAAAGTCCATCATGGCCTGATTGAAGGTTCCGGCTTCGCCCTCGGGTAACAATTCCCGGGCCAGTGCCTCGAACATGTGCTTGCCACGGGTGGTGTTGATAGGCACATCGATGCCATAGTGGCGGGCAAGTACGCGATAGACGTTACCATCGACAGCGGCAGCCGGAAGCCCGAAGGCCATCGACCCTACAGCAGCAGCGGTGTAGTCCCCCACCCCTTTCAAGGCACGGAGCCCCTCGATGGTGTTCGGGAAGCCGCCCTGTTCAACGATTTGACGGGCCGCGGTATGCATGTTGCGGGCGCGGCTGTAGTAGCCCAATCCCTGCCAGAGACGCAACACCTCGTCCTCGCTGGCAGCCGCCAAGGCTTCGACCGTGGGGAAACGTTCCATGAAGCGGTGCCAGTAGGCGGTGCCCTGGTCGATGCGCGTCTGCTGCAGGATGATTTCGCTCACCCAGATGCCGTAAGGGTCACCGATGCCTCGCCAAGGCAGTTCGCGCCCGTACCGCGCAAACCACCTCAACAACGCTACAGTGAACGATGATTGTCCCATGCTTTGAGTTATCTCAACCCACCAAGTCGTTACAAGGCCTCAATGTTCTTGAAATTCTTCCAGTTCTTGGCCTTACTGTAGTCAGCGAGCGAAGAAGCGGGGACAAAGAGACTCACCTTGTTGTTGCTCACGCCACCCAACTGGGGAGGCCTGATGGCATGGCACTCGATGCGCGTCAGGTTCTTGCACTTCTCAGTGACCTTCTTGCCCACGTCGGAGATGGTCTCAGGGAGAATCAGGGTGGTGATGGCCGTCTCACGCAAGGCATTGTCACCCAGGAAGCGCAAGCCCTTGCCCAAGTCGATCTCGACAAGCGACGTGCACTCGCGGAAGGCGTCTTTCTCGACCGTCGCGCAGTTGTCGGGCACAGTGACGCTCGTCAGGCCCTTGCAATTCTTAAACGCACGTTCACCGATGGTGACCAGCCCTTCAGGCAATTCCAGCGAAGTCAAGGCGCAGTTCTCGAAAGCCTCCTTGCAGATGGTTGTCAGTTGGTCAGGCAACGCGATGTGGGTCAACGCTTTGCAATTCTTGAAAGCATGTTCGCCGATGGTATTGACTTCGGACGAGAGTTTGACCGACGTCAGAGCCGAGCAACTCTCAAAAGCCGATTGTGGCACACTGGTCAAATGACCAGCGAGTACCGACTGCAAAGCCTTGCAGTCCTGAAAAGTTTTCTTGCCAATCCTTCGCACATTGGACAAATCCACCTGCTGCAGACGGTTGCAACCATAGAATGCCAACTCGCCAATCTCCTTGACACTAGCAGGGATGATGACCGTCTTGAGTTGCGGACACTCATAGAATGCGCCAGCATCAATCAAGGTCATGCCGTCGGGGAGATTAACACTGGACAATTGGGAATAGGCAAAGGCGCTCCTGCCGATTTCCTCCACTCCGTCGGGCACCATGAAAGAGCCCGTGCGTGCAGCGGGGCAGCACAAGAGCACGGCTCCGGTGTTGTCATACAGCACACCATCCTCAAAGGTATAATACTTGCTGCCGTTGGCCACGGTGATTACCTCGAGTTTTTTCATCTTACCCAGGTCATTGTTCTCAATCTGGGTATCGACCGGGATGTCAAGTTCGGTAATAGGCGTGTCTTCAAAAGCGGCTGCGCCCAGTGTCCGCAGTCTTGCGGGCAGTGACACGCGCTTCAATCCAGTGCCCTTGAACGCCCTTTTCCCGATCTCGACAAGCGAATATGGCAGATTGATGTCGTCCAGCCTGGAGCATGAACTGAAGCACTCCTCGCCGATGCTCTCCAAACCATCGTTAAGGGTGATGTATTCCAGACTGTAGCAACCGCTGAAGGCGTTATCTCCCAGCGACCTCACGCCCGACGGCATGATCACCTCTTCCAGGTCGCTGCAGCCACGCAGGGCTCCATAGGCGATGCGCTTGGTGCGCTCGGGCAGCACGATGGAACGCAGGTTGTTACAATTGGCCAAGGCGTCGCCCAGCACATCACGCTCGCCACTGTCGCCAAACAGTCCCTTGGTGCCGGCGCTCATGATGCGCGCTCGCTCCAACTCCAGGTCAAGGTAATTGTCAATCTTGCGGTCATGGCTGTCGACGCAACGCGAGCGCTTGCAAATCTTCTTGATGAAGTTAAAGTCCTTGGAGTCCATGGGACCCTCGATGTGCAGCAATCGCACGCGATCCACCATGTTCAAGGGCACCTTCTCCTCCAGCGTGCCGGGGTTGCTGAGGCGCACTTCGACAATGTCGCCATAGGTATTGGCACGGCTGTAACGGTTGTTGTAACGCTTGTTGCCACGATTGCCGTATTGGGCATTGGCGCTGCTGGCACAGACCAGCACAAGCAGCATGGCAGCCATCACTCTTAATAAATGTCGATTGTTCATTGCATTCATGTTCTTGGGTTTATAACCGCAAAATTATAGATTCTTGATGAGGGTTACAACTTTTCCTCCAGTTTTCTATCAAAGACTGCCCCCGTCGAGCATGAATCGACGGGGGCAGTTGTGGTGGATAGTGACAACAAGCGTTACTTGACAAGAATCTTGCGACCGTCACTCGTCACATAGATACCGGGAGTCAACTTGGCGGCATCCACACGACGACCCATCAGGTCATAGTATTCGACGGCCTGCTTGGTGTCGGTCGTGATGGTCTTGATGTCCGTCATCTGGAGGTCATACCAGCCAATCTCCGAGAGGTTCATCTCGTCACCGCCAAAGTAAACACTCTGCACGCCGATGCGCTGGATGTCAGCACCAATGAAGTAAACCACTACCAACTGGCCACCCATCAGGATGTTCATGTCGTCATTGAAATCATAAGGAATGATTGTCTCATCGTCACCGAAGCCATAGATGTCGTTCCAGAAGATGTAGGGCTCGGGGCCGTTGCCGTAGTCACAGAAGAGTCGATAGCCCAGCAACTCTGTCAGCATCGGCTTGCCATCAACATCTACCACGGGGATGTCCAGCACCAGGAAGCCCAAATCCTCATCGTCATAGTACTCAAAATAGAGCACAGAGGGTTCGGCGGGAACAGCAGCCTCGTCAAGCACGGGCGTGAGCACAACGTTGCCTAACATATCATACCAGTTCACTTCCACCTCGTCGGCGCAGATGCCATACCACTGCTGGGAAACAAGGGTTCCCGTCTCGGGATCCACCGTCAAGGTCATCGGCTCGGCATCGGTGGACTCGGGAGCGCAAGCCATGAAGTAGAGCGGATAGACGTCGCCAGCAAAGGCAAACGTGCCGAAGAACTGACCGTTGTCGATGACGTAGTTGTCACCCTCGCGATGGCCCTTCACCCAAGCCTTGGGCAGGTAGGAGCACAAGCCCTGGATATAGATGTCGTCACCGTCAAAGCCGACCAGAGCGCTGCCCATCAAGGGGTCACCCTCGAACCACTCGTCAACATCGTCATAGTAGCCCATGTAGGAGCCCGTCAGCATATAAGGCTGAGTCTCAAGGCCGTCGGGCACAGTGACGGAGCCCACGTCGGACGTGATAGACATCTCGCTGTCATACTGGTAGTACCAGCCGACCTGGTCGGGATGGGCGTTCTCGAGGATGTAGCACACCTGCTCCTGGTCCAGGAAAAAGACATCGGCGCGCTCGTCATAATTGAAGACGGCATCAATGATTTGATAATCATTCTCTACAGGTGTGACAGGGAAGAAATAGAGGTCGTTGCCGTAGAGGTCGCCATAGTACTGCACGGGGAAAGCGACTTGCGTGTGGTCATCATTGAGCGTGCCCTTGATCCATGCCTCTGGCAGATAAACACTGAAGCCCTGCAGATAGACGTCATTGCCGTCAAAGCCTATATGCAACATGCGGTCCACAACTTGCCAACTTGAGCCGTCAAAGATGTAAGCATTCAAGCGATAACCATTGGTCTCAAGACCAGCCGGAGGAGTCACCACCGCATCGGTCAGTTTGGGAGCCTCGGTTTTCAACGTCGGGGCAAATTCAGCCCGGGGCGTTGTGATGGCATGACGAGTCTTGCCCTGGTCATGCTTGGGCAACTTAACGTTCTGCACCGGTTGTGCGCTCACAGCCACCGACAGGGCGGCAGCCACAAGAAAGAGTAAGATTTTCTTCATAAACATGCAGGTTTTTGAGTTAATGTAAAAAACTGAAATCGATTTTTGGCAAAGTTACGCAAAAACCTATCAACCAACAAAGAAAGTTCCCCAAAAATATCACGGAAAAACAAAAAAACACATTTATCCTGAAAAAGTCGAACTAAGACTTTCAAGCATTAGAGATGTATCGAAAGTGTCATTCACATGCTCATCATGTGGGTGGGCGCGCAAGTCTCAAACAACAGACATCCTGCAACTGGTGAGCTGCAGGATGTTGTTACAGGGGTCAGCGAGTTGTGCTGGCACTTCTCTTCGACAAAAAACGGCTGTTTCGGCAATCAATAGAGGTCGAAGAAGAAGAAATACAGTGCGGCATATTGCATGGGAACACCCCTCGCGTTGCCGATGGAACTGTTGCTGCTGTTCCTGACGGTACCGTCCTTATCAACCCTGCCAATGCAGGAATTGCTGCGATTGCGCACGGTGCCGTCGCTCTCAATCTTGCCAACGTAGGAGTTGTTGCTGTCACGCACTTCACCATTGCTGCTGATCTTTCCCAGCAAGCGATTGCTACTGTCACGGATTTCACCGTTGCTGTTGATGCGCGCAATCATCGAGTTGCTACTGTTTCTCACTGTGCCGTCACTCTCAATCTTGGCAACCGACGAATTATTGCTGTTGCGTATCGTCTGTGCATGACTCACCTGAGCCACACTCACCGCCATGAAAATCATCAGCGCCACGACACCCTTGATGAAATGTTTCATTGATTTTTCCATATCTTTAATATATAATCCTATAGTTAGACTTAGTTTTTCATGGCAAATTTAATCATTAATTTTAAAAACATGAAATTTTAGCAAGAATTTCGCCTAAATGGGGGCGTATAATGCCCAATTTAAAAGAAAAGACGCCGAAGTTCTTATAAAAAAAGATTTTTTGGCGCTTTAATGAGAGAAAAATGCTAAATTTGTTGCCGAAAGAAAAATATTAACCTCCAAAACGATTAAAACATTATGACTAAACGACTACTCTTGATGCTACTGGCATCGATGTTGCTGTTACCTATGTTTGCCCAGGGTGACGGCAATAATGCGATTTTCACCAAGCCCAAATTCAGCGGCTTCGCCATGGCGTCCTATCAGGCGACCTTCCAGGATGCCGGCAACAGCAATTCGTTTGACCTGAGGCTCGTCAGGGCCTCGATCGAGGGCCGCATCCTCAACGATTTCTACTATAAGATTCAAGGTCAGATCAACGGCAACACCACGACGCTGGGCAGCAGTCCCAGGCTGGTGGACTACTTCATGGAATGGCAGAAGTTTGATTTCTTCCGCGTGAAGTTGGGCCAGTTCAAGCGCCCGTTCACCTACGAGAACCCGATGAACCCGATTGACCAGGGCTTCATGAGTTATTCGCAGCCCGTGAGCAAACTGGCAGGCTTCAGTGACCGCACCGGCATGCATGCCAGCAATGGTCGCGACATCGGTCTGCAGTTCCAAGGCGATTTCCTGAAGAACAGCAACGGACGTAACCTGTTGCACTACCAGGTGGGCGTGTTCAACGGCCAGGGTATCAACGTCAAGGACGTGGATGAAAGGAAGGACATCATCGGCGGCGTATGGGTCATGCCCATCGCGGGTATGCGCCTTGGCGCCTTCGGTTGGGAGGGCTCCTTCGCTCGCAAGAGCGGTGGCCAGACGGTGAGTCTGCGCCAGCACCGCTACGCCTTCAGTGCCGAGTACAAGAAGGGTGACCTGCAACTGCGCACCGAGTACATCCACTCGACGGGCCGCGGCTTCGCCACGACCTACCAGAAGCCCGGCGACGCCAACGACCTCACCATCAAGACCTATACCGACAAGGAGGGCAACGAGGTTGCCAACGACAAGAGCGACGGTATCTACGCCCTCGCCATTGTCCCCGTTGTCAAGGACAAACTGATGGCCAAGGTGCGCTATGACCTCTACCGCCCCACCGGCTCGAGTGTGGCCGCCAAGACCAACTATGAGGTGGGTCTGAACTACCGCTTCTGCAAGTACCTCGAGGTGCAGACCGAATACTGTTTCACCCATGACCGCGCTCTTGCCGATCCTGACTACAGCACCGTGTTTGTGCAAGTGAGCATCAGGTACTAATGAGAAATTAGAAATTAGGAATTAGGAATTAGGAATGAGAAATGAGAAATGAGGAATGAGGAATGAGGAATGAGGAATGAGGAATGAGAAATGAGAAATGAGAAATGAGAAATGAGAAATGAGGAATGAGGAATGAGGAATGAGGAATGAGTCACCTGATGGGGGACACAATTGTTCACTGTTCACTATTAACTGTTCTCTGTTCACCTTTACTATTGACTGTTCACAATTAATTAAAACGATATGACACTACTCATGATTTTACAGCTCTGCATTGTGCTTGGAGCGTTGTGGCTGGGCTCAAGATACGGTAGCCTGGCTTTGGGAGCCATTTCAGGCATCGGCTTGGCCATCCTGGTGTTCGGCTTCGGCATGAAACCCGGAACCCCGCCCACCGATGTGATTTACATCATCATTGCCGCCGTCACCTGCGCCGGCATCATGCAGGCCTCGGGCGGTATGGACTGGCTCATCCAGTTGGCCGAGAAGATGCTGCGCAAGCATCCCGACCGCATCACTTTCCTGGCCCCGCTGTGCACCTTCTTCCTGACGGTGCTCGTCGGCACGGGCCACGTGGTCTACACCTTGATGCCCATCATCTGCGACATCGCCATCAAGAAGGGCATCCGTCCTGAGCGCCCCTGCGGTATCGCCAGCATCGCGTCACAGATCGGTATCACCTGCTCGCCCATCGCTGCTGCGGTTGTGGCATTCATCACCATCAGCGGCGCTAACGGCTACGATATCACCATCCCCAAGGTGCTCATGGTGACCATTCCCGCCTGTTTGCTGGGTATCTTGATGGCCTCGATTGCTTCCTACAAGCGCGGTAAGGACCTGGACAAGGATCCCGAGTTCCAGAAGAAACTTGCCGATCCCGCCCAGCGCGAGTATATCTACGGTAGCACCGCCACCACCCTCGACAAGAAGATTGCTCCCGAAAGCAAGCGTGCTGTCTACATCTTCTTTGGTGCTCTGCTTGTCATCGTGTTCTTCGCCATCTTCCAGAATCTGCTGCCCTCCTATGACACCATCAAGGCCATTGACGGTGACGCTACCGTCGAACTCATCGGTTCACGCGTAACCATCACCGCCGACCAACTCGCCAAATTGGGCATCGCCGTTGACGGATTGACCAAGATACATCCTACCCCCTTGAAGATGAACCTCGTCATCCAGATTGTGATGATTACCGCCGCGGCGCTGATGATCATCTTCTGCAAAGCGAAGCCCAAAAAGGCCATCGCCGGTCCCGTTTGGCAGAGCGGTATGGTAGCCGTTGTTGCCATCTACGGCATTGCATGGCTTGCCGACACTTACTTCGCCAACTACCTGGGCGAAATCCAAGACATGCTAGCCGGCCTGGTTGAACAGTACCCGTGGTCGATTGCCTTTGCCTTCTTCCTGGTATCGGTTCTCGTCAACTCCCAGGGCGCAGTGGTGGTTGCCATGCTGCCGCTGGCCTACAAGTTGGGCATTGACGGCTGGATTCTGTTGGGTGTGTTGCCCTCGGTCTATGGCTACTTCTTCATCCCCAACTATCCCTCGGATATCGCCACGGTGAACTTCGACCGAACGGGCACCACGGTCATCGGCAAGTACCTGCTGAACCACTCGTTCATGATGCCCGGCATGGTACACACCGTCGTCGCCTGCATCGCCGGCTACCTCATCGCTTTCCTCTACCACTCCTTGGGCTGGATTTAAACTTTGCTGATTAGCGATGAACGGTTAGAAACATTAATCTAACTCGATAACTGATTGCACGGGTCCACGGACTCGTGCAATCTTCTATATCATCAAATTATTGGCATGGTTCTTGCTGTATTTTTTTGGAGTATAACAACCCTTTTTAACTACGTATTTGCGATGAAACGATTATTGAATTTAGCCCTTGTTGGGGTGTTGGTGATGATGTTCACGGGATGTAAGGAGAATTACTCGGTGGGCGAGAAAGTGGGAAACCTGATTGAGTTCACCAAGAAGGGTGTCATCTGGGACTCCTGGGAGGGCCGCATGAACCTCACCCAGACTGGAATGAACACCAGTGGTGATCCCTTCCAGTTCTCATTCGACAACGACCGCAACGACCAGGACTCGCTCGTGCAACTACTCTATCAGGCTCAGATCGAGGGCTGGAAAGTTAAACTCAAGTACCACGAGGTGTGGGGTTTCAAGAACGTTTTCCAAAACCGTGGTGAGACCGACTATTTCATCGATGACGTGGAGGTGCTCGACAAGGACTTTGCCAATCCCCTGCGGCAGATGGGCAACAAGCAAGGCCATGTGGTGGATACCGTTTGGGTCGTCGTCGATAAGGCCGAAATGCTCAAGCACATGAACAAGTAATCATATGGACACACAACATGAGACGGTTCACCGGATGCATGAACAACATCCCGTGAGCCGTCTCACTTTTTTAACGCTTCAGGGTCTAGTCCTCGACGATGACGCGGGTGACGATGGGTTTGCCATCAGCGTCGATCAAGGGGGTCAATCCGCCGCTGTAGCCCGCTGCTACAAAAAGGTAGTTTACGCCGGTAACAGTGTCAACAATAATTCTGGTTTCTTTAATAAAGCCTTCTGAATCTCGCCAAACAAATCTTTTCATTTCCTTACCTAAATTTGATTAAATTATATCACCTGATGGTGCAAAGATAAACGTTTTTTGCCAAAGAATTGTTACCTTTGTAGGTATTACTGGATTAACGAGGATGTGATATGGAATTGAGAGAATTTATTGAGAGTTACAGGGAGGCCTTCGGAGAAACGGTGCAGTTGCCGTTGTTGTTCGGCTATAGCGACACGCCGGTTGCCGACACAGCCAAAATCGGCGGATGTTTCTTCAAGGGATTGCAGGCTGCTCGGGAGGGCACTCCAGTGAGCCTGAATGCCGAGGTGATTGGCTGCGGTGGCGGCAAATTGTACACGGGCTTCAGCGACATGCCCGAGCGGGTGCCCAACTTCGTCTCGCTCACCGAGAAGTACAAGCGCACGCCCGAAATGGTCGCCGACTATGTCAAGAGTCTGGAAATGCCGCGTGCCAGCAAACCTTACCTGAATTTCGTGAGAATTGACGAGGCTGAATCGCTGGAAGGCTATGAGGGCGTGATGTTCTATGCCACACCCGACGTGCTTTCGGGCCTGTGCGGCTGGGCTTTCTATGACACGAATGAGCCCGATGCCGTGGTGGCCCGATTCGGTTCGGGGTGCAGCACGGTTGTGTCGATGGCCGTCGTCGAGAATGCCCGTGGAGGGCACCGCTGCTTCCTGGGGCTGTTTGACCCGTCGGTGAGGCCGTGGGTAGGCAAAGACGAATTGAGTTTCACCGTGCCGATGAGCCGATTCACGGCGATGATGGACACGATGCGCGAGTGCTTCCTGTTCGGCAGTCATGCCTGGGAACGCATCAAGGCAAGGCTGTAAAACATGATAATCAATTAAATTGCCCGTTATCATTTTGAATAACGGGTGGATTGATGTATATTTGCACAAACTTTAATCATCAAGTGATATGAAACATCTCTTATTCTTTTTGTTTGTTATGATTTCACTGGCGGTAAGCGCGCAAAGTTACCGTGCCCCATCGATGCCCAGTCCCGACATTGCCAAGGATGGTTCGGTAACTTTTAAGGCGAAGGCCGTCAATGCCGACACGGTGCGCCTGATTATCGACACGCGCCTGGACACGCTGATGAAGCACACAGGCAACGACACATGGAGCATCACCCTGCGCGACCTGGAGCCTGACCTGTACATGTACTACTATCTGGTGGATGGCATGAAAGTGCTTGATAACGAGAATGCCCACACGCTGCGCGATGTCAAGAGTGTGATGAACACCTTTGTGCTCGACCCGAAAGGTGACTGCCCGATGGCCGTTCACGAGGTGCCTCATGGCGAGGTCAGAGCCGTGTGGTATGAATCCCCCACCCTGGGTACCACGCGCCGCATGATGATTTATCTGCCGCCCGGCTATGAGCTGAGCCGCCAGAAGTATCCCGTGTTTTACTTGCTGCACGGCTCGGGCGGTGACGAGACGGTGTGGCTGGAGCAAGGTCGCGCCGCACAGGTGCTTGACAACCTCATTGCCAGCGGCAAGGCAGAGCCGATGATTGTCGTGATGCCCAATGGCAACGTTGACGAGTTGGCAGCCTCCAACATGAGCGCCGAGGGCAATGTACAGCCCACATTTGCCCACAAGAACTGGATGGACGGCACGTTTGAACAGAGTTTCAAAGACATCATGAACTGGGTGGACAAGAACTACCGCACACGCTCCGGCAAGCGTTACCGCGCCATCGCCGGCTTGTCGATGGGTGGCTACCACTCGCTCTACATCAGCGCCAACCAGCCCGAGGATTTCGCCTATGTGGGTCTGTTCTCGGCAGCCATCAACCGCATGGACCAGGGCAAGTGCAAGATCTATGACGACATCGAGGCCAAAATCGTCACCCAATTCAAGCAACGCCCGCGCTTGTACTGGATGGGCATCGGCAAGGACGATTTCCTGTATAAGGACAATGCCGAGTTCCGCAAGATGCTCGACAAGAACCGCCTGCGCTACACCTATCACGAGAGCGGTGCCGGCCATGAGTGGGCCAACTGGCGCGACTATCTGGTGATATTTACACAACTGTTATTCAAATGACCCGACTGGCCGCGGCATAGCCACGGCACAGGGAACCGACGATAACGATGTTTGACACGCTCATTCAGTTTTTCACCCAATGGGGCTTCCTCGGATTGTTTCTGGGGTCGTTCCTTGCCGGCAGTATCTTCCCGTTCAGCAGCGAGGCCCTGGTCATCGCCTGCGTGGGGCCGTTGCACATGGATCCCGTCACCTGCATGTTTGTGGCACTGCTGGGGAACGTGAGCGGCGGCATGACGTGCTACTACATCGGACACTTGGGAAAAATTGAATGGATTGAGAAATATGCCCGAGTGAAAAAAGAGAAACTCGACCGCGCCTTGGCTTTCATGCATGGCCGTGGCGCGTGGATGGGTTTCTTTGCCTTCATCCCGATACTGGGAACCGCCATCAGTGTCGCCCTGGGCTACGTGCGCTGCAATCCCTGGATTGTCCTCGTGACGATGAGCATCGGCAAACTGCTGCGCTATGCTGCCATCATCTGGGGCTCGCTCAAAATCTTCGACCTCTTCTAATAAATTCACTAATCTCTAATCAATCATCAAAAAATGACACCTATCGAAATCCATAACGAACTGCTGGCAGGTCGCATCATCAAGCACCTGCAGCGCCGCAACTTCAACGCCCACTACTGCGCCACCACCACCGAGGCCATCGCCCTTGTCAAGTCGCTCATTCCTGAGGGCAGCAGCATTTCCTGGGGCGGCTCACAGACCATCCGCGAGATGGGTCTGACCGCTGAACTCATCGACAGTGGCAAATACAAAATCGTCGACCGCGACAAGGCAGTCACCGACGAGGAGAAGCGCCAGTGCTACCTCGACGCGATGGATGTGGACTACTTCCTGACCAGCGCCAACGCCATCACCCAGGACGGCGTCATCGTCAACATCGACGGCCGCGGCAACCGTGTAGCCGCCATCACCTGGGGTCCGCACAATGTGATCCACGTCATCGGGATGAACAAGGTGGCCCCGACCATTGAGGCTGCACTCGCCCGTGCCCGCAACGTCGCCGCTCCCATCAACACGGCGCGCCTGGGCTGCGACACCCCCTGCCGCCTGGACGGCGTGTGCCACAACTGCAACAGCCCACAGTGCATCTGCAACTACGTCCACTTCACGCGCAACAGTTTCCCGGCCCACCGCCACACCATCATCCTCGTCGGCGAGAACTGGGGCTACTGATTATCTCAATATGATAGAAATAAAGAATAAGGTTGTTGAGCGGATCGACGAAGTTTCTTTTGCTAGACTGGGTAACGAGGGAATGTTGCTTGAACACTGCGTTATCCATACGCTTGATTTGATTGCAATTGAATTTCATGGCAAGGTAACGATACGTAATTGTATTATTGACAAACTAAATCTCCATTGCACATGGTTCGCGGCAGGACTGGAGTTCACGGGAAATGTTGTCATCTCTGATATTGATTACCAGATGGGTGGTCACAATAATGAAGTGATGATCATATCGGATAACATCTTTCATGGCTTTTTCGATTTCTTTGATTGCCATTTTGAGGAGCGCTTGACCGTAGAAAACAATATCTTCCTAAAAGGGACAGACCTGCTGACAAGAGAAAACAAAGGATTTGACAACTATTTCAACGGCGGCGTGGTTTTGTCGGGCAACATCGGCCAATTGAATGCCTGGCCTTAACAATCAACGAAGTAATTATTTTCATCATGAGCAAAGAAATTACCATATTAGATCAAGACTACATCCAGTGGATAAAAAACCTGAGTAGCCGTTATCGCAGAAGCCAGATCAAGGCTGCTGTGAAGGTGAACGAGGAAGTGATTCGATTCTACTGGGAATTGGGCAAGGATATCGTTGAGCGCGACGCTGACAATAAGTATGGCAGTAAGTTTTATGCGACATTAAGCCGTGATCTAAAAGCCGAAGTTCAGAATACAGGTGGATTGTCAGAACGTAATTTGAGATACACCAAGAAGTTCTATTTAGCTTATAACCAGGTGATTAGAATTTTACAGCAAGCTGCTGCAGATTCTGACGAACAGTTTTTGCAGCAAGTTGCTGCAAAATTATTTACTCTACCTTGGGGACATCATTTGCTACTAATAGACAAATTTCCAAATTATCCTGAAAAGTTATGGTTTTATGTTTGTGAGTCGGTAGATAACGGCTGGAGCCGCAACATGCTACTAAATTATCTGGATACTGATCTCTATGAGCGGCATGGCAAGGCTCTGACCAATTTCACAAGAACCCTACCCGAAGAAACGAGCGACTTGGCTCAAGAACTGACCAAAGATCCTTATGATTTTGCTTTTACAGAAATAACCGGAAGGTATAACGAGCGACTGCTCAAAGACAGCCTGCTGAATAACATCACGCAGTTCCTCGTGGAGCTTGGCACAGGCTTTGCCTATGTGGGCAAAGAATACAGGATACAAATTGGCACAACTGAGAACTTCATTGATTTGCTGTTTTACAACCTCAACCTGTCTTGTTATGTGGTCATTGAGGTAAAAATCGGCAAATTTGAGTTTGCCGATGTGGGGCAATTGGGTGTATATTGTTGCATGCAATCACACATTACGCAAAGATGGGCGCGATAATCCAACCATCGGATTGCTCATCTGCAAGGAAAAAGACCGCATTCAAGCACAGTATGCTTTGGAATCAAGTAGCCAGCCCATCGGGATTTCGGAATATGAACTTGAGAAATTCTATCCAGAGAAGATTGAGGGTACAATTCCCACAATTAAAGAGATAGAAGCCAGATTGAACGAAAGAGAACACAACACAAAGAATTAAGATATATGAGCGAGAATTTGAGTTTTATCGGGATTATACCGGCGAGGTATGCCTCGACGAGGTTCCCGGGGAAGCCACTGGCGATGCTGGGCGGCATGACGATGATAGAAAGGGTTTACCGCCAGGTGAGCAAGGCCCTCGACCGCGTGGTGGTCGCTACCGATGACGACCGCATCATGGCTGCGGTGGAGGCCTTTGGCGGCAAAGCGGTGATGACGAGCACCGAACACCGCAGCGGCACCGACCGTTGCCAAGAGGCCTACCTGAAAAATGGTGGTCACGAGGACGTCATCATCAACATCCAGGGCGATGAACCGTTCATCCAACCCGACCAACTGCAAGCCATCATGACCTGCTTTGACGATGAGGGGACCGACATTGCGACGCTGGTGCGCCCGTTTGACGTCAGCCGTCCCTATAGCGAACTGGAGAATCCCAATTCGCCCAAGGTGGTATTGGACAACCAGATGCGCGCCCGCTACTTCTCGCGCTCGGTCATCCCGTACATCCGTGGCCGTGAACGGGAAGAGTGGCCCAAAGCGACGCAGTACTATACCCACGTGGGCATGTATGCCTATCGTGCCAGTGTTTTGGCTGAAATCACGCGTCTGCCGCAGTCACCATTGGAACTGGCCGAGTCGCTGGAACAACTGCGCTGGCTCGAGAACGGCTACACCATCAAGGCAGGCATAACGACGACAGCCACCATCGGCATCGACACGCCCGAGGATTTGCAACGCGCTGAGGAATACCTGGCTAACTCCTAACTTCTAACTCCCAACTCCTAACTATAATGAAGTCTTCAATTCTCACTATCATTTGCTTGTTAACAGCAATGGCCGCTGGCGTTCAGCCCGCCGGGGAACCGTGGATGGACCTGCAAGTGAACGAAATCAACCGCTTGCCAATTCACACGTCGTTCTTCGCCTATGATGACATGGTGTCGGCATTGGACCATGCGTACGGGAATTCGGGTAGATATCTGTCACTTGACGGCGACTGGAAGTTCCACTGGGTCGCCAACCTCGACGAGCGCCCAACCGACTTTTACCGCACCGACCTTGACGATAGCGGCTGGGCAACGATGCCCGTGCCGGGAATGTGGGAATTGAACGGCTATGGCGACCCTGTCTATGTCAACATCGGTTTCCCGTGGCGCGACAACTGGGAGAATGACCCGCCTCGAGTGCCCGTGCAGGACAACCATGTGGGCACCTACCGCCGCCACATTACACTGCCCGACGGTTGGAATTGGAAAGGCTATCAGGTCATTGCCCACTTCGGTAGTGTGACCAGCAATATCAGCCTGTGGGTGAACGGCAAGTTCGCCGGCTATGCCGAGGACAGCAAGACGGCTGCCGAATTTGACATCACGCCCTATCTCAAGGAGGGGGACAACCTGCTGGCGTTCCAGGTGATGCGCTGGTGTGACGGCACCTACAGCGAGGATCAGGACTTCTGGCGTCTGTCGGGTGTGGCACGGTCGAGTTACCTTTACTGCCGCGAAAAGAACAACCACATCGACGACCTGCGTGTGACCGCAGGCTTAACCGATGACCTGAAGGACGGCACGTTGATGATAGCCCCGTCAATCACCGGTAAGGGTACGATGAGTTACTTCCTGCTGGATGACCAGCGTAATGAGGTGCCAATGGTAGCCGCAGGTGAAAACCGCTGGACGGTACCCGGTGTTCATCAATGGAGTGCCGAGGCCCCCCATCTTTACAGTCTCGTAGCCACATTCACCCCATCGGACAGAAAGTCCAAACGCGAGACCATTGTCCAAAACATCGGTTTTCGTCGTGTGGAGATTAAGGGAGGCCAACTGCTCGTCAACGGCAAGGCTATCTACATCAAGGGTGCCAACCGCCACGAGATGGACCCCGACGGCGGTTACGTCGTCTCACGTGAGCGCATGATTGCCGACATCAAGGAGATGAAGCGCATGAACATCAACGCCGTGCGCACTTGCCACTATCCCGATGACCCGATGTGGTATGACCTGTGTGACGAATACGGCCTGTATGTCATCGCCGAGGCCAATCAAGAGGGTCATGGTTTCCACTACGACCCCAGCACCGCCGCATCCTATAAGCCGATGTTTGCCAAGCCCATCCTGGAGCGCAATCAGCACAACGTGAGCGTGCAGTTCAACCATCCCAGCGTCATCGTGTGGTCGCTGGGCAACGAGACCTGCGACGGCCCCAATTTCACGGCTGCGCGCGACTGGATACGCTCGGTTGACCCCTCGCGACCCATCCACTGGGAGCGTGCCCAGGGCGGCGATAACACCGACTTGATGTGCCCGATGTATGCCTCGCCCGAATGGTGCGAACGCTATGCCAGTAAGCCCGAGAGCACCAAGCCGCTCATCCTGTGCGAGTACAATCACACGATGGGCAACTCGGGTGGCGGTTTGATGGAATACTGGGATGCCGTGCGCCGCTTGCCCAAATTCCAGGGCGGCTTCGTGTGGGACTTCGTGGACCAAGGCCTGCGCGTTACCAACGAGGACGGCAAGACCTATTTCTCCTATGGCGGTGACTATAACACCCACGACCCCAGCGACAACAACTTCAACTGCAACGGCCTTGTAAGTCCCGATCGCGTATGGAACCCGCACGCCTATGAAACAGCCTATTACTACCAGAATGTCTGGGCCGAGGACGTAAATGCGCAACAGGGCGACATCGCTGTGAGGAACGAATACTTCTTCCGCGACTTGAGTAACGTGAAGATGCGGTGGCAACTGCTCGTCGACGGCGTGTCGGTGCTCAACGGCGAGGAGAACAACCTCAACGTCGTTCCCCAAGGCCGCCAGATGCTGCATCTGCCCATCGTGAACACCCTTGCCGCCCTTGAGCCTGGACACGAGGTGATGCTCAATGTCGATTTCCTGCTCAAGGAGAAAGAACCATTGATGGAGGCCGGTCAACGCATCGCCTATGCCCAGTTGCCTGTCCGTGAGGTGTCACCCCAAGCGGCCCATCTGCCCAATGAGAAGGCAAAATTCGCAACAAAGAAGGCTGCCGGCGGAGCCATTACTGTCACGGGAAATGACTTCAGCATCAATTTTGACGGAAAATCAGGACTGATGACGCAATATGTGGTCAACGGTGTGGATATGTTAGGCGTGGGCGGTACACTGCGGCCTAACTTCTGGCGTGCGGTGACCGACAACGATATGGGCGCTTGGCTGCAACAGAAACTAAAAGTGTGGCGCAATCCCGTGATGAACCTGACCTCGCTTGGCGTAGACAAGAAAGCGTCCAGCGAGTCGCAGGTGACCATCGTGGCCCACTACGATATGCCCGAGGTTCACGCAAGGCTCACGCTGACCTACGAGATACACAAGGGCGGTGTGATGTGCGTGACACAAGGTATCTCATTTGATGACAGTTACATTGAACTCCCCGAGATGCTCCGCTTCGGTATGGTGATGGAGATGCCCTATGAGATAGAGCACAGCGAGTTTTATGGCCGTGGTCCCATCGAGAACTACGCCGACCGACGCTACAGCCAGCGCCTGGGCATCTACCGCCAGACCGCCGACGAGCAGTTCTATCCCTACATCCGCCCGCAGGAAACGGGCACCAAGGGCGACATCCGCTGGTGGCGCCAAACCAATGACGGGACCACCGGATTGATGATTACCGCCGACAAGCCGTTTTATGCCAGCGCACTGCATTATGACATTGACATACTCGATGAGGGCGACGAGAAGCACCAGCGTCATCCCTCCCAATTGCCCAAGTCAGCATTTACCGTGTTGACCCTTGACAGCGAGCACTGTGGCGTGGGCGGCATCGACAGTTGGGGTGCCCGTCCGCTGGAGCAATACCGTATACAGGCTCTTGACCGCACCTGCTCCTTCACCATCACACCGATTGAATAGTTAACAGTTAATAGTTGGCATCCGCATTCTGAATGGAGAATCAGAATGGGGATGCTTCTCTAAACTCTAACCACTAAACTCTAAACTGCGAGCGCAGCGAGCATTATTACTACTCGCTGTAGTTGTGGTCGATGACGATGGAAACCTTGTCGTCGGGGACAAGGGGCTGCAACTCGTTGACTAATTCCTGGATGAAAGCGGCATCGTCGTGGATGGTGATGTCGGGCACCACATCGATGGACACGCGGCGCTCGTCCTCGAAGTAGTAGAAACCGTGGACCTGCTCGACATGCTCATGGGCGGCTGCGGCCTGCATGAGGGTGTGCTGCAACTGGGCGCGCTTGTTCTCGCCTGTGGCGACAGCATACACACCCACGGTCATGATGATGCCGTGACGGTCAAACATTTCCTCGGTGATGCGGCGTGTGAGGCCGTGAATCTCGTGGGCATCCATCGTATCAAGGACATTGATGTGGAGCGAACCGATCTGCACGTCGGGGCCGTAGTTGTGCAGGATGATGTCAAACACGCCATGCACCTCTTCGTGTTCGCCGATCTCACGTTTGATTTGTGAAAGCAGTTCGGGCGAAATCTTGGCACCGAGCAGTTCGTTGACTGGCGAGGCCAGCATCTCGATACCGGCTTTGATGATGACGAGTGAGATGAGTGCGCCCAGGATGCCGTCGAGCGACACGCCCCACAACAGCATGATACCAGCCGAAACGAGCGTGGCCAGCGTGATGATGGCATCGAAAAGGGCATCGGAGCCCGAAGCGATCAAGGCGTCGCTCTTGAGTTTCTCACCTTGGCCCTTGACATACCGGCCCAGCACGAGTTTCACCACAATCGCCACGATGATGACGATGAGTGTGACGGTGGTGTAAGAGGGCGTGGTGGGATTGATAATCTTTTTTACCGACTCGATGAGCGAGGTGATACCTGCCGAGAGCACAATCACCGCAATGATGATGGCGCTGAAGTACTCGATGCGCCCGAACCCGAAGGGGTGTTTCCTGTCGGCTGGACGCTGCGAGAGTTTGGTGCCCACAATGGTGATGACGCTCGAGAGCGCGTCGCTCAAATTGTTGACCGCGTCGAGCGTGACGGCGATGGAGCCGGTCACGACGCCGACGAACGCCTTGAAGGCGGCGAGAAAGGCATTGGCCAGAATGCCGATGATGCTGGTTCTGATGATGATCCGATCGCGATTCATTTCTTCTTCTCCTCCATAATACACTGCGGCTCCGCGTCCAAAAGACGGTAGAGCAGATCATACAGCGTTTTGGCGTCCTCCGGGGAGAACGCGTTGAGACTGCGGCTGAGGTGCACGGGGATCTCGAGACATTTTTCGTGCAGCTCGCGCCCGGCCTCGGTGAGATAAATGCGCGTGACGCGCTCGTCCTCCTTCGCGCGCTCGCGGCGCACGAGACCGGACGATTCCATCTTTTTCAGCAGCGGCGTGAGCGTGCCACTGTCGAGATACAGCCGCTCGCCAAGCTCGCGCACGCTGACGCCGTCCTGCGCCCAGAGGACCATGAGGACGATGTACTGCGTGTAGGTGATGCCGAGGGGCTTAAAATACGGGGTATAGAGATTGACAATCTTCCGCGAGGCGGCATAGAGCGGAAAACAAAGCTGGTTTTCCAGCCGCAGGGGATCCAGTGTAGCGTCCATATCTTTCTTCCTTCAATCATATGAATTAGGAATTAGGAATGAGGAATTAGGAGTGACCGTTCTATCAATTCCTAATTCCTAATTCCTCATTCCTCCTTTTTTTACTGCTGCTCTCTCTTCTTGGTATCGAGATACGCCGCCGCGCTCAGCGCCGCGACATTCCCCTCTCCTGCCGCCTTGATGTACTGGTACGGCAGGCCGACGACGTCGCCGCAGGCGAAGCAGCC
>JAZQJW010000048.1:0-19870 GCA_045541835.1 Sodaliphilus sp. | reverse complement strand
TCACATCCTCAATTTCGTAGGGACCGTGCATCTCAGTGTTGAGGACGGCTCCGCTAACTTCCTTGATGCTCACTTTCCAGTGGCGGATTGGTTTATTGCTCATAACTCGTCAATATGTCAATTCTTCATTTTGTTGTTGATGTCTTGGATTTGCTTCCTGATGTCGCCGAGTATCTCAGTGATCTGCTCGGGCTCATAGTGCATGGCGATAGAGGTCAACATCGTCTGCACAATCATCTTCGTGGGATTATCGGCAATGCCCTTGTCATAGTTCGACAACATGTAATCCCATATCGTGTGGAGTACATTGGGACTACCGACAACTCCGTTCTGAAACCTGTAAGTGGTGTGGTTGGCATAGATGACGACGGCAGTCTCATCGTAGCCGTTGACACCCTTGAGTGCGCCCTGCAGTCTGGCGAGCGTATCGGGTTTGAATGGTTTTTTCTTCTTCATTGCTTGTCTTTGTTATAGATTGGTTTTGAATTGCAATACCACGGCTTGGGATGTTCTTTCTGCCAGTCAAGCCGCTCTTGAATGAGTTGTTTTTCTCTCTCCGATAGTGTGGGATCCACAACATTGCAGCCCCTTATCGTATAGTCTGGCTTTGGCTTTCCCTTCCGTTTCATCTCAACAGTATTGAGGAAATGCCATGGAATACGGCCGCGAGTACCGCGATGCCGATAACGGCAGCGACAAACAGCACCAGGCAAACGAACGCAGCTTTAGCCTCGGTCGCCTGGTCAGGTTCGCTCACACCGCTACTCATCTGAATTATGTCTTCCTTTGTCATCGTCTCTCTTAATTGGGTTGTTAACTAACTCCTTGATGGCTGCATCAGTCAACACTCTGGCGTTGTGGGCAAGCTGCTTGGGGGTCGCCTCCAGCTTGCCGAGGATGACGCTGCGGCGTTCCTGACACAAGATCCGCGAAAATAACTCGTAACGACGCTGCTCCCAGTCCGGATCTTCGTATTTCTTTGGCGGTGGTGGCAGGGCCACAGGATCTATGACGTTCTTTTCCTGCTTTGGCTCGGGTTGTTGCATGGGGATTGGACTCATCGGCATCGTGAACAATGCCTTATTGCCTTTCCCGTAGTACGGTGACGCATAGTTCTTGCGCCGAAATATCTTGCTTAATAGTTCTTTTACGTTCATAGTTTTTGGTCTTTGTATCTGTTCTCTAATTCTCGAATGGCACACGCTCCGCGACGGTTGAGCTTTGGCATACGCAACCAGTCGTCGGCCTTGCGGTTGTAGTAGATCACCGTGGCGTGCGTCCTGTGTATCATCCGCCCTACCTCGGTCGTGCTCATCCCTCGCATGGAGCAAAGGACGTAGCACACGACTGCACGGGCATCAGCATATTGCCTGTGACGCATCGCAGAGGTCACGGCTTCAACGGTGACGCCAAACAAGTCGGCAGCATCACGCAATATGTCGTTCTCTATCATAGCCTGTTAGTTTTGATGCAAGGGCCTCGCACAACACTCGGCTCATGTTGACCTCAACAGCATTTCCGATGTACTTCTTTTGCTCTGCCTGGGTGCCGATGAGCACATAGTCACTTGGGAAACCCTGAATGCGCTTCAGCTCTCCGATATTGAGCATCCGCATCTTGATGTCAACGATGCAGTAGAGCGCCATGAACTCCTTAATCTTGACGGTCATGGGGCTGTCAGTATCATAGACCTCTATACCAATGCCTTCCTCGGTGGTGATGAGGTATGGCGGCATCTTGTCCATTCTCGCTATCAGAGTAAAGCAGGGTTTGTCAACAGACCCTCCAGCACTCGCAAATTGAGGGTTCAAGAGGTAATGCCATTTCCTATTTGCGGTAATTACCTGTGAAGGCTCATCAATGGAGCTGCCAACATTGTTGAAGTTGGTGTTCATAATCCAAGGCTTAACACTGATGAGGTTGTGCTTTGGGTTCGTGGTGACCGAAGGCGCTGGCTCATCAACACTTGCAGGCGTTCCATTGCCGTATTTCATATCCAAAAAGTGACTCGATACCATCGCCAACCGGTCAGTCGTTGTGACGGTGGGCGCAGGTTCGTCAAGTGAGTGGTTGAATCCGTTGCCGTAGTAGGCCGAAATGAATGCGTGATGGTCTTTTGTGGTTATCGCTCCAGCTGGCTGCTCGATGGAGATGTTTTTGTCGTATGGCTCTCCACTGAACTGCTTACTGAGGAACTGCACCTTTGCAAGTCCGAGTCGGTTCTGTGTGGCAACGGTGGGGCACGGCTCATCAATGCCAGGGGGATTGTAATTGCCTTGACGGTTGAATGAGTTGTACTTCACAAGAAATGCGTCCTTGCCTCCGGCCACGAACTTCACAAGCCCGGCATAGATCCTTGCAAGGGTCTTCTCGCATAGCGGTTTCTTTCTTACGAAAATACTCGACCCATCACTATCAAGGTCGAGTACTTCGCGGACTGGTCGCCACTTGTCAAGGTTGTCATCATCCTTGCTGTGTGTGGGCTCTGGCCATACAATCGGCAGTCCCTTGCGTGCAAAGATTCCGAAATACCGCTTGCGTGAGGTATAGGCACCATAGTCGGCTGCATTCAGGATGCGACAGTCAAAGTCATATCCGTATGAGCGGACTTTCTTCACCCACCGCATATAGCACTTTCCTTTGTGCTTTGAGATAGGCTTGCCGTCAGGGTCTAAGTCGCCCCAGCACATGAACTCCTCGACATTCTCTATCTGGAGATAGTCGGGATTGATGGCTTCGATGTAGCGGTAGAGGTGTTCTGCCAATGTCCTGCTGTCAGCGTCACGGGGTTGGCCGCCCTTGGCGCGGCTGAAATTCGTGCACTCCAGGGAGGCCCACAAAACGACATGGGCGTCTGGGTACTGCTCGCGGCACTCGTTGACGTGTTTGACCATCGGCGAAAGTTCCAGCGTTCGGATGTCCTCGGTATAGTGGAGCGCGTAGGGATGGTTTGCGGCATGGGAGGCGATGGCGTTGGCGTCGTGGTTGACGCAGGCTATCACTCTGGCACACTTGCCGCAGTTGAGCTGCGCGCGCTCAACACCAGTGGACGTGCCACCTGCACCGCAAAACAAGTCGATGTAAAGTAGCCTGATGTCATTCATTGGTCCACTCTTTTAGCTGCTCTTCCATGCACATCCTCACCTCACGGATGGCGCTCTCTCGGCCTTTGAGGGTGTCGATGTACGTTTCAAGCTCGGTTGGCGTTTTGGCCACATAGTAGCCCTTACTTGTCGCTATCAGGCGCTTGACGAGTCCATGACGCCTGATGTGGTTGATGAGTTTTCGCGTCCGGCCGTCACTGACGAAGCGGTAGCCCTTGTTATGGAGCGTCATCGTCATGCTTTTGTTAGTGATGGCACAGTGTTCGCCGACTCTGATTTTCAAGCCGGTGACGACTATAGGGAGAAGAACTAATCTCTCATAGTTGGTCAGCGGCTCGGTTTGTGTTTCAAAACCGTTCAGCATGATTTCAGTTTGATTATTGGTTTGACTTTATCTTGGGGAATGAGCGGCGGTTTATCTTATTATCCTCCGCTCCTACAGGAATGCAGATATATCGCTCTGCCAGCGAGTCGTAGTAGAGAAACTGCATCTCGTCCCAGCGGTTAACGTAGTGACCGCCGGCAAGGATGGTGTCACCACTCTTGACAACATCACCACTCCTGAAGAATTTCACCTCGTAGCGTTTGAACTGCTCAAAGAAGGTATCGTAGTCAAAGAGGGCGCTCACGTCGTTGCCATCCTCATCAGTGAGGGTCACGGCCTCAATATCCTCAAGGTTGCCTGCCTCGAAGTGGTAGCCGTACTCAGTGCCGAACGCGTGGTCAAAGGAGTCGTCGATGAACTTGACTTCAAAGGTGGCGTCAAGGGTAACGTAGAAGC
The DNA here is from genome assembly GCA_045541835.1 of Sodaliphilus sp. Classification (GTDB taxonomy): domain Bacteria; phylum Bacteroidota; class Bacteroidia; order Bacteroidales; family Muribaculaceae; genus Sodaliphilus. The sequence continues at coordinate 15,985 of JAZQJW010000048.1, read as the reverse complement.
CATGCAGATCCTCGAAGTCCATACTGCAGTAGCAATCGTCCTCGGTATCGGGCTCAAATCCGTAATTATCAATCTTGTCGTACAGTTCCTTGTAGAACTCGGTAGGCAATGTCGTTGCTTTCATAATCTCTTGATTATAATTGGTTTGACTTATTGAATTATCTACTGTAAAGTTAGCCAAGATTTACGAGATATGCAATCGTCGCTCCCCGCCATTTTTACACCTTAACATTTACTGACGTTTTAGAATGGGACGTCAGCGTTTTCGGCTTTTTGAGCAGCAACCATCTCTTTGACTTGCGACTCAAGGCGCTGGATCTTCAACTCGGTATTCCTTATTTTGGCATTGAATTTCTCTACAACGTCATCGTTGCCGTTGAAAAAGATATTACTTGACTGACTTTCGATATAGTCTTTCAGTCTGTTCTTATATCTTGACAGCAACGCTTTCGCTGCAGTCAGGTCACTCAACACCTCGCCAAATCCTAATCCAAGTCCAGTGGTCTTGTCATAGAAACAAACGTAATACTGGACATTGCATCTCGGATATTGGCATACGAGCCTGGCATATCTCCAACGGATTACCCACAAATAGCGGTCGTACTGATGCCTGGGCATATCGTACAGGAAAACACGCTTCGACCATTGCGAGCCATGCGACTGAAGGCATACCGCACCATCTTCCTTTTCCGGGATGTCGATGTAGTAGCTCACCTGGACCCACTTTTCAATGCCCATAGACTTCTCTGCCGCCGCATGGGCTTTGGCGTAAAGCATCCAATCACTATAAATCTCTTTTGCCATAGACAGTAAAAAACAGCACCGCCAATGTCGAGGCGGTGCCGATGTTAAACCAAATCGTCGAACAGTCCAGGCTGTCGAGGCTGCAGCGCCTCAAGTTCCTCCTTGAAGAACTCATCCTTAGTCCTGCCTATCTTTTTACCCTTGCGGGTGTGAACGTCGAAAGTGTAATCAGGAACAGGCAACGGCTGTGCCCTCACGTCATCGATCCACCGCTCCACGTCCACGTCTTGACGGTCGTAGATGAAGTTTTGCAGGTGGTCAGCGTCGCGGCACTTGCGGCAGTCGCATAGCAACAGCACTGCCTTGCTCACAAAAATACGGCCTTTCGGCTCCTTGGCGCCCTTGTTCACTAACTCGTGCCCCTGCCATAAAGCCTCAATCTCTGCTGTGATGAGGCCGTAGCAGTCCTCGGCACTGATGGTGAACAGACGCTTCCAAACATAGTCACGATAGCCGCTGGACCACAACTCCAGGGCAAAGAAACCAGCTACTCGCATGTCGGCACGCCTGATGGCCTTCTGCATCGCCGACGAGCACTCAAAGAAATCATATCCACTCTTTGTTCTCAGTATCATATCAACTCCTTTCGTTTGACACATAAAGTTAGGCATAATTGGCGGATGACAGGCAACGCAGCAGCCGCCATTTTAACGCCTTAACTCTTTGTAACGATTAGTATTTGAATTTCGCCGATATGTTGTACTGGACCATCGAGCGGGTCTTGTCCTTCCCGTTGTTGGTCGGGCCCTTCAAGGCGATACTGTCACCGAAATGCTTCTTGATGAAAAGTATTGAGCGCCGCTCCTCTTCCTGATTGCGGAAGGCGGCAAGGCCACCGGCATTGACAAACGTCCCCTTCTGGGAGAAATTGTAACGCAGGTCGGTCAATATGCGCCGCTCTTTGTACTTCATGTAGCAGCTGATCCAAAAGTCCTCCTTGAGCTTCAGTTCCTCGTTCCACCATACGTTTTTATCGTAGCGGACACCGTAGGCGCAACCGGTAATCATCTTGCTCAGGGAGTAGTAACCGCTCTCGTCGTACATCACGGGACTGATGCGTGACGTGAAGCCGAACAGATGGACGTCCAGCATACACGCCAACTCGTACAGGCTCTCGATGATGTGGGTGATTTTCTCGGGGTCACGGATGACTCCAGTCTCGCCCTTTTCGGCTGTGAGGCATTTGACGACGTGGACATCGTCGTCAAGCATGAACAGGTCACCGAAATGCCGTGCCATCCAGTTGCGTTTGGGTATAAGACCTATCACGCTATCGGGGTGGGTCACTATTTCGCACTCGGGGTTGTGCTCACGGTAGGCGCCTTCCTGGCTCTCGGGGACGCAGATGATGGGGTCAACGACAAGGCGCTTGGAAAGCACCATGTCATGACGCTTGTGGCTGGGGATCACTATCTTCAAGGGCATTTCGTACGTCTTTGATGTCAATAACATTCGATTTGCTCACTTTCCCTGTCTTGTACGACCTCATGCGCTGCATACCCAGACGCTCACGAAGCCAATTACTATCGACCTCGCTTGCCGACTGGATGATGAACAGCTCATGCTTTTCGTCGTACTTGGGGATTAAAGGATAGAGGGCGGTGTCGTCAGTAATGGCGTCGAACCGCTCCTTGAACTCGTCCGTCTCCTTTTCAGGAGCGAACTCGATCCCCCAGTCCTGCAACTCGCTCTTGTCCCACTCGTTGGTCAGGATGTCCATGTCAGTCTCACCGAAACTCACATTGTCCTTTGTGGCATACTCACGCAGTTTCTTGGGCTTTGTCTTAGCGTCAAGCACCTTGCATGGCAACTCGGTATATCCGAGCTCCCTGCAGGCACGCAGGCGTAGATTGCCGCAAACTACGATGTACCTGCCATTGTCGTAAGGAAAAACGATGAGTTCCCGGAGTTCGAGCATCTCAGGACTTTCCTCAATGCTCTTTTTCATCGCCTCATAGCGGTAGTCTCGGAAAAATCTCGGGTTCTTTGGCAGACCCTTCAGCTGGCCCTTGTTGTAGTCCAGCAGTGCAATATGGATTGTTTGTGTCATTTGTTGTCATCATCACTTTAATCATCATCACTCAACAACCGACACGGCCACTACTGCTCCACAATCTGCCTGACGAGTCCCTCAATGTCGGAGCACCCGATATGTTGCAGATACTCCATCATCGAGACTATCACCTCGCCGGCAGCCTCCTCTCGCAGGGTGTAGCCCTCGAAACGTGACGGCGCCTCGGGTTGTGCCTTGCTGTCCATCTGCGCCTGATGCAGCTTGCACCAGGCACGGGTTTCCTTCAAGACAATAACCATCGGCGAACTCTCTTCGCGGTACTCACCACGTGCAATGGAAAGTCCGTGCGACTTCATCGCATAGATGTTTAACTTGATCATCGTCGTGACTATGTTTTATTGGTTGTCTGTTAACTTCACTCTCTATGGTTCCTGATGGAGCGCGGTGGGCGGTCTGATATGTTCCATAAGTTCAAAAGTCAAATAGTGTAGGTTGTTTGGCCACCAACTCGGCCTTCTTGATATTCTTCACTGCGACATCGAAATAGCTGTCTTTGAGTTCACAGCCGATGCCGCGGCGGTCCGCCTTGACGGCCTCATAGATTTCGCTGCCGATACCGAGGAACGGCGTAAACACCACCTCGCCCGGGTTGCTCCACAAATGCACAAGCCGCTCGATGACGCCGAGCTGCAACGGGCAAATGTGTTTCTCGTCGCCCATCGCGGTACCCTCATTGGAATTAAGCACGTCAGTGCGCTTGATGTCCATCCACACGGGACTTGCCCATCTCTGCCACGTCTCCAAGGGGAAATTCTGCTTGTCAAGTGCGGTGATCGGCTCCCAGTCCTTTTCATCACCCTCCCACTTCTTGAAGATGGTGATGTACTCGGCCATGCCGATGCCCGTCTTGCTGCTGTCACTCGTGACTTGCTTGTACAGCAGGCGCTGCGTCTTGGTGCGTTGCATCTCCAGTACCGGGTCGGTCCAAATGGTAACTTTGGAGTGCAGCTTGAAATCCGCTTCAAGGACGTGGCGGGTGTGGTCGCCCGTGAAATCGTACATGCCGGTATAGCCTGACGAGTTCTTGTAAACCCCCAAGTCCTTGGTGTGACAGCACATCAGCCTGCCTGGCTTGAGGATGCGGTAAAGCTCTCTGAGCAGGAAGGCGTATTGCTTGAAGAAATCCTCGTGGGTTTCGTTGTTGCCCATGTCGTGGATATAGTTGGAGTATGTGAACAACGAACTGAAGGGAGGGGAATAAATAATCAAGTCCACGCTGTTATCGGGAATACGCTTGATTTCGATGGTTGTATCACCTTTCATCAGGAAAACCTTATCGTCGCGGTACTCCCTGTAGTCGTAGTCATTCAGCAGGCCATACTTGCGCTCGTTGATATTGGCATTGATTTCCTGCTGCATTTCCTCAAACGCCTTCTGCTTTTTCAGAATAATATCTCTTGTGTTGCTCATTGTGTCAGTGATTACTAAGTGGATGTTCACGTCGCCCTTGCGGCCGAAACGGTAGGAGCGGCGCACTTGCTGGTAGAAATCCTCAAACGAGAAATCAGGTGCGGCGAAGACCTGCGTGCCGCATGACTGGAAATTCATGCCATAGCCGCAAATCTTGGCCTTACTGATGAGGATGCGGATTTTGCCGTCGGCAAAGTCAAGCAGGGCGCGCTCCTTGTGATCGTCGCTGTCACTGCCTTTGACCTCCACGGCCTCGGGCAACAGCTTACGCAATTCCTCGCCTTCTTTGTTCTGCTTCACCCAGATGAGCACCTGGCCGTCAGTGTCCTCAGCGAGTTTAGCGACGACACGCAGACGCTCGTCCATCGTGTTGCGTAACTCGGCATTGAAGTTGGTGGCGTTGACGATGCCAGTGGCGAATAGCTGCCCCTGCTGGGGTGCAACTTCAACGACATGCTCGTAATAGTTGAGTTTGGGCAACTTGAACAGCTTGCCAGTCTTGACAAATCCGATATCTGCTGGGTTCTCGAACATGATAGCCCATGAGGCGATCCAGCCGTAGAAATCCGCTTTGGCATGACCTTTCAGGCGGTAGTTGTTCATACCCTCGTCACGGACAAACCACTTAGAGCGCATGTCCTGAGCGTCTAAGACATCCAGGAACTCGCTATGGTTGCCTATCTCATTGAGGTCGTTGGGTGATGGTGTGGCGCTGCAGCATAGCTTGTAGGGGGTACGCTTAAATCGCTCAGTCAACAACCGCCTGTAATGGCCAGTGAAATTCTTGAGGATGGAACTCTCATCAAGGACAATGCCGACGAATTTGCCAATGTCGATATTTTCTATCTGCTCGTAGTTGGTGATGGCTATCTGGGTGTCATCGTCCATGTCCCGGTACAGTTTGACGGTGTAACCGAAGCGCTCACCCTCCGCAATGGTCTGACGGCTCACCGAAAGTGGTGCAAGGATAAGGACGGGACGGTTTTCGTGATCTGCAACTTTCAACGCCCATTCAAGCTGCATGAGTGTCTTGCCGTTGCCGCAACCGGCAAAGATTGCGCCCTTGCCGTTTTTCAGCATCTTGCGTACGCAAAAGCGCTGGAAGTCGAACAGCTTAGGATTGAGGTCGCTTTCCTCAACATCGAAACCGCTCTTTTTGACGGTAACTTTCTTTGTCTCAAGGAACTCAAAGTAGTCCATAGTGATGATACATAAAAGAGCGAGTGCCGACTGGGTGCCGGTACTCGCATGGTGATGATGTAATGGTCTGTTACTTCTTCTTTCCCTCGACAGTGTAGCCCATAGCATCGAGCTTATCGGCTATCTTCTTGGTCTTTTTCTCGTGGTTGGTATTGAATTCATCAACTACCTTGGCCAGTCCTTCAGGGTTCCAACGCTCGGCAACATACTCCTTCACCTTCGATGCGTAAATGGTGTAGCCGCTATCAGTAGAACTCAACTCATGACGCAACCACTCGCGCATGATTTTGGGATGGTCCTCGGTGTGACTGGAAACGTATTCAAAATAAGCGTCCATTGGAAGCCTTGAACCAGTACCCATGAGTAGGCTGCGGAATTCATAGCAGCAATCCCTCAGCATGTAGGCGATGATGGAAACCATCTCGAAATATTGCAACTCGGCAGAGCTAAGGGTTGTCGCGGAGTATGTGAAAAGGACGGAAAGGGCAGTCTCTTTCTCTTGCTTGCACTTGTCACTGGCTTTCTTGTACTTCTCGGCCAGCTGGGTGGCGGTGACGCCCTCCTGGATTGTCGCGTTGTCAACACCCTCGGCGTCTTTCCGTATCTCATAGCAACGCTCTTCGATGTCAACGCCGGAATAGTAGGAGACGATAGTCAGGCAGCGGCAAACTTCGTGGTTCTCGATTTTCTGCTTCAACCTCTCATCGTCATTGTTATAGCGGCTGTAACCAGCAAAGAGATTGCCGCGCTCAAATACCTCATAGCCTTTGGCCTTGAGTTGCTCGACAAACCGATTGGCGCCCTCTTTATCATAGCAGTACGAAAAGTCGCTCACTATGGCGATCTTTCCATATTCGAGCGGCTCGCCGACTTTGATGATGTTGTCTGCATGGGCATCGACAACACTCATCATGTAGGACATCTTTTTCTCAAGGAATTTGACTTTACTGATGCAGCGTGCAGTATCGTCATCGGCTTTCATCTCGTAGAAGATGCAGCCGGTATTCGCGGTGTTAAGGGGGCAATCGGCGCATTTGATGCCGCATGAGCCCTCAAAGTCATCCTGGCCGTTCTTGGACCATGCCGACTGCCTGATGTACTGAAAAATCTCATTGAGGTAGCGCGCTGCCATCTCCTTTCCAATGTAGGAATAGTTCTGGTGGCGTTCCAGGAATTTGCGCTGCGCGTCCTCGTCGAGTTTGCAGACAATCATCGCGGCGCTGATGGCCAGCTTTTCGTCCTTGACCATCATCAGCAGCTCGGGGATGAGGCTGTTGAGTTTGATGCGGTCACTCACAAAGCGTTGCGACTTTCCGAAACGTGCCGCAATCTCCTCGGTGGTGTCGCCTCGCTCTCTGAGTTTGCCGAATGCGAATGCCTCTTCCACCGGATCTACATCTTTACGCTGTAGATTCTCGGTAATCATGGCATCATACGCCTCGGCATCACTCATAACTCGCACGAGGCACGGCACTTTGTAACCCTCATCGGCAATCATGCACATGGCACGGTAGCGACGTTCACCGCATACAATCTCGTAGTGACTGGCGGCAAACGGGTCAGTGTCCGATGAGTTGATGGGTCTTACTGTGATTGGCTGCAACAGTCCCTGCTCCTTGATGCTCTGCGCAAGCTCTTGCAGGTCTTCCTGCTCGAAGGTCTTGCGTGGGTTCATCGGTGACGGTTGGATGTGCCCAATCGGAATTGCTTGTACTTCCATTGTTCTTTTGGTTTTTAATTGGTTTGACTTATGTTGTAAATGTGTCTCATTTACATCAGTAAAGTTAGTGCATTTTGACGAGATTACCAAACGAAAACTTCGCCTTTTTTACACCATTTTTTGTTACGGATTGACAGAAAACCGCGCTCCTCACATTGCCGCAGCAGCTGCATCTCCTCCTCGTCCACCTCGCAGGGGCTTTCGCCATTGACTGTAGTGTAGAGAGGGATGTTGAACTTTTTGCGGATCTGCTCTATCGCCTCGGGGTCGCACTGCTTCCAATAGACTACGCACTTTGTTTTCATCCTCTGAACGTGGCACCTGCCATCTCTACGAAATTAAACATCTCCTTTGCGCGGTCATAGACGCGTTCACCGTAAACCTCCCTTATCTGCTTTGGCGATAGGTTGGTGGTCACATGGGTAAAAGACTCATGGCGTCGCTCATAACGACCGAGCAGCACATACTCCATCACATTGACGGTGGTGCCGTAATAGTTGAGCCTTGACGGCTCGGTACCAAGGTCGTCGAATGCCTGGCGGTTACTTGAGATGTAGGTCTGCACGCCTTTGTAGTTGCTGTCCATGAAGTCGCGACAAACATCATTCACCGAGGTAATGCGGAACGAATAGTGGTTCCCGTCGATATCCTTTGGCCTGACGTCATAGCAGAATTGACGTAATATCTCGAGCATCGTTGACTTGCCGGTGCCTATGTTACCCCACAGCCAAAGTCCCTTATGCGGGTCAAGCCTTGCAGGTAGCATAACACACCAGTTGAAAAGGTCATTCAGTACGGGTTTCATCTCATCATGCAGCTGAAAACCCGGGCAAACATCATTAGCCTTTTTCAAGAGGTCCCATTTAAGGCGCCTGATTTCTTCTGGGTTCGATAAGTCCACATTCAGGATCGACGCCCGTCGTTGTCCGTCGATCGCCGTTTCTATTAGGTGGCTGTTTATTTTTCTTGGATTCATTGATTTTGTCGAATATCCATTTGTTAGCAAAACTGTCCCAATTACGGATTTTTACGCCATGCGTGTTACGCCAGCCCAATCCGTCGTAGTGATAAAAGAAAATCCTCGCTTCATCCTGCCAATTCGGCAACTCGTTTGACGATTGCCGAAATACCGCCTCTACCTCTATGAGGGTTGGTGGAACGAAATCATCTTGATTTTTTTTCTTGGTCGGTTTTTGAGGATCTGGGAAAAGAACGCCGCCAGGCGGTTCTTTTTTTCTTTTATTATTTTTCTTTTTTTCTTGTAGTATATATTCTTCTCTTTCTTTTAATTCTTGTTCTGGTGGAATTGGTGGTGTAACAGGTGGTGTAGTAACTGGTGTAGTAACTGGTGTAATATTTACACTACCTTCATCGCAATCGCCCTGATAACGGGCGAAGTTGAGTATAACGGTTTTTACTCCGTAGGAATATTTAATGCGCTTGATTTCTCCTGTCTTTTCGAGCGTCTTCAGCGCATTGATGACAGTCTTACGGGATAGCCCGGTATTGTACTCCAGCGAGGAGATTGATATGGTCGTTTCGCCTCGTAGGATTTCAATGCCATGACGGTTTGTCGTCTTACTGTTGGCGGCAAACAACAGATCCTCAAACACCATCCTGACGGACGGGTTTTGGTAATGTTGCCAATCCCGCATCTTACGATGTAGTTTAATCCATCCGTCACTCATCGGTATTTAGCGTATCGTTCTGTGACTTGCTTGATGTACGGTTCGGGGTCGATGTGCAGATAGAGGCATAGGGCAGTGACAAACTCAAAGATGCCGTGACATACAACATAAACGCTACCGTGAGCCTCCACGAGTTTCTGCCAGGCCTTTTGGTTGTCGCTCTGCGAGCCGGCACTGCTGCCCTTGCGCTTAGGGACTTTCATCTCTATGCAGAGGCTTGCCTTGCCTCCATGAGGATGTAGCAATATGAGGTCTGATACACCGCTAACGGCACCCTCATACTTCATCATGGCGCCAGTACGGCCGTCTCGACGGCCACCGTTAGGAACAGCAAAGAGCAGGTCCGCAACATCAGGGAACGTCTGCCGAAACCAGCAGACGCAAGTGTGCTGTATCTTGCTCTCGCTATATGTGCGCTCTATCTGTAAAATCTCCTCTTGTGTCATAGCCTGTCACTAAACAAGTTCATTGTGATGTTAACTATATCCTCGTCAATCTGCGTGGTGGTGCCTGTGACCTCGTTGGCGATGTCCTTCTTGGTCTGAATGACCTTGTACATATAGCGGTCGATTGTCTTGCTACCGAGGAAGTAATAACAGTTGACGTTGTTCTTTTGCCCGTTGCGGTGTGCCCTATCCTCGGCCTGCTCGCAATCGCTGTACGTCCAGGGAAACTCGATGAACGCCACACGACTTGCGGCGGTAAGCGTCAAGCCTGTGCCGCCGCTCTTGTAGTTGAGGATTATGAGTTTCGTTTCAGGGTCGTTCTGGAACTTGTCAACGGCTCTCTGCTTCTCACGCACGTTGTCGCTGCCGGTCACCGTCACGGCATCAGGGAAATGCTCTTTAAGCGCCTCCACGACTTCCTTGAGGTAGGCGAAAAGGATTAGCTTCTCTCCACCGTCAATGACATCGTGAACGAAATCCGCAACGGCATTTATTTTACCCCTTGCGGCTATCTGCTTGAGTATTCCCATCTGTACCATGATCTGTCCGCGCATGGCACGCTGCACCTTGTCGTCGTCCGCATTCTTGTAAGTACGCAGGTATTTGATGACGTCTTTCTCTGCAGCGTCATATTCTGAGCGGTTGGTGATATCGCATTCAATATACTGGCGGCTCTTGTCTGGCAGCTGTGTAAGTACCGACTTTTTCTCTCTGCGAAAAAAACAGCAATTCCACAACCGCCAATTAAGCTCCTTCATATTGGATGACTGCTTTGGCCCGTCGCAGTACCGGGCGACAAATCTCTTGTAACCTCCGAAATCCTCCAGACGGTCAAGTATCTTGAGCTGCTGGATGAGGTCGGTGTTATTGTTGACTACTGGAGTGCCCGTCAACTCAAAAACCCACTTTTTGCCCCGGCAAATACCCTCGACGAATTTGCTCTGCTGTGTCTTTGACGATTTACATTTGTGACTTTCGTCGATGATTACCGACTTGAATAGCTTAATGCGATCATCAAAGATGATGTGCCGCAACGTCAACTTCGAGTGCTCTCTAATCTCAGTGACAAAGAACTTTTTCAGGCTCTCATAGTTGGTGATGAACACATCGCAAAGCGGCTCGCCGTCTGCCTTTTTCATCTCGATGAAACGGTGCCAGTTGTAACGGTTGGTGTCGTCGAGGATGATGGCGTTGCGCCCTGCAAACTTCTTGAACTCTCGTTGCCAGTTGATTTTCAGCGACGCGGGGCAAATGATGAGTGTAGGTAATGTCTCGCCGTATTTCGCCGCCTCCTTGTGGGCTTTGATGACTGCACATATCGCCTGCAACGTCTTGCCGAGTCCCGGCTGATCGCCGAAGATGCAACGCTTGTGCTGCAAGGCATACTGCACCCCTTCAAGTTGGTACTGGTAAGGGTCGAGCAGCATGTAGTGTTCGCCATCAATGCCCGACAGGGTCGGCAGCTCGTAGGTGATGTCCCTCGCATCATTGCGTCGCTTGATGTCGCTGCAATAGCGCATCTGGACTGACCATTGCGCCATCGCCTCGACATACCAGCGGGCGTCGCGGTTTGGAGGGTATGAGTAGTGCTCTTTCTGCACCACCCAGGCCCTGTCAGTCGCATCCCATTTGGGCTGACTGGGAATGCGCTTGACGACATCAATCATTCGTGGGTTATAGTCAAACTGGAGTTTGAATGTGTTGGGGGTTTCCGTTATAAAGAACGGCCTCATGCGGGTACAGCCTCTCCAACGGGCACTTCATTGGCGGCATTAACCTCTGCAAACGGGTCATCGGGGTTGCCGTCGAAGTCAATCTCATGCTGGACTACCGCCCACTTCTTCTCACTCACATACAGCTCTGCCTCGTATATGAGCGCCTTTACAGCGTCACGCAGATCCTCGCAGCGCTCATAGGACTCCGTCTCGGGGTCAAATCCGGTAAGGGGTGCGTTGAGGTTGAGGGTCTTCGATGTGCCGAGTGTTCGCTTGCCAGTGATAACGCACTGCTGGTCGAGGTCGAAACCCTTGACGGTTACGCCAGTGACCGAAATGCGGTGCAGCAGGTCCTCGTTCTCAACGCTGCCGAGGTTTTCCCAGTCAATCATGGGCACCTCTCGCTGCTCCGTAAGTTCAGCAAAATAGGGGATGAGGTCGTTAAGTCTCGCTTTGAAATCCTCATGCACCGGGTTTTTGCCTTTGAGGCAAACGTCGTTGCCGTCATCATCAACAAAGGCGACCTCCAACGTGCCGCCTTTGCTCAATTTCGCTCTTGTGATGTTCATAATGATGTCAATAATTAAAATCGATAAATAACTGTAGTCCGCGAGGCTCATGGTAGTCTGGGTGACTTGCCAAATAAGCCTCACGGAGTTTCTTTCTGATTATTTCCCGCTCATCCTCGCTGACGTTGTTCTTGTCCGCATCGTAGTTGAACTTTAACGCACGTTCAAGGCTTCCTTGGATGTGCTTATCATCCATGAAGATTTCATAGATAGAGTACATTTGCGTGTAAAGGTCATGATCACTCGCTTCTCCATCGGTCTGCACGCGGCTATAGGCGACGTTGATGTAGCGTGTAACCCCTTCGTGACCATCTTTGTCGAAACGTGGGCCGGGATGTCCATTCATAAAAATCACGGCCAGCGACTCCCGCTTGATGGCTTTATTGAGCTTACGCCATCCGTAGTACACTCTTAGGCATTGATCATTTGACTTAGGTCGAGGTCCCTGCTTTGTTTCAAGCAGCTTCAGCTTGTCAATGAGTAGGCTCATAAGCAATTAAGGTTTACAGTTTGCCGCCTTCAAAACAGCTTCCGTTACCGTATCTATGTCATGTATGCGAGGTGTCTGATAAAGTCCCCAATCTTTAGCGCAATCGGCAATATCGTCATAGGTGATACCCGATCCCCAATCATTGGCTTCCCATAGACACTTAAACATATTCTTTGAAAAAACCATAACTATCTGTAGCGGTAATGTTGGATGAATTCTTGGTAATACCTGTCGGCGGGCAGAGGCAATGTAATGCCCCATTCAGTAGCTGCATCCGCCTGAACCTTATTCATAAAGTTGGACATCTGCACGGTGTTCATTCCGCTTGTGCCACCGACAACCGAAAACCGCCTGCCGCCAACGTCAGTCTCTCGCATCAGGAACTTACTGCAGTAGTAATCGTGCCAGTCCTGCTTTTCAGTGCCCGTGTTCTCTTCCATGCACTTGAACCACATCCACATGAGTGCGTTCTGGCTGATGGTGCGGGGCTCGGTCTTGCGCTTGATGGTGACGGTATAGACGCCGTTGCGGAGCTGGGAGCATAGGAAGTCGAAGGACTTCTCCATGCTCACCTGCCCGTCACGTTTGGTCAGTGTCGTTTCCATATCACGAAAACGGCAAGTCATTCACTCCAGGGCCTTGGTAGGGCGTCTGGGGTTGCTGCATCGGCGCGGCCTGCGGCTGCTGGTACTGCGGTTGCTGCACTGGCGGTTGCTGCACTGGCGGCTGGTACTGCTGTCCCGGCATGGGCGCGGGCTGATAGGATTGCGTCTGCTGCACTGGCCTCGGCTGCTGATATTGTGGTGCCGCCTGGGGCTGATATTGCTGGGCTTGCTGCTGATGCTGTGTTGTCTGTAGCGGCTGACCTAACAGCTCCAGCTCATCTACAACCACCTCGGTCTGATAACGCTTGATGCCGTCTCTACCCTCCCATGAACGAGTGGTCAATTTGCCAATGATAAAGACTTTAGTGCCTTTGCGTACATAGCGCTCGCACACATCGGCAATGCCTCTCCATGCGACGATATTGTGCCACTCAGTGCGCTCAGGCACCTGCGTGCCGTCACTTTTTGTGTAGGCACGGTCGGTGGTGGCCAGCGTGAACGAGGCGACCTTGACGCCCTGCACGTCTCTTATTTCAGGGTCCTTGCCGACGTTGCCGAGCAGGAAAACTTTGTTAACGCTCATTTTTTCTCATTCAGTTTAAGTGTGAAACTTCCAGCCCTGACACTTGTACTCGAATACTCGAGGAACAAGTCGGGATGATCTTCTTTGAACTTCTTGCTGTTGAAGCTGGTGACGAGGCTGTCTTTGGCGATAGTCGCACTGAATGCCTCGCACTTAAAGGATTTGATGCCGTTCTCTTTCATTGCAGATTTGAGTTTAGCCTTGAAATCGTCCATAACGGCATTGATTTCCTGCTGACGTACAAGCAGCGTCCTGATGGTCTCGATGATGTCCTGGCCGACGATGGACTTATCTTGAGCGACTGCAGGCAGGTTGCCGCCCTTCATGATAGACAACATATCAAGGTCGCCAGTCCACTCATATTCCCAATGGTCATCAACCCACGTCGATTTGGTGTGCTCCAGCAACGCCTTGACGAAATCGTCAGGTTGTCGCTCGATAATCCAGAATTCGCCAGCCTCATGTCGTAGCCAGTTGCAGGCAAGACCTTCAACCTTGCGTCCGGTCTGACGCTCGTACAGATAGGCGTAGATGCTGAGCTGCCACGAGAGGTACAGCTTCAACGCTTCTTTGCCACCAGGATAGTAGTCAAGATTGTTTGTCTTGGTATCTACCAACCAATCACCGTTAGTTTCAATCTTTTGCCAAACATTATCAATGTTGGACGCATACTGCGAATTGTCACTGACGGTATATTCGTTGGCAACAGGCTTGAAGCCCTCACGGTGCTTGATGTAGGTCTCCAGCTCTTGGGTAACGTCAAAGGGACCGAACACCTGCGTGCCGTAGTCCCTTGTGACATGCCACACTGCCGGATGCTTGGTCTGCTTGATGCGGATTTCGTCGTAGGTCTCGATGGACTTGTGCACGGCTGACCCGTAGGCACCAGCGCGAGGGATGGCCACCTGCTTGACGTACTCGGGGGCACCAGGGTAAACGCCGAGGTTGAGTATCGCATGGATGAGGCCTGTGATACCGCTCAGGCGCTTCGTGCCAAGCCAGTAGCCATGAGGATCTTCCTCAAAGCGTACTGGCGACTTGGGTAAGGCTAACTTCGTCATGACTCTGGCAACTCGTTAGCTTTCTTGATGCAGGCATCATAGAACTCAGTGCCCTTCTGGCACATGGCGGGGAACTCGGTTGAATACTTCTGCCATACAGCCGCGTATTCCTCATTGTTAGTTGCCGCCTCAAGGTCGGCAAGCGCCTGTTTCAAATTCTCGCCGGTAAAAGCGACTGCATTGGCGCCAGTGGCCTTCTTGGCTGACGCCTTCTTGGTGGGCTCCTTGAAGGTCGCCTGGTTACCACAAGCGGCATTGGCGTCATCGTCGGTGTCTGCCACGATGCCGAGGATGGCGCAATAGGTGTAGCGTTTGAGGTAGGTAATCGCTGAGCCGAGTGCCTGGTAGTCGCTGGGCTGGCCGATGGCAATCTCGCTCCTGAACCACTGGCCGCTCTTGTGGGTAAGCATTGTTACAAGCGTGCCGTTGCTGATGATCTGCGTAATAGCGAGTCCATTCTTGCTCATTGTAGGAGCTGCTGCCTTGACGCACGTTGACAGGTCAGCGTACTTGAAAGTGTAAGAGCCTCCAGTGCGGGTCTTGACGCTCACTTCCTTGCTTAACTCGGGTTGTTTCAACTCGGACTGGAATGCCGAGAGAGCCGCCGAAATCTCGTTAATCTCGGGACTCATGAATGTTGTGGTTTGTCCTTCCATTTTTCATTCAATTAAATTGGTTTGACTTAAATAGTAAATGTGTCTCATTTACATCAGTAAAGTTAGTGATAAAAAGCGGATTACAGGCAACACAAGTGCCGCCATTTTAACGCCTTAACTCTTTGTAACGATTGGCCCGATTTGTTCCTGCCACTTCTCGAACACCCTGCAAATGGTGTCCTTGAATTTGGGGAGGTCCTGGGCGTGGATAAAGATGCGGTGACGTGGTCCGTTGTTACCCTGCGTAGGGGCTTCAACGATTTGGAGATAGGGATCGCCCTTCACGTCTTCGCGGGCATCGAAATGATACGCACGGGTGCCCGCAAACTGGGTCTCAGTAAATATTACATTCTCCATTGTGATGATGATTAAGTGATGAGTTGTGGCAGCTCTGGAATCGAACCAGAGACACGCCGCCTCTCTACCTCGACGTGCCCACCGTGACTGCCTTTCCTGCAAGTACCCCGCAGGACGGGTGATGAGAAACCATCAGCGCCTCACGGCGGTAATGGTCACAAATGTTTTATTTAATTGTAATTAACCTCTAATACCATTAACATAAACCTTAAAACTAATACCAATGAAAACAAAACGTGAATTGTGGTCGTGGCTGGAGTCGAACCAGCGATTGCTGCATTAGGTTGCAGAGTTCATCCGTCGGAACTTCACGACCATAAACCGCCACCGCTTCACAACGGCAGCGGAATGAAGCATAGTAAAAAAAGAAAGCCTTCAACCAGTATCGTCAGTGCACTTATCCACCTCCAGTGAATAAGGCGTAACCCCTCCGACTTGGCAAAAAACTTATGAAAAAGTATTACTTTATCAGCACTTTTGAATGCTTGCGGGACTTGCGGAATCGAACCGCCGTGAAACTGCCGCTTTTCGAGAAACAAACATATTTGTGGATTTTGCAGCCCCACACCTGTAGCCCCAAATAAGCCCGCCACACGCAGAGGAATGG
>JAZQJW010000047.1:0-30242 GCA_045541835.1 Sodaliphilus sp. | reverse complement strand
CCTGATTTTATCTGACATTTTTGTCAAACTATTTCAGGACGATACAGCTCAGATTCTAAAACAAGAAGGACAAACTAGGCAATCAATATTAAGTCGGATCGTAGCCATGTCGTTCTGTGAGCCAAGGAGTTGCCTTAATTAATTGTCTTCCTAAGACCCGCTTGGCCTCCGACTTCCTGATTTTATCTGACATTTTTGTCAAACTATTTCAGGACGATACAGCTCAGATTCTAAAACAAGAAGGACAAACTAGGCAATCAATATTTGTCTTGTTTGTCTTTCTTGTCTTCTCACATGTTGTAAGCCGGTTTTAGGACGATATCGGTTGTCAATGTTGTTAATCATGTTGTCATGGTTGTCTGAGAAACCTGCGATTTTAACAGTTTAGGATTGTTAAAAAGTGTAATAATGTGGTGATATGGGGCAAAAATGCCATTTTTTTGGACATTTTGCCCACTTTTTTGTGTGATAGCAGTAATTTTGTTGGCCAAAAATAAAAATCTCCACTTTCAGGTTTGTTTAATCTATAAAAATGATAGCAATGAAAAGAATTACGACATTAGTACTCTCTCTCGCGACTGTTGGCATGTCTGCTTTCGCCGGTGGCCTGCTCCATAACACCAATCAGCATATCGCCTTCATGCGCATGATGGCACGCGGTGCCAGCCACGAGATTGACGCCGTTTACACCAACCCCGCAGGTCTTGCCTTTATGGACCACGAGGGCTGGACCCTGTCGCTGAATATCCAGAGCGCTTCACAGAGGCGCGACGCCCTCACAACGTTTGCCCTCTTCCCCGAGGCCGACCATACCCGTCTGTATAAGGGCAAAGCCGAGGCTCCCGTGATTCCGTCGCTCTACGGCGCCTACAAGAAGGACCACTGGACATTCTCGGGCTTCTTCGGGTTCACCGGTGGCGGTGGCAAGTGCAACTTCGATAGTGGTCTGCCCGTGTTTGACGCGAGTATCATGGCCGGCATCTATGGCCAGACTGCAGGTCTGAAGAAGACGTTAGCCGATAATCCCCTGACTCTTCCCATCCTTTCCGATCCCCGTGTGGCAGGCCTGCTGCCTCTGACGGCTGACAAGTATGATATCAATTCGTCCATGAAGGGCCGCCAGTACATCTACGGTCTGCAACTCGGCGCTACCTACAAGCCCCTCGACTGGCTGAGTGCCTATGCCGGTGTCCGCATGAACTACTTTGACGGCAACTACAGCGGTTTCGTCAAGGTGATGCCTAAGCCCGAGACGGCCGCTACGGTTACCCAGATTGCAATGTCTTATCCTGCATTGGCTCCGACCCTGAACTCCCTGGTGAACCAGAACGGCGAGATGGCTAACATCGAACTCGACTGCTCGCAGACGGGCTGGGGTCTTACCCCCATCATCGGTGTGGACCTCGTGTGGAAGGGCTTCACCCTGGCTGCAAAGTATGAGTTCAAGACTAACCTCAACATTGAGAACGACACCAAGACTGCTACGGCCGAGCCCGCCGCCTTTGAGGCCGCACTGGACGACTACAAGCACGGTGTGAACACGCCCAATGACCTGCCCGCCGTATTCTATGCCGCTCTGGGCTATGAGTTCATCCCCAACAAGTTGCGCGCCACCGTTGAGTACCACTACTACGACGACAAGCACGCCGAGATGGCCCATGACAAGCAGAAACACCTGCGTCACGGCACCCATGAGGTGCTCGCCGGAGTGGAGTGGGACATCAACAAGATGTTCACCGTGAGCGCTGGTGCCCAGAATACCGACTATGGTCTGAGCGATGCTTACCAGACCCACACCTCCTTCTCCTGCGACAGTTACTCCATCGGCTTCGGCGGTGCTGTCAACGTGACCGAGAAGATTAAGGTCAACGTGGGCTACTTCTGGACCACCTACAAGGACTATGACCGCAGCGAGGAGAATTACTTCAACACCACGCTGCCCGGCAAGGACACCTACAGCCGCACCAACAAGGTATTTGGTGCCGGTATCGACTTCAAGTTCTGATATTCAATGAATTGAAGCCGCTTTGAATCATTGAGGTTTAGAGTTTATGGGCCGTTGAGGCCACAAACATAAAGGAAAAATATAAATCTTTATCCTATGGCACGCCGCCGTCCGACAATTGCAAGTCAGACGGCGGCGTTGTTTGAATCCCGTAGGGGCGGGTGTGACTATTCGGCTACTTCGAAGGTGAGCGTGACGCCTTCGGGAGTGACCTCGAGGAAGGCGGGACATCCCTCAATCATCGGATAGTTCCAGCTCTCGTCGTGGCTGACGGGGAAGTCATAGCACACGGGGATGTTGTAGTTGTTCAGAGTCTCGCTCAGCATCTGGTTCATGTCGGTGTAGCCGTCGCGCGGTTCATACTCGGTGAACCGTCCCACGATGATTCCCTTGACGTTGTCGAGCACTCCCTTGAGGCGCAGTTGTTGCAGCATGCTGTTGACACGCGGCATATTCTCGCTCACATCCTCAAAGAACAGGATAATCGGCCTGTTACGGATGTTCTCGCGGTCCAGGAAATCCCAATCGCGGCTGCCGCCGATGTTGGAGAACACTGCCATGTTGCCACCGATGATGATGCCATGGGCTTTACCCGTCTTGTTCAATGGATTTGCAGGCAAGGTATAACTGGGCAATTTGCCCATCAGCGCGTCTTTCAGCATCAGGTTGATGGGGTCGTTGGGACCACGCTCGCCCAGCGCTCCGCCCATGTTGGCATGAATGCTCATCACACCACTGCACACCATTGCGCTGTGTAAGGCGGTGATGTCGCTGTAGCCCACAATCCACTTGGGGTGTCGCGCGAAGTCCTGTTTCTTCATCGGCCCAAGCAGCATGGATGCTCCATAGCCGCCTCGGGTGCACACGATGGCCTTGATGGTCGTGTCTTCAAGCGCCCAGCGCAGGTCGGCACGGCGCTCCTCGATGGTGCCGGCATACATGTGGTGCTTGCTCAGGGCGTGCGGCCCGATGACGGGCACGAAGCCCCACGCGCGCAGGGTGGCGGCGGCTTTCTCGGGATTATTGTCGCCTGGCTTGCTTGACGGTGAGATAAGGGCGATTTTGTCACCGGGTTTGAGCGCAGTGGGCATCTTGATGGTTCGGGGATGCATGGGTCTTGAGTTGTGAGACTTGGGCCTGTGATGCTTGCGGTGGTGCTGTGCGTTGGCCGTAGTGGTCACACAGGCGAGTAATGCGATAGTGGCAATGAAAAATAAACGTTTCATGTTCCTTATTATTTGAATTTTAGTTGTCAATTGTCGCTGCCAACCTCATGAGGCGCTCATGCGACTGCTGGAGTCTGGACCAAGGGATGCGTCCTTCCTTGACCGAGGTGACAATCATGTCCACGAGCTTGAAAGGACGGTCGGCCTCAAAACCCGTGCTGATGTTGTTGCCCACGCAGATGAGGTCGGCACCGGCATTGATGGCCAGTTCCAGCGCGGTGGGGATGCTGTACTGGTTGCGGATGGCTTGCATGTAGAGGTCGTCGGTCACGATGATGCCGTCGTAGCCCATCTCGACACGCAGCAGGTCGTTGAGGGTCTTGGCTGACAGTGTGGCGGGATACTCGTCATCGATGTTGCGGTTGAACAGGTGCGCGGTCATGATCAGGTCGGCTTTTCCTGCATCAATGAGCATTTTGAACGGCTCCAGTTCCTGAGCTGTCCAGCCGTTGGTCACGTCAACAAAGCCATAGTGCGAGTCGTCGATGGCGTTACCATGCCCCGGGAAATGCTTGAGGGTGCACAGCACGCCCTGGCGGTGGCACTCGTCGATGAACCAGCCGGCATGGCGGACAATCACCTGTGGGTCGGTGGAATAGCAGCGGTTGTAGTGACCCACCGCGGCACAGTCATGGTTCAGCACATCGACCACGGGCGCCAGGTTGACGTTCACGCCGCTTTCACGCATCTCACGGGCCAGTCGAGAGGCATAGTAGCGCGTCGTGTCCTCGTTGTCAACGGTGCCCAGGTACTCGGCGGTCACCGTCGGCAGGAAGCCGTATTGCGGCTTGAGACGGGCCACGCGCCCGCCTTCCTGGTCGGTGGCGATGAGCAGGGGATAGTCGGCCCACTGCTGCAGTTGGGCGGTCATGCGTGTCAGCCGTTCCTTGCTCGTGATGTTGCGTGAGCCCAGTGTGGCATCCCCCGTCATGTCAATGTCAAACAGCACGATGGCGCCCACCTTCAGGTCGCGCACGTAGCGTGCCGCGTCACAGTCCTCGGTCACGCTGTCGCCCTTGAAACCCACCATGAGCATCCCGGCGGCATAGCGCCGCAATACCGAGTCGGGCGGCAGTTGCGCAAAAAGGCTACCCGCTGTCAGCAGCGCAGTAGCCAATGTCACTAATATCCTCTTCATTGATATATGCATCATTCAAAAAGAAGACAACAAATACAATAAATACAAAAACAACTGTTTTCAATAATTGTACTTATTGTATTTATTGTTTTCCTTTTATGGTTTTGTGGTTATTTGCCAAAGAAGTGGAAGAAATAATAGCAAGCGATCCAGTCCACCCTCACGCCTCGGGCAAAGCCAATCGTCTTTTTGTCGGCATCGGTCACTTTGCCGTCGTTGATGCTGATGTAGCCCAGGATGTTGCTCTCGCCGTCACGCACGGTGCCATCGGTATTGATGTAGCCTATGCGCGTGTCGGCCATATCATAGATTTCCAGCTCCTTGATGACACCCACTGCCGTGCCCTTGACGTCACGCACCGTGCCGTCGGCATCAAATGAGCCGGCCGACCTTCCCGTGCCATCCCTGACAACGCCGTTGCCGTTGATGCGACCGATGCTGTTGAAATCAGCATCGCGCAGCACTTGAGCGTTGCAGCTCATCGCCATCATGCCAGCCATTGCCAGCACTACAGCAGTCATGTATAATCTAATCCGTTTCATAGTCGTATCCTGTTAAAAATAATGTAAAGTTGTCATTTAGACTTATAACAAGCCACAAAGTTAAAAGGTTTTTTCAAAAAATCAAAATTTTGGCAAATATCCGGGGCCAATTGGGCACGTTTTAAAAGATTATGAGTAATTTTGCCGTTTAGTACATGTTTAGAGCATAAAAAACTAAAACGAAATACAACCAAACTAATTGACAAGACAAGAAACGATGAAGAAGTACAACCTCATCAACAACGCGCTGGGATGGCTCATCTTTGTGATAGCGGCGGCAACCTATCTGCTGACTATCGAGCCTACTGCCAGCTTCTGGGACTGTCCGGAGTTTATAGCCCAAGGTTTTAAGACTGAAATCGGCCACCCGCCCGGCAACCCGATTTTCATTTTGGCCGCCAATTTCGCCAGCAAGTTTGCCGGCAATGACGTCATGGCTGTTGCCAAGTGCGTCAATGCGATGTCGGCGATTTTCAGTGCCTTGACCATCCTGTTGCTGTTCTGGTCCATCACCCATCTGGTGAAGAAACTCGTCGTCAAGGACGGCGAGGAGGACAGCATGACCCTGGCTCAGTACCTGGTCGTGATGGGCAGCGGCATCTGTGGCGCCCTGGTTTACACTTGGAGTGACACGTTCTGGTTCAGTGCAGTCGAGGCCGAGGTGTATGCCTTCTCGTCGTTCTGCACAGCGCTGGTGTTCTGGCTCATCCTCAAGTGGGAGAACCGTGCCGATGCGCCTGGCAGCGACCGCTGGATTATCCTGATTGCCTATGTGCTGGGTGTTTCGCTGGGTGTCCACCTGTTGAACCTGCTGTGCATCCCCGCCATCGCACTGGTGTTCTACTATCGTCAGTGCCGCAAGAATGGAAAGCAATCATCGCTCAAGGGCTCGTTAATTACCCTGCTCATCTCCTTTGTCGTTGTGGGCTTGATTCTCTACGGTCTTGAGCCTGGCTTTGTGGAGTGGGGACAAAAGTTTGACCTGTTCTTCGTCAACACCCTTGGCATGTCGTTCAACTCTGGTGTGCTGGCTTATGCTATCGTGCTGTTGCTCGTGTTGGCATTGGCATTGTTTGCACTGTACATGAACTTTAGCGACACGCTCATCAAGATAACATTTGCCCTTGCCATCCTGATGTCGGGTGTCATGTTCATCGGCGAGAGCATGCTGATTCCCCTGGCCCTGTTGATTGCCTTGTGCGTTTACCTGTTCGGTTTCTGCAAGCGCATTCCGGTGCGCCTGTTCACCAACATCATTTCGTGCATCCTGGTGATCTTCATCGGCTTCAGCTGCTATGGATTGATTCTCATCCGCAGTTCTCAGAACACGCCGCTTGACGAGAACTCGCCCAATAACACCTTCTCGCTGGCCAAGTACCTGAGCCGTGAGCAGTATGGTGAGACGCCGCTGCTGTATGGCCGTACGCTCTACAGCGAGGTGATGCTGGAGCCTGATGCCACCGGACGAATGTACCAGCCCGCTGTCAAGGAAGGTCCCATGCAGTATGCCCCCGAGGTGAAAGTCGACCCCAAAGCACCTGACCACTATAAGGAGTTGGGCCGCAAGAAGGTTTACCGATACAGCCCCGAGCAGAACATGCTCTTCCCGCGCATCCATGACGATAAGCATGAACGTGAGTATGTGGACTGGCTGGATATGAAGGGTGAGCAGGTTGAGGCGACCATCAGGTTGGATGCCGATGGCCGTGCCGAAACGACCGAAATGCGTCTGAAACCCACAATGGGCGAGAACCTGCGCTTCTTTATCGACTATCAGTTGAATTACATGTACTGGCGCTACTTCATGTGGAACTTCGCCGGTCGTCAGAACGATCTTCAGGGCATGGGCGAGATTACCCATGGTAACTGGATTTCGGGTATTCCCTTCATTGATAATCCGCGCTTGGGTGACCAGAGCCTCTTGCCCGATGACCTGGGCAAGGGCAACAAGGGCCACAACGTGTTCTACCTGCTGCCGTTGCTGATGGGTATCTTCGGCCTGTTATGGCAGGCCTACCGTGGCCGTCGCGGTATCGAGCAGTTCTGGGTCGTCTTCTTCCTGTTCTTCATGACGGGTATCGCAATTGTGCTCTACCTGAACCAGACGCCGAGTCAGCCTCGTGAGCGTGACTACGCTTATGCCGGCTCGTTCTATGCCTTCAGCATCTGGGTGGGTATGGGTGTCGCTGCCCTGTGGAGTTTAGCCACTTGGCTGCTCAAGAAGAAACAGCCCAAGAAGGAGAGTAAAGAGCAGACTGTCATCGCTGGTGTTAAGGCCGCTGACAATCGTCATGGTATGGCCACCGTTTTTGCCGCTGTTGCCGCCCTTATCGGTGTCCTCGTGCCCTTGCAGATGGTGAGCCAGACGTGGGACGACCACGACCGCAGCGGACGTACCGCGGCACGCGACTTCGGCCGCAACTACCTGTCGAGCGTGGCACCCAACGGTATCATCTTCTGTAACGGTGATAACGACACCTTCCCCTTGTGGTACCTGCAAGAGGTGGAGGGCTACCGCACCGACGTGCGTGCCGTCAACCTGAGTTACCTGGCCACCGACTGGTACATCAACCAGATGCAGCGTGCGGCCTATGAATCGGCTCCCCTGCCCATGCAGGCTGGAACAGACACCTATGCCTACGACGTGCGTCAGGTATGTTACTTCATGCAGCCCGACGATAAGCCCGTCTCGGCTATTGAGTCCTTGAAGTTTACTTACAGTCCGGAAGGCCTGAAAAACGAATACGGTATCGCCGAAATCCGTTATCCCAAGGTATATATCCCCGTCAATGCCGACGATGCCATCAAGGCTGGTGTGGTGCGTGCCGAGCAGCGCGACAGCATCCTGCCGTCAATCAACCTCGACTTGCAGCGCATGGGCACCGGCATGACTGCCAGCCAACTGATGTCGTTTGACATCATCGCCAGCAGCATCGCACAGGGTTGGAACCGTCCCTGCTACTTCGCGATGACGGTACCCAACAGTTACTACCTGGGCCTGGATCCCTACCTGCGCCTGACGGGTCTTGCTTATCAGGTGACTCCGGTTGCAAGCGATATCAAAGTGTCGACCGACGTGATGTATGACAACGTGGTCAACAAGTTCCTGTGGGGTGGCCTCGACAAGGCTAAGCCCGAGGACATCTATCTCGATGAGACCGTCTGCCGCATGGTGACCACGATGCGCAGCGCGATGATTGACCTGGCTACCGACCTGGTTTCCGAGGGTATGCTGGCCGAGGATGGCCGTCTGGCACCTCCTGCCGGCATGACCAAGGAAGACTATGCCAAGGACCGTTACACCAAGGCTGCTCACGTTCTTGACCTGATGATGGAGAAACTGCCCACAGCGACTTGTCCGTTCTCTGTTCAGATGGGTCAGCAAGTGTCGCGCATCTATTATAACCTGGGTAAGGTCAGCAATAATCAGGCTTGCCTCGACAAGGCTGCCAAACTGTTGGAGAGCGAAATCATGCGTTATGCGGGTTATCTGCGCTACTATCAGTCGCTCAGCCCCAAGATGTATGACCGCCTGACCAATATCGACAAGTTCATCGACCAGCAGTACATGCTCGACATGCTCAGTGATTATGGTTCACAGTGTGGTGACGAGAAGTATCAGGAGTTGGCCAAGAAACTGGTGGCTGCTGGCGTGAACATGGACCGTCAACAGCAGTATCAGAAGGCCTATGAGCAGGCCATGTATGAGCGTTACTCGGCTCAGCAGCAGGCTGCCGAGGAACAACCGGTTGCCGAGGAAGAGCAGGCAGTCGAGGAGTGATTTTAGTGAGGAGTTGAACTCTTAAGGTCCTTAACTTCGGTAAGGACAGAATACTTAAAGCTGACCATGCTGGTAGAGCGTCCTCCACTGCTGTACAGAATGTTATTTCCAGAGACCGTGTGGCGCATCCACAAGCGCGACCACACGGTCTATCTGACCTTTGACGACGGACCGATTCCTGAGGTGACGCCGTGGGTGCTCGACACGCTCGACCGTTACGGCATCAAGGCCACCTTCTTCATGGTGGGCGAGAATGTGGAGCGGCATCCCGAACTGCTGGAAGAAGTTCGCCGTCGCGGCCATACGGTAGGCAATCACACGATGAGCCACCTGCAAGGCGCCCATGTGGGCACCAAGCACTACCTGCACAACGTGTTCCGTGCCAACGAACTCATCGGCAGCACGCTCTTCCGCCCGCCGCATGGTTTGTTGCGGTGGGGGCAGTCAAGAGTGCTGCGCTCGAGATTTGCCATCATCATGTATGACCTGGTGACGCGCGACTACAGCCGCAAACTCAACGGCGAGCAGGTGCTGGCCAACGTCAAGCGGTATGCCCGCAACGGCTCGATTATCGTCTTCCACGACTCGCTCAAGGCCGAGAAAAACATGAAATATGCGCTGCCGCGTGCCATCGAATGGCTGCAACAGCAGGGCTATAAGTTCGATGCCATCCCAGAGTTATGACATAGCATCACGTATCAAATCCCAGGCCGCGAGCCTGGGATTTGACGCTTGTGGCTTCGCCGCAGCGGCGCCAGTCGACGACGAGGCGGTGCAACGTTACGACCGCTGGGTGCAGCAAGGCCATCACGGCTGCATGCAGTGGGCCGAGGGTCATCGGGATTTGCGCCGTGACCCGTCGATGCTGCTCGAGGGCGCCCAGACGGTTATTTCGTTGGCTTTGAACTATTATCCCGCTAAATTTCAACCCCAAGGGACTTTGCGCGTGGCCTATTATGCCTACGGACGCGACTACCATGAAGTGTTGCGCGAGAAGTTGACCTCGCTGGCCCGTTTCATTGAACAGACCACCGGTTGCGCCACACGCCCGTGCGTTGATTCGGCGCCCATCCGCGAGCGTTATTGGGCCCAGCGGGCAGGCCTGGGTTTTGTCGGACGCAACAACTGTCTCATTATCCCCGGGCGAGGCTCTTTCTTCTTCCTGGGGGAAATCGTCACCACGGCCAGGTTGCAGCCCGATGAGCCGTGCACTGGCTCCTGCGGTGACTGCGGACGGTGTGTCAAGGCGTGCCCCTCGAGTGCCTTGGGCAAGGATGGGGCTGTGGATGCCACCCGTTGCCTCTCGTGCCTGCTGATTGAGAATCACGATGAACAACTGCCCGCTTGGGTGGGCGATGTGATAGGTGACAGGGTCGTGGGCTGTGACGAGTGCCAGTTGTGCTGTCCACACAATGCCCATGCCGTGGCGACGTCAATCGAGGACTTCGCTCCCACCGACGCTGTGATGACCCTCACCCGTGAGCGCATCCTGGAAATGACGGGTGGAGACTTCAAACGCACCTTCGCCCACAGTGCCATCTCGCGCCTACGCATCATGACCCTGCGACGCAACGCAGCGATTGCAGGAAAGAAAAACTCCACCTCAAATGAATGAGTTGTTGTGTATTGTATTGTTTTTTGTAAATTTGCAGTGACGATAAAACAGTTGACGATATGAAAAGAAATGTTTTTTGCACGTTTGCAGTAGTTGTGTTGATGCTGTGTGTCGCCTTGAGTTGCATGGCATGTGGCAACAAGAGTAAGACTGTTGCCGAGTCGCCCGACAAGGTGGAGGCTGATTCATTCGTGCCCGATCAGAGGTTTGCCTCGATTGACTCGTTGGCCGACTTCTTGATGGATGAACCATCAGACAAAACCCTCGATGAGTTTGTCAACCGTTATGAAAAGCAGGCTGCTGCCATAAAATCCTATGGGCTGTTGAATCACAAGGGAGAGGACGCTGACCGTTTGGACGAAGCCGTGTGCAGTGATTTGCAGGCGATGGCCGACAACCTGTCGGATGGCAGCACGATCGATATGGTAATGTGCAGTAGAATCGAGCGCGCCATGTCACATTATCTCATCGCCAAGGACTATTGCGGCGGATACAGCGACAATACAAATTATCAAGCCGAGATGCGTGACTGGCTTGCACTGGAGGATGAGTTAGGAAACTTTTACGTCAATTTGGCTTACTTGGCCAATTGGGGCGGCACTATTGCCAATGTCACCTCAAGCGGCTCTCTCAGTCATTTGGCCAAAGTGCGTCAGAAGGATTACTCCCAACTCAAGAAGGGCGGCCATTTTGCCAACAGTGAGTCATTGACTATAGCCGATGCTCGCGCTGACTTCATTCAGGAACTCGCCGATGCCAAAAGTTTGGATGATTCCATGGATAATGACATGTATGATGGCGAGGGCTACCTTGAGACGCTCAAGGAGATGCGTGAGCAAGCCGACCGTGTGGCCGTCCTGTTCGACAAGTGGCTCGACTCGCGTGCTAAATTGTGCGCTGCCGAAGGCGTCCCCGAAGCCCACACCGCCCACCTCATTGCCGTGCTGGGTACCCGCATCATGGAACTCATAGAGGGATAAAACAGAAAAACAACGACATTTAGAATAAGACTATGATAACCTTTATTATCAGCCTTGTGGCCCTGGTTTTGGGCTATCTGGTTTATGGGGCCATCGTGGAGCGCGTGATGCGTCCCGATGACCGTGAGACACCCGCCGTGCGCCTTGCCGACGGTGTGGACTTTGTGGTGTTGCCCACGTGGAAAGTGTTCATGATTCAGTTCCTGAACATTGCGGGAACGGGACCTATCTTCGGTGCCATCATGGGCATGTGGTTCGGCCCTGCCTCCTACTTGTGGATTGTGCTGGGCTGCATCTTTGCTGGTGCGGTGCACGACTTCATGAGCGGCATGCTGTCGCTGCGCCACGACGGTGCCAACCTGCCGACGCTCATCGGCAAGTATCTGGGTAACGGCACCAAGGTCGTGATGCTCATCTTCACCGTGCTGTTGCTCATGATGGTGGGCGCTGTGTTTGTTTATAGCCCCGCCGAGATTCTCAAAGGCATGTTCTCCAGCGAGACGATGCCGCTCCTCTCTAATCCCATCGTCTGGGTGATTATCATCTTCTGCTACTATATCGTTGCCACATTGTTGCCCATCGACAAGATTATCGGCCGCATCTATCCCTTGTTCGCCATCGCCCTGCTGGTAATGGCGGCAGGCCTGCTGGTCGGCTTGTTCGTGAAAATGCCGCAGTTGCCCGAATTGTGGAATATGGGTGACATGTCGCAGTGGACTCAAGGGCAGATGATTGATGGCAAAGATTCCCTGGGCGTGATCGCTAACATGCAGAAGAATCCCCTCTTCCCATGCCTGTTCATCACGATTGCCTGTGGCGCCATCAGCGGTTTCCATGCCACTCAGAGCCCCCTCATGGCACGTTGCCTGAAGAGCGAACGGCTGGCCCGCCCCGTATTCTACGGCGCGATGATTACCGAGGGCATAGTGGCGCTCATCTGGGCCACTGTCTCGTCCTACTTCTTCTACTATGGCGGTTGGAAAGAGGTGGTCAGCCCCGAGGAAGTGACCAAGTTCATGGCTCAGGTGCAATTGGCCGACGGCAAGACGCTCATCCAGTACTTTACTGCGCCTCAGGTGGTGAACTGGGTGTGCAGCAGTTGGCTGGGCATCGTGGGCGGTACGCTCGCTGTGCTGGGCGTTGTGGCTGCTCCCATCACGAGTGGCGACACGGCCTTCCGCAGTGCACGTCTCATCATTGCCGAGGCATTGCACTTTGAACAGAAGAGCATGGTGCGCCGCCTGATGATCAGCGTGCCCATGTTTGCAGCCTCACTGCTCCTGCTCATCTGGCAGATGAACGACAAGGATGGCTTCAACGTGCTGTGGCAATACTTCGGCTGGTCCAACCAGGCTCTGTCGGTCTTCACCCTGTGGATGATTACCGTCTATCTGGCCCGTAACCACAAGGCCTATATCATGACCCTCATTCCGGCGGTGTTCATGACGGTGGTATGCACCTCGTTCCTGGTCGCTTCGCCCAAGGCGATAGGCCATGCCGAACTCGTTCCCTGGGTGATTCTCGCCGTGATTGTCATCTCGGTCATCTGGTTTGCCTTGTGGCTGAAGAGGATGCGCGCCAACGAACCGCTCACGCGCGAGTGACACGGTAAATACTACAAAACAAGAATCCCCGACAACCAATCGGTTGTCAGGGATTTCTTTTGGTGCCCAGGGCGGGACTCGAACCCGCACACCTCGCGGCACACGCACCTGAAACGTGCGCGTCTACCAATTCCGCCACCTGGGCTTGTGGTTTTGCGCTAGACGTTTTGCGTTTAGCGGTGCAAAGGTAGTACTTTTTTTTAATATACAAGCATTTTGGCAAAAAAATGTTGATTTTTTTTTATTGGTGTCCGAGGAAATAATGTGGGTTCTCCATGAATATCTTGTAAATCAGTTTGTTAACTTCGGTTCCCAAAATGGGGCTTGGTCATGCCTCGAAGAGGCAGATCGGGCAGAATGCCCGATTTCAAATGGAAAACACCATGCGAGTGGGTCGAAGGCCCACGAAGCTTGGTGTACGGCCAATGACTGTCAAGTGCGTCGAAGACGAACTTCTGCCATAAAAATACCTGGAAATCATAAAGTTCCTCTTCGAGGCACATTCCCAACTCGTTCAGGGACCAAGCTGCGGACCTCTTCGAGGTTCTTGCATAGTCTTTCTCATAGAAATCGGTTCTTCGAACCGCTGACATCTTCGATGTTTTTTACCTGACACTAATAATTTTTGGCAATGATATAGTTGCCCTCACAAAACCCTGCGGGGCTAATGCTAATTACACTAATTCATCAAATTTTTGCGAATAGATTTTTATTTTTTCGTGAAATAAGTTTCATTAGCGAAATTGGCTTCGCCGAGCTAAAGGTTCGCATTAAAAAAACTTTCAGGGTCAACTCCTATATCATTCCCTATTTTTTTAAGGTCGTTAACGACATTCCGAACACCTTGTCAACGGGTTAAGCGCTGGTTGTTGTTTCTCCTGTTGTTCTTGGCGTCGTTGTACTTATTGCCGGTGTAGGTGTTGTTGAAGCCGGTCGAGAATTCATCCTCTTCCTCCTCGTCTTCACTCGACTTGTTCTCTTTCTTCTCAATCTTGTTCTTGGCCTGTTCGGGCTTGTTGCGCTTGATGTCTTCGGGCTTCTGCAGATCGATGGCGGTCTGGTAGCTGTCCCAATTCTCGTCAAGGTCCCAGTTGGCGCGCAGGCGCAGTTTCTTGGGATAGTAGTAGACTTCTTCGGGTTGCAGGTGGTTGAGGTAGTTGCCCGTGTCCCACTTGCCGTTGCCGTTGGGGTCAATGGTCAAGCGCAGGTAATAGGTGCTGGGGGGCACGTTCTGCAACTCAAAGGCGCCACCCTTGACGGGGACGGTGCGTACAACTTTCTCGCCGCTGGCCAGCAGTTCGACAAAGGCACTGCCCTTGACGTTGACACGGAAATAGACATTGGCATACTGCTCCAGTCCTCTGACCTTGAGTTCCTTGGTTAGCAGGTCGTTGTGCAGGTTGTAGACCGAGGTGACTGCAGCGCTGTCGATAGTCAGGCGGTAGGTGGAGTCGGGCAGAGCGGTGAAGGGCAGCCAGTAACGCATGGGGTTGCAGTCATCAACAAGGCGCATGGGGGAGAGCCCATGAATGGGCACCCACAGGGTGTCTCGCTTGATTTCCAGATGCACGCCGGCAGGATTGATGTCGGCGATGGGGGTGTCAAACTTGAGGATGATGCTGTCACCCACGTCAATGGTGCCGCTCTTGGCAAGATCCATACTGACCTTGGGGATGATATCGGGTTGTGCGTGCTGCAGTTCCTTGAGTTCCTCGAGTTCGCCCTCATTGAGTTCTTTGCCTTGGGCGGTGGCTTTTTCCTGCTTCTCCAGCAGTTGGGCGAGGCGCTTGGCACGGTCCTCAAGCTCCTTGGCCTTTTTCTGCTCCTCTTTGACCTGGGCGCTGGGTTTACGCCAGCCGAAACGCACGGTGTCGGTGACCTGTACCAGTTGCTCTGTTGTATCGGTACGCAGGTAGGTCATGGCGACGATGATGGTGTCGGTCTTGATCATCGCCGAGTCGGTAATCCAGTAGAAGAGGGAGTCGTTGGTTGCTGTGCGCTCCACGCGGAACCAGTCATCGGCATGTTCTGTGGGTCGCAGCACCTCGAGTTGGGGCAAGGTCTCGTTGGGGGCGCCGAAGAGCATGTGCAGCTTGTTGTCGGCAGGACGTGAGGTCTGCCTGACGTAGTGGGAGCGGTAGCCCTCGTTGAACATGCACAGCAGCAAGTCGTTGGGCAGGTAGAGCGTGTGGGTTCCGGTGACCACGGTGTCCACGCGGTGGTCAAAGGTGAAGACGGTGTCCTGGGAGGTGTACTCGCTGGTACTGGGCACAATGACCTGGTCGAGGAAGGCGATGTCCTCGGTGCGTGCCATGCGGTAGTCGCCGTCAACGTCGTTGATGGCGAACACGTGGTAATTGCCGGGCTTGAGGTTGCGGATGGTGAACTGGCCGCGGTCGTTGGTGCGGCTGACGCGCTCCAGCGGCACACGGGTAAAGGCGGTGTCGTCGAGGTTGCTGTGCAGACCAACGATGACGTGCTGCATCGGCTCCAGGTCATTGGCACGTAACACGATGCCCGATACCGCCAGCGTGTCGATATGGTCGCCTGTCGAGAAGGCGAAGGTGTAGCCATCCAATTGATTGCTCTCGTTGTTGTCCTCGATGGCGTTGGAGAAGTCGATGACATAGGTCGTGTTCTCCTCCAGTTCGTCGCGGAACTCGACGGTCACCTTCTTGCCCATCGTGCGGATGAGGGGTTGTGTCTTGGGGGCCGGTGAGATGATGACCTTCTTCTGCTGGTCCTTGAGGTTGATAATCTCGTCAAAGGTGATTTCCACTTTCTGACCCTTGAAGTTGACGGCACCGGCCTCGGGAGAGGTCTTTACAACTTGGGGCGGCGTGTAGTCACGCGGACCGCCTTCGGGCGACCCGATACTGGCACATGCCACGAGCAAGAGGCCCACGGCAACCATCAAGAGCCAATATGTCCATCGGTTCCTCATTCTACAGTGTCGCAAAGGTACAAATAAATTTTATCACTTGTCACTTTTCTGCTCCTGCTTTTTGACAGTCGTGGCGGCAAAGCGCTGGTCAAGGCAAGAGTTCGAATTTCTCCAGGTCGTTGGGGACGAGGATGGGGCCTCTGTAGTATTGGCCGGCCTCGGCGCTGTAGTTGGAGGCGCGTGTGTCGAGGTGAGTGTCCTCGGTGTGATAGAGGACGAGGTGCTTCACGCCGAGTTCCTGGGCTATCATACCGGCATCAAGGGCGGTGCTGTGGCTCTTCTCGTAGGGGTTGAAGATGAAGCGGTCCTTATAGAGGCAGAAGGCTTCACACAGCAGCCAGTCGCAGTCACGGGCAAACGGCTCGCTTTGCATGCTGTAAGGTTCGTCGCCCAGGCAGACGAGGCGCTGGCCGTCGGGCAACTTGGCCTCAAAGCCGTATTGCTTGATTTTGGTCGAGGCGATGTCAAAGAAGGTGACCTTCATGTCATCGATGTCGACGGTCTCGTTGTCATGCACCTCACGCAGGATGACAGTCTGACCGATAGATTCAAAAATCTTGCGCGGAATCATCAGTTCGCCCATGGTGTAAAGTGCGTGTCGCACCACATCGTTACAGTAGATGGTGAACGGGCCCTTGTGCTTGCCCTTGAAAATCATCGGGGCGATCTTGCGCATCATCCAGATGGCGCCCATGATGTGGTCGGTGTGGTTGTGGGTGACAAACATGTGACGGATGCCCTCAAAGGGAATCTTGGCGTCGATGATCTGGCGCAGGATGCCGTTGCCTCCGCCTCCGTCAACGAGCAGTCCGCCCTTCGGCGTGTGCAGGTAGAAACAGGTGTTGTAGCAGTTGACGCACATGGCATTGCCAGTGCCCAGCATGGTGATGCGTGAGGTGTTGGAGGTGGTAACGCTCATGATTTGACTTTGGGAAGTTCGATGCCGAAGGTGGTGCCTTTGCCCACTTCCGACTCCTTGATATATATCTGTCCGTTATGATATTCCTCGATGATGCGCTTGACCAGAGTCAGTCCCAGTCCCCAACCGCGCTTCTTGGTCGTGAAGCCTGGGGTGAAGACGTTCTTGAAGTTTTTGCGCGCGATGCCCTTGCCGGTGTCCTTGACGAGGATGACGACATTGTTGGGGCTGTCTTCGACGGTGATGTCCAGGCGACCCTCGCCGTCCATGGCGTCGACGGCGTTCTTGGTCAGGTTCTCCATTACCCAGGCAAACAGAGTCTGGCTCAGCATCACGCCATTGTTGGTCTCGTCATTGGTGTGGATGTGTAGGCTCACCCGCTTGGGAATGCGGGCACGCATATACTCCAGACTGTTGGTCACGGCCTCGTTGATGGATACAAGTTCCTTGTCGGGCATGGAGCCGATTTTGGAGAAGCGGTCGGCAATGGTGGAGAGGCGCTTCACATCCTTGTCCATGTCGGTGACGATGCTCTTGTCCACACCCATCGAGTCCAGCAGTTGTGTCCACGCCATGAGCGATGAAATGGGCGTTCCCAACTGGTGGGCCGTCTCCTTGGACAGGCCGACCCACACCTTGTTCTGCTCGGCCTTCTTGATGCTCATCAGGGCAAAGTAGGCAAGGGCGAAGAACAGGATGAGCACCGCCAGCTGGATGTAGGGGAAGTAGGCGAGGCGTCGCAGCAGGGTGGAGTCCTCATAGTAGAGGTATTGAGTGGTCGACTGGTCAATCTGGATTTCAATCTTGTTCTCAGTGTTCTTGAGGTGACGCAGTTTTTTGTTCAAGAATTCCAGATTGGCAGATGAAATCTCAAAGGCGAGGCTGTCCTGGGGCTCAGGCAAGCGGAAGTTGCGGTTGAGCAGGATATTGTCTTTGTCATCGACCAGCAGCACGGGAATATTGTTGTTGGCCTCGATGATGCTTAGCAGGAAGTCCACGTCGGTGGCGCTGGTCTCGATGGGATTGCCATCGGCATCGGTCTCGGTACCGCTGCCTAATGTCGCCAGTTCACGGGTCGCATTGGCCCAGATTTCCATGCGTTCACGTTCTTGCTCTGCCAGGTCCTTAACCAGATTGTTGGAGATGTAAAGGAACAAGGCGACAAGCAGTAAAGAAAGCACCAGGAAGACAACTTTCCAGATGCGTCGAGAGTCATATATGTTGCGCAGGTTTGCCATGCGGTTGCAAAGGTAGTGCAAGCCGAGCGGAAAACAAAATTTTTTTTGATTTTCCCGAGGCGCCGCCTACCTTGGCCTCCGGCAACGGAGTGCAATAACAGTCTCCCAAAAGTCCCTAAGGTCCTTAAAGTCCCTAAAGACCTTAACAAAATTCCTCATTCCTCATTCCTCATTTCTCATTCCTCATTTCTCATTCCTCATTTCTCATTACTAATTCCTTCTCAATCCAGCGGGCGACGCTGTCCTCGGTGTTGGGGCCGATGACCTCGCTGGCGGCGAAACGCACCTCGGGGAAGGCGTTACCAACGGCGACACTGTGGTCGGCGGCCTGCATCATGGCGATGTCGTTGCGGTTGTCACCGAAGACCACGATGCGCTCGGCGCCCACTTGACGGGCCAACTCACGGATGGCTCCGGCCTTGCTGGTGCCGGCGGTGAAAATCTCAAGATACCCCTCGCTCTCGTCAAAGATATCGTGGTAGAGCATCACCGAGCAAGTGGCTACCGATGCCTTCAGGTCCTCGGCTATAGCCTTGAGCATGGCATACTTGTTCATCGAGAACATGAGCAGCGCCTCGTCTTCACTGTGGCGGTAATTGTGGTCATTGAGAAAGAATTTTTTCAACGGCAGATGCTGGCGTTCGGCGACAAAGCGCTCCTCTTGGGACGACAAGGGGCCATAATGATGGGTATGCAGCAAGCCGCTGCCGTGGCGGCGGTAGATAAAGGGATGGCTGTGGTGACGGTCAAACACGTCGGCCACGGCGTTGACCGTCGCGTCATCGATGCCGCGTGTGTGCTCATAACTGCCATTGACGGGGTTCCACATTGCCGACCCGCCGATGACGATGAAGGGTAACGTGGCATGCACTTCCTGCATCAATGGCACCACCGTGGCTGGAGTCCGCGCCGTGGCGACAGTGAAAAGGCCGCCCAACTCACCGATGATGCGATTGAGCAGGGTGATCGTCCCCGGCGACAGCCGCGAGTCCTCCCCCAGCAACGTCCCGTCCAGGTCACTCACATAGAGCGTCCTCACCTTAGTATGTTGATGACTTGACATATTATTGCTCACAAAGGTATATCCTTTTTCAAGATTATTAGGTAAATGTCAACAATAAAGAGTGCTTTCTCAGGCTAAAAGTGCTGTATCCGTGGGATTGCGACAGAATCAGTCGCGATGATTTTAGAGTAATTACAACAGGCAGTGATGTGTGGCTCATTCCGAGTCGTGCAAACAAAAACAGATTTTTGTTTGGCGCTCCAATCTTCTTTCACTACCTTTGTCACTTAGCTTGGTGAAGCCGATTAATTGAATTGGCATTCACGTTAACTATCAAGATTTCGTATAATTGGGTTAATTAGATGACATACTTTAAAAACGACGAATTATGAAACAGACAATGCCTGTAGAGGGAAAGTTTGAGTTGATGACGCTGCCCTATGCGGCCGATGCGTTGGAGCCGGTCATCAGTGCCAACACGCTGGGGTTTCACCACGGGAAGCACCTGGCGGCCTATGTGAACAACCTGAATGCCGCGCTGCCCGGCAGCGGGCTCGAGAATCTTCCTCTTGAGGAGGTCGTGCTCAAGGCCGAAGGCGGCATGCTGAACAATGCGGGCCAGATCCTGAACCACAACCTGTATTTCTCGCAGTTCATGGCGCCCAAGGCCGACAATGTGCCTTCGGGACGTTTAGCCGAGGCCATTGATGCGGCTTTCGGTTCGTTTGAAGCTTTCAAGGAAGCTTTTGCCAAGGCTGGTGCGACCCTGTTTGGCTCGGGCTGGGCATGGCTGGCAGCCGATGCCGATGGTAAACTCGTCATTACCCAGGAGCCTAACGCAGCCAATCCCATCCAGCGTGGCCTGCACCCGCTGATGACGATGGACGTGTGGGAGCATGCCTACTACCTCGACTATCAGAACCGTCGTCCCGACCACCTGGCCGTCCTGTGGCAGATCATTGATTGGGATGTGGTGGCTGCACGCTACGAGGAATGAAAAGGACAATTGTTGCGCTGCTGGCTGTCTTGTGTATGGTCGGCTATGCGCAGGGCAAAGACAAGGTGAACGAGGCTTGGCAGCGGGCGATGCTCGCCGCCATCAATTCGTTTCCCGACAGGGGTGGCTACTATACTGGAGGTAAGCCTAACGAACTGTTTACCAAGACGACATGGCGAGGTCTGCATGAGGCCTACCAGATGACTGCCGCTGACGAGCGCCCCCGGTTTGACCCGATGTTGGCCCAGCCGTCGTTCTGTTCCAGCGCGACCTATGGCGTGCTCATCAAGGCCTTGCTCATCTGGGACACCAAGCACAAGATCAAGCGTGAGGCTTGGGTGAACATGAAACCGCGCGTCGGCATCGCCGACGAGTTCAACCCCGACGGGGTGGGGCAGGACGACGGCGTGGGATTCTGGGGCCGTGCCAACGCCAACGGTCCTGGCTTGGGTGTGCTCGTGAGGGAACTGGGCGTCGGCTACAGTTTTACTGCTTTCCGCGGCGCCAAGAGCGAGCGCAACAAGGAAACACCCGACGAGCGCTACCTGAGCGATGCCGAGTGGTGCGCCCTTGACATTTGGCACCGAGCCGTGCCCGGTGACCTGATGAAAATCTTCTGGAACCGTAACGACAGCCGCGGGCGCGACAGCGGAGCCATCATCGGTTGCAACGACGACAAGACAGCCGACCAGGAGGCCGGCCACAGCGTCATCTTCATGGGCTGCGAGGGCGATACCGTCACCTACTGGTCATCCAACGGTCCCGGTGAGCACCCTGAGCTGATGGGCTACAGCATCGGCCGATGCCACAAAACCGCCATTCAGCGTGTGGTCTTCACGCGCATCACACGCCCCGAGCGTTTCAATAATGCACGAAAAATGGCGCCGACCGATGTCAACGCCTATCTGCAAGACCTCAACGGCAAGCGTCACAGTACCACCGCCGAGATGCTGCGTCAGTTAGGAATCAAGGATTAGGAGAAACAGCAATAAATCCCAACCCCTGACTCCTGACTTCAAACGCTTAATTAAGGTTCACTTTGCCGCTGCCGGCGATATCCTCGCTGTGATTCTTTACCTTGCCGCGCATGATGATGTCGCCCGAGCCGGCAATTTCACTCTTGACGTCATCCACATTCATGTTGTTAATGATGATGTCTCCTGAACCTGCAATCTCGTTACGCACATCCTTGCAGGTCAGGCCGGCGATATCGATGTCACCCGAACCTGCGATCTCATTCTTAACGATGTTGGCCTGAACTACGCCAAGGGTGATTTTGCCCGAGCCTGCAATCTCGTTTCTCAGGTCGGTGCACGTCAACTGGGCAAGGGTGATAGCGCCGGAACCTGCCACTTCAAGTGTGATTTTGTTGACTGTCAAAGCCTTGGGTGCCGTTAATGTTCCCGAACCGGCAATACCTATAACATCAAGGGACGGGGAGGTGACAAACACCTGCAGTCCGTCAAATGTACCGCTGGGCTCATTCTTGCGCTGGTCAATGTACAGGCCACCGTCCTTGACATAGATGGTCATCTTCTCCAGCTGTTCGATAGAACCCTTGACAAGTACTGTGCAAGCGCTGCCCTGCTCATAGATGACGTTGAACGGGCCTGCCACATTCACATCATCAAATGCGGCCATCTCAGTTGCCTGATTCACCTGATTCACCTGGGTGGGGGTGTTATTGGTGTGGCCACCGCCAAAGGACCAGTCCTTGTCACCGATTTTCACATGCATGCACGACGTCATCGTTATTGCCACAAGAGCCACGAGGCTCATCAAGAAATACTGCTTCATTTCACGTTTCATTTTAATTGGTTTTTTGTTTCTTTACCCTATAGACGCATGACCAGGCCAAAAAGTTTCATTTTTTATCAAAAAAAATCAAATTACCTCAAAAAAAATCACGCCCATGTCCACAACATGTGGGCACGGACGTGATGTTGAGTTTCAATAGCAGTAGCACAAGGCTACTGCGCCACGAGTGGGCTTACTTCTTCTCCTTGAGAAGGTCGCGAATCTCGCCAAGCAGCTCTTCCTGGGTGGGGCCAGCGGGCTCCTCGGGCTCTTCCTTCTTGGGCCTGAGCTTGTTCATGGCCTTGATCATCAAGAAGATGCAGAAAGCGATGATGATGAAGTCGATGACGTTCTGGAGGAATAGACCATACTTGATGGTTGCACCGACAGCCTCGGTGGCAACACCGGCATTGGCAGCAACGGTGCTTGCAGCATCGGCAACGGCGTCAACGGCACCGTCGGCACCTACTGCGCTTGCAGCCTCGTCCACCATCTTGGATACGGGAGGCAGGTGATATTCCAGACCAGAGAGGTCAACACCGCCAGTGAGCACTCCGATAGCGGGCATGAGCACGTCGTCAACAAGCGAGGAGACAATCTTGCCGAATGCACCACCGATGATAACACCGACAGCCATGTCCATCACGTTGCCTTTTACCGCAAACTCCTTAAATTCTTTAAAAAAACCCATAATTTTACGATTTTAGAAAATTAATATTATTATATAATACAACAGTTTCGAGTATTAAACTATCTTAATTGTGCCGCAAAACTGGCATTTTGCCATTTAAAGTCAGTGTCATATCAAAATTTTACTTAACTTTGCAGTCGCAATAGCGACTGAATTGGCATCAACGCCATTGCAAAGATAGTAAAAAAATGAACTAATAGTTATATAACTACATTAATTTTTAAAAATCATTAAAAAAAGCATTATGGAGAAGATTAAAATCGGTATTAATGGATTCGGACGTATTGGTCGTTTTGTATTCCGTTCAGCTTTTGAGCCCGAGAACGTTAACGACATCGAGGTAGTGGGTATCAACGACTTGCTCGACGTTGACTACATGGCCTATATGCTCAAGTATGACACCATGCACGGTCGCTTCGACGGCACTGTGGACTATGACCTGGACAAGAAGGAACTCATCGTCAACGGTCAGCACATCCACATCTATGCCGAGAAGGAAGCACAGAACATCCCCTGGGGTGAGATTGGTGCCGAGTATATCGTTGAATCCACCGGTTTCTACCTGACCATGGACCGCGCCGAGCAGCACCTCAAGGCTGGTGCCAAGTACGTGGTTCTGTCGGCTCCCAGCAAGAAGGGTGATGACGGTCGTCAGGCCGACATGTTCGTCTGCGGCGTGAACACCGACAAGTATGCTGGCCAGACCATCGTCAGCAACGCCAGCTGCACCACCAACTGCTTGGCTCCCATCGCCAAGGTCCTGAACGACAGTTTCGGCATTGAGAGCGGTCTGATGACCACCGTTCACTCGGTAACCGCTACCCAGCGCACCGTGGACGGCCCCAGCGCTAAGGACTGGCGCGGCGGACGTGCAGCCTGTGGCAACATCATCCCCAGCTCGACTGGCGCTGCCAAGGCCGTAGGTAAAGTCATTCCCGAACTCGACGGCAAGCTCACCGGTATCTCGATGCGTGTCCCCACCCTCGACGTATCGGTTGTTGACCTCACCGTGAACCTCAAGAACCCCGCTACCAAGGAGGACATCTGCGCTGCTATGAAGAAGGCCAGCGAGGGTGAGCTTAAGGGTATCCTGGGTTACACCGAGGACAAGGTCGTTTCCAGCGACTTCCTGGGTTGCCCGTTGACCTCTATCTTTGACGCTGACGCAGGTGTTTACCTGACCGACAAGTTCGTCAAGGTGGTTTCGTGGTATGACAACGAGATTGGCTACAGCCACAAGATGCTCGACCTCATCAAGGTGATGAAGAAGCACAACGGCTAATCAGCACTCTCGAGACTGAATCGTTTAATCCCTGCAATGCATGATAGCATTGTGGGGATTTTTTATTTTTCAAAAAAAATGATAAAAAATTTGGAATGTAGGTTCCCAATGGCTTAACTTTGTAACCAAGAAATCTTTTTTATTAACCATCTAAAACAATTCACTACAATGAAGAAATGGAAATGCGTTGTGTGTGGCTACATCCATGAGGGTGACACACCTCCCGAAGAGTGTCCGCTTTGCGGTGTTGGACCCGAGGACTTTGAGGAAGTGACCGAGTAACGGAACACTGGAACAAGGTTCAAGGAATATCCGGATTATACATTATTAAATACCTGTTTAACTTACTAACATCGAAACATCATTTAATTAACAATTATGGCTAAAAAATGGATCTGCACCGTGTGCGGTTATGTACATGAGGGTGACACCCCTCCCGAGAAATGTCCGCAGTGTAAACAACCCGCCGAGAAGTTCAAGGAGCTCAAGGAAGACGAGGAAGTGGCTTACGCAGCCGAGCACACGCTGGGCGTGGCCAAGGGCGTTGACCCCGAAATCCTCGCTGGATTGAAGGCTCACTTCGAGGGCGAATGCTCCGAGGTTGGCATGTACCTGGCAATGTCACGCCAGGCCGACCGTGAGGGCTATCCCGAGGTGGCAGAGGCCTTCAAGCGCTATGCCTTTGAGGAGGCCGAGCATGCCGCCAAGTTTGCCGAACTGCTGGGTGAGGTCGTTTGGGACACCAAGACTAACCTCGAGAAACGCATGGCTGCCGAGGCAGGCGCTTGCGAAGACAAGTTCCGCATCGCCAAGCTCGCCAAGGCACAGAACCTCGACGCCATCCACGACACCGTTCACGAGATGGCACGCGACGAGGCCCGCCACGGCCAAGGCTTCACAGGCCTGTACAACCGCTTCTTCAAGAAGTAAAGCTTAATCAAGTTCCTGAGAGAAAACTTCAGGAACTTGAAGTTTATAGTTTAGGGTTTAGAGGTTACAGGGGACAATCCCTTCATCACCACTAAACCCTAAACTTTACACTCTACACTCTAAACATGAAACGCCTGAGCCATACGGCCCAGGCGTTTCAATAAGTACTCCCGCTGGGAATCGAACCCAAATCTAAGGTTTAGGAAACCTCCATTCTATCCATTGAACTACAGGAGCATCAAGACGTCGGTCGGCATGCGTGCCATGCCGGCCGACGCGTTGTTTTCATTTATGCCCTTGCGGTGGCAAGAGCAGCCTCCTTCTTGTCGCTGCGACGGGCAATCCAATATGCCACGGGCGAAGCGATGAACAGTGAGGAGCAGGTACCGATGATCACACCGAGAATCATCGCGAAGATGAAGCTGCGGATTGATGCACCGCCGAAGATCAGCATGATGAACAGCACGAGCAGGGTCGTGATAGAGGTCATCATGGTACGTGACAACGTGCTGCACAACGCCTTGTTGAAGGTGGTGTAGAGATCCTGCTTGGGATAAAGCTTGCGATACTCACGCACGCGGTCAAATACAACCACGGTATCGTTCACCTGATAACCGATAACGGTCAGGATAGCGGCGATGAACGTCTGGTCAATCTCCATCGAGAAGGGCAGCAGACCGTGCAGGTTGTAGAAACCAATCACAACAAACGAGGTGAAGGCTACAGCTGCAAGAGCGCCAATCGAGAACGCGATGTTGCGGAAACGGAACAGGATGTACAATGCCATGGCAAGCAGCGAGAACAGCACAGCCCAGATGGCCTGGTGCGTCATGTCGCTTGCGATGCTCGGGCCGACGGTCTCACTGGAAACGATGCCGATGCTCTCGTTAGACATGCTGAAGTCTTCCTTGGTCATACTACCGAGTTCGTTCTTCAGGCCGTCATAGAGCTTACCCATGATCTCGTCACCGATACCCTCGCTGGAGTCGGTAATCTTGTAGTTGGTCGAGATGCGCACCTTGGTGTCATTGTCAATGTTGATGACCGAGGTGGTGGCCTGTGAGCCATCAGGATTGATGAACAGGGGAGCCAGCTGGCTTGTCAGCGCCTCGGACTTAACGGGATGGTCAAATTGAACAATGTAGTTGCGACCACCCGAGAAGTCGATACCGCGCTGCAGACCGCGAACACCGAACAGGACGCCAATGATGACGAGGAGTGCGAGAACGATGATAGAGGTCTTCTTGGCAGCGCCCATGAAGTTGAACTTCACGTCCTCCATCAAGTGACGGGTGATGGGAGTGGTGAAGGTCATCTTGTCGAAGGTGCCCTTGTTCACAAAGTGCTCCATCACCAGACGGGTAGCGAACACTGCAGTGAAGAACGAGCAGCAGATACCGATTACCAGGGTAACGGCAAAACCGCGGATGGGACCGGAACCCAGCAGAATCAGGATGATACCGGTGATGATGGTGGTCAAGTTGGAGTCGAAGATGGCCGAGAATGCATTCTTGTAACCATCGCTGACGGCAGCCTTGAGACCCTTACCGGCACGCAATTCCTCCTTACAACGCTCAAAGATAAGCACGTTGGCGTCCACTGCCATACCAAGCGTCAGCACGATACCGGCGATACCCGGCAGGGTGAGCACGCTCTGGAACGAGGCGAGGATACCCATGGTGAAGAACAGGTTCATGATCAGACCCAGGTTGGCAATCATACCGGCCTGCAGACCGTAGGTGCACACCATGAAGATCATCAGCAGCACGAGGGCAATAAGGAACGAGATGAGACCCTTGCGGATGGATTCCTTACCCAGTGACGGGCCAATCACACTCTCACTGGCGATATTGACACGTGCCACCATCTTACCAGACTCGAGCACGTTGGCAAGGTCACCAGCTTCCTCAACGGAGAACTTACCGCTAATCTGCGAGCGACCACCGTCGATCTGGCTGTTTACATTGGGATAGGAGTAAACCTGGTCGTCAAGGACGATGGCGATAGCCTCACCGATGTGCTGGCCAGTGATAATGCTCCACTGACGGGCGCCCTCATCGTTCATGGTCATCGAAACCACCTGACCCTGCAGGTTGTCAAACTCGCTGGATGCGCGGGTAACAACGTCACCGTTCAGGACGGGCTGCTTGTTGACGGTCTTCAGGGCAATGAGTTGGAAGGCCTCATGGCCACCCTGCATCTTCTCGGGCTTTACGGTCCAAGCCAACTTCAGGTCGGCAGGCAGAATCGTCTTGGCAAGCGGAGAATTGATGATGGCGTTGACAGCAGCGGTGTCGGCAGCGCCCACGTAACCCACAACGGGATAGCCACCAGCGGAACCAACGAGGGCGTCAAAACCGGTGAGTTGGGCCAGCGTGAGTCCATCACTCTTGGCAGGAGCAGCGGCCTTGGTCTCGGCGGGAGCAGCCTGCTTGGCAGTGTCGGCAACAGCATTTTCGGCAGTAGCCGTGCTGTCGTTGGCAGCAGCCTGTGCGGGAGCAGCAGTGGTACCATTGGCCTTGGCCTGGTCACTGAGTTGACGCAATGAGGGAGCAATCTCAGACAGTCTGTAAGTCAAGTAGAACTCCAGGTTTGCAGCACCCTGCAACAGTTTCTCGACGCGCTCGGGCTCTTTCACACCCGGCAACTCGAGCAGGATGCGACCCGTGCTCTGCAGTTTCTGGATATTGGGTTGTACCACGCCAAAACGGTCGATACGGTTGCGCAGCACCTTGTAGGAGTTGTCAACCATGCTGTTCACCTCGTCCTTGAGGATGCTCTCAACCTCGGCCTCGGTAGCATTGGGTTTCTCCTTGATGCGATCGATGTTGCGGAAGATCTGAGCCAGATTGCCCTCGGGAGCGAGTTTCTTGTACTCCTTGCAGAAGGAGCCAACGAAGTCATCCTGAGCGGTCTGGTTCTTCGTCACGTTTTCGATGGCTTGGTTAAACTTCTTGTCGGGATTGTTGTTCGCGAGGGCGCGGAGGATGTCGGGCACCGAAATCTGCAGTGTCACGTTCATACCACCCTTCAAGTCAAGGCCGAGGCCTAACTCTTTCTCACGAACTTGCTGGAAGGTGTAGTAACCAAGGAACACCTTCTTGTTAGCGAGAGAGTCCAGACACTCATTGAGTGCTGCTGTGTACTTCTTGTTGCTGGTGTCGGGCGACTTGATGCCGGCAACAGCAAGGGCCTTCTTCTCTGCTACGTTCTGATAGTGATTGCTCACAAAGGTGAACGACAGGTAGAAAGCACAAATCAACAACAGTGCAATGGTAAGGACTCTGATAAAACCTTTAGTTTGCATTTGATTTGTTAATTATTTAATTAAATTTTGTTAATTTTCGCTTCAAACGTCTTTTTCAGCCTGCAAATATACTGCTTTTTCTGAAAGTGAGGCATAAAAAATGCAAGTTTTTGTCCCATACCTTATTTAATTAAACCGAAATCGGCGGTTTTAGCCCTTTTTATCATGGATTTT
This sequence comes from Sodaliphilus sp., assembly GCA_045541835.1. Classification (GTDB taxonomy): domain Bacteria; phylum Bacteroidota; class Bacteroidia; order Bacteroidales; family Muribaculaceae; genus Sodaliphilus. The sequence continues at coordinate 2,069 of JAZQJW010000047.1, read as the reverse complement.
GATAGGAAAAGACATAAAAACGGGTCCGATGGACTTTGTCACTTGTGTGTGTCAAGAAAATCCTTGCACGGGAAAAAGTGACTTTTCCTGTGCAAGGATTGTTGTTTTTTTGCGCTGCTGCCCGCCGATTGGCGGTGATGGTGCCCGTGGTTAGGCTTCAAGGCCGCGGTCGATGTTGCGCTTGAGGGCCTCGACGTAGTTGTTGATGCGCTCCATCATCTTGGGAATCTCGATGCGTTGCGGGCAATGTTGGACGCATTGGCCGCAGCCGATGCAGTGGTCCGCCTGGCGCAGCTTGGGAACGCTGCGGTCATAGCCGATGAGGAAGGCGCGACGGGCACGGGCATAGTCTGGGTCCTTGCGGTCGCGGGTGAGGTTGCCCTCGGCGATGCACTTGTTATAGTGGGTGAGCACACCGGGGATGTCGATACCGTAGGGGCAGGGCATGCAGTACTTGCAGTCGTTGCAGGGGATGGTGTTGTAACCCACAATCTTGTCGGCTATGCCGTAGAGGAAGTTCTTTTCCTCGTCGGTCAGTTCCTCAAGTGGGCTATAGGTGCACAGGTTCTCCTTCAAGTGCTCCATGTAGGTCATGCCACTCAACACGGTGAGCACACGTGGGAATGAGCCGGCATAGCGGAAGGCCCACGAGGCGAGGGTGCGCTCGGGATCGCGCTCCAGGATTTCACGGGCCACCGGCTGTGGCAGCGATGCCAGTCGTCCGCCCAACAGGGGTTCCATGATGACGGCTGGGATGCCGCGCTTATCGAGTTCGGCATACAGGTACTCGGCGTTGGTGTTCTCCTCGCTGAAGTCCTTGGCGTGCCTCCAGTCCAGGTAGTTCAGTTCAATCTGCACAAAGTCCCACTTGTACTTGTCATGGTTCTCAAGCAGGTAGTCAAACACAGCAATCTCGCCATGATAGGAGAAACCCAGGTTGCGGATGACACCTTTCTCGCGCTGTTCCATCAGGTAGTCGAGGATGTCGTTGTAGATATAGCGGTTCCGGAATAACTCCATGGCCTCTTCACCGGTGCCGCCGCCAATGGAGTGCAACAGCAGGTAGTCGATGTAGTCAACCTGCAGTTCCTTGAGGGAGTTCTGGAACATCTCGATGCTGGCTTCGCGGGTTTGGGTAGCGGGATCGAAGTTGGAGAGTTTGGTGGCAATGAAATACTCGTCGCGCTTGTGGCGGCTCAGGGCAATGCCCGTGGCACGTTCGCTCAGGCCCTTGCAATAGGCGGGCGACGTGTCGAAGTAGTTCACGCCATGCTCAATGGCATAGTCGACCTGCTTGTTGACCATGTCCTGGTCAATCTCGGCATCATTGTCGCGGCCGAAGGGCTTGCCATTGGTGGCCGGCAGGCGCATCATGCCATAGCCCAGAATGGAGACCTTCTCCTTGGTCTTGGGGTTCTCACGATAGGTCATCTTGCCCACCGGAGGTTCCTGAGCGTTCTTTTTCTTATCATCGCCAGTGGCGCAACTCACGATGGCAGGAGCAGCCGCGGTGGCTGTTCCCAGTCCCAGCGCCTTCAGGAACGTGCGGCGGTTGAATATCTTGCCGCTGTTATTATTCTTGTTATCGTTCATAATCGCTTGTCAATCTAAAGTGGAATCAACGTCTAAAGTCTAACGTCTAAAGTCTAACGTCTAAGGTCTAACGTCTAAGGTCTAACGTCTAAAGTCTAAAACCTAAAACCTAAATCTGACTATGCATCTCATGACCCTCGACATAGATGGCGCTGAACGGCCTGGCCGGGCACACATACTCGCAGGTGCCGCAGCCGATGCACATCGCGCTGTTGACGGCCGGTACCATGGGCGAGGTCTCGTCCTCGGGGTTGCTCGGCACCATCATGATGGCGCCGGTGGGGCAGTGGCGGGCGCAGTTGCCGCAGCTTACGCCGTTGGTGAGCACCACGCAGTTGTCCTTGATCCAAACGGCATGGCCCACATGGATGCCGGTCTTTTCTTCCTTGGTGATTGGCTTGATTGCGCCAGCAGGGCAGACCTGGCTGCAACGGGTGCACTCAGGACGGCAATAGCCGATCTCATATGAAGTCGGA
>JAZQJW010000046.1:0-16372 GCA_045541835.1 Sodaliphilus sp. | reverse complement strand
CTCGCTAAGCTCGCCATCGATGGTGAGAACATGACCGCTACCACGCTCACCCTGCCCAACAAGGGTGCTTGCAACGGCACGTTCCCGTTCGTTTGGGACGGCAAGGAGTTCTTCGTATATCCCACCCTGCCCAACTACCAGAACGGTTTCGCTGTAGCTGAGGCCAATGCCGAGGCTGCTATTGTGGAGGTTGAGTCCACCTTTACCGTAAATGCCAACGCCTTTACCTCCAACTGGCTGAATGCCGAGGTTGAGGAGGATGGTGTGATCATCTATCAGTACTATCCTGGTGGCAACTTCGCTGTTTACCGCTTGACCAAGGTCGGCGGCGGCGTTGAGGAACTCATCAGCGACACCGAGAAGGTTGTTGCAGGTGTTCGCTACTACAACATCATGGGTCAGGAGATGAGTGAGGCCAATGGTCTTACCATCATCGTTACCACCTACACCGACGGCAGCAGCCGCGCTGTTAAGGTGCTGAAGTAAACCTTTGATTATACATCAACAAGAAGGCGGTGCCCTCGGGGCATCGCCTTTTTGTTAATTATTTCATTTGTGACTGGTTTGGCGCTCGTCACTTGGTGATGACATAGGTGTCATCGTCAAGGTGTTGAATAAAACCCTCGTCGACGAGGAAAGAAAGCATCGAGATGACTTCTTCTTTGGGAAAAGACAAGGTATCGAGAAATTCCTCCAAGCGACGCGGCCGCTGTCCTGCCATATAGAGGATGCCCTGCTGCACATCTTCGGGTTGATGGTCTCCCCGTTTGCGCCGGTCGATGCACAAGTCGCAATGGTTACAGTCCTCAGATGACCGCTCTCCGAAATAGCCCAGCAACATGCGCTCACGACAACCCTGATCGCTATAGGCATAGTTGATGGTTGCCTCAATGCGGTCTATCATGCGCTGCCGCAGGTCTTCATAGACAGCTTTGGGTATCAAGACGTGCTTAGGTTCTTCTCGGGAGGTGGTGTAAATAATATAAGGTGTGCGTTTGCGAGGCACATAGTGCAGGATATGCATCCGGGTGAGTTCGAGCAGCGAGTTGTAGATCGTTTCTTGATCCAGGCCTGTGCGGAAAGCGATGACATCCTCGTTGATAAAGACATAGTCGGCAAACAGGCCTGTGTAGAGTCTCAGTATGGCCTGTAAGACTTGATCAGCACCCGGGGTTGTGGTCTCCAAGTCATAGAGTTCCTCCTTGCGCGCCAGTATCATCACACGTGACTGCGTCTCGATTTCCTCGACGAACTCGATATAACCCGCTTGGGTCAATATTTTCAAGGCATTGTGGGTGGGCAAAACGGGAAAGTCAAACGTGCGGCAGAACAGATTAAAATTGAAATCAAACATCTGCTGGTATCCCTCACCGATACTCACGCCAAGGAAGTTACCGACGCGTTCATAGACACTGCGAATGAAGTCCTTGTCTGGAAAGGCCTCGGTGATGTGGCGCCGCAGGGTGCGTTGGTCGGTATGCTTGACCAGCAGCACGGCATAGGAGCGCTTGCCGTCACGACCGGCCCTGCCCGCCTCCTGGTAGTATTCCTCGAGAGAATTCGGGATATCCATGTGAACCACCAGCCTCACGTCAGGCTTGTCAATACCCATGCCGAAAGCGTTTGTCGCCACCATCACACGGCACTGGTCACTGGTCCACTTGGCCTGCTTGTCCTCCTTATCGTCAACATAGAGACCGGCATGGTAGAAGTCGGCATGGATGCCGGCTCGATTGACCTCGTCGCTGATCTGCTTGGTGCGCTTGCGTGAGCGCACATAGACGATTGCCGTGCCGGGAACAGAGCGCAGGATGTGAATGAGTTCGGTGACTTTCTCTTCGGAATGACGGACGACGTAGGACAGATTGCTGCGGGCAAAACTCATCGAGAAGACATTGGGCGCCCTGAAATTCAGGCATCGCTGGATGTCCTCGATCACAACCGGGGTGGCTGTGGCGGTGAGGGCCAGAACGGGCACACTTGGGAAAAGCTTGCGAACCTGGACAATGCGCAGGAAAGACGGTCTGAAGTCATAGCCCCACTGCGAGATGCAATGCGCCTCATCGACCACGATGAGACGGACTGGCATCTGACGCAATCGCTCCAGGAATGATTGGGACTGCAGGCGCTCGGGTGAGACATAAAGGAACTTGCAGTTACCGTAGAGGCATTTCTCATAGGTGCGGTTCACCTCGGCACGTGTCAAGCCGGCATAGAGGTAGGTCGCCTTGATGTTCAGCGAACGCAGGCGGTCCACCTGGTCCTTCATCAGCGAGATGATGGGCGTGACAACAAGGGCCATACCATCGATGGCCATCGTGGGAACCTGAAAAGTGATGGACTTGCCACCACCTGTGGGCATCAGCCCCAGCGTGTCGCGGCCATCAAGAACCGACTCGATGATGTCCTGTTGCAGCGGTCTGAAGGCGTCATAACCCCAATACTTCTTGAGGACATCAAGAATTGGCTTGGGTTGGCTCGGCATCTTCATGGAGTTTTATGGCCTTCACCATGAGCTGCACCGTGGTGCTCATGCGATGTCGTGTCTCCTCGATCGTGTAGCAGATGTCAACAGGTTTCCCTGCCTTGAGGATATCATTGTAGCTTGCCAGGCCAAAGGCGATGGCATTGTTGATCTTGTTGCCCTCCTCGTCGACGAGATCGAGCTTGATGTGCTCCATCTTCTTGCCAACGACCTTGCTGGAACCTGCGTCAAACACCTTGCGCGTGATAAAGACAGGCTTACTGTTGCCAGGACCATAGGGGTTGAGCATGCGCAGATAGCGCAGCAGGGCACCGTTGATCTCGCTGAACTTGATCTCGCAATCAATGTCCATGGCCGGAGTCACCTGGGCATCCTCGATGTGCTCCTCGACATATTCGGTGAGACGGCGACGGAATTCCGGGATGTTCTCTTCCTTGATGGACAGGCCCACGGCATTGGTATGCCCACCGAAGGTCTCAAGCAGGTCACGGCAGGACTTGATGGCCGTGTAGATATCGAAACCGCGCACCGAACGAGATGAACCCGTGGCAATACCATCAGCATAATAGGTCAGCACTACCGACGGTCTGAAATACAACTCAGACAGACGTGCCGCCACAATGCCGATGACGCCCTTGTGCCAGTTGCGGTCATAGATGACGATGGGTTTCTTGCCGTCAAGCACCTGAGCGTGACGGTCGATGATTTCGTTGGCCTCGACAGTCACCTGGCTATCCAGCTCCTTGCGGTTGTTATTGTACTGGTCGATGCGCTTGGAGATTTCCATGGCGTTCTGCATATTGCGCGACACGAGCAATGCAACCGACTCCTGGCCAGACTCCATGCGTCCCGACGCATTAATGCGCGGACCTATCTTGAAGATGATGTCGTTGATGGTCAGCTCATGACGGTTCAAGCCACAAGTGCGGATGATACTGCGCAGGCCGACATTGGGATTGTTGTTCAGACGGCGCAAGCCGTAGAACATCATCACCCTGTTCTCTCCCGTGAGCGGGACAATGTCGGCAGCGATGCTGACAGCCACAAGGTCCAGCATGGCCTCAAGATTGTACATCTGGCCCAGACCATTGCTCTTGGAGAACGCCTGCATGAATTTGAAGCCCACGCCGCAACCCGACAGGCCCTTATAAGGATAGGTGTCGTCGACCAGCTTGGGGTTCAAAATCGCGGCGGCGGCGGGCAAGACATCATCGGGCACATGGTGGTCACACACAATGAAGTCTATGCCTTTCTCCTTGGCATAGGCGATTTCGTCAACTGCCTTGATACCGCAGTCGAGCACAATGATTAGACTCACTCCGATGGATTCCGCATAGTCGATGCTTTGCAGCGAGATACCATACCCGTCGTCATCACGTGTCGGGATATAGTACACCAGATCGGAGTAAATGTTTTGAAGATACTTATAGACGAGCGCTACGGCTGTGGTTCCATCCACGTCGTAGTCTCCGTACACCATAATCTTCTCTTTGGCCCCTAACGCCTGATTCAGCCTTGCCACAGCCTTGTCCATGTTCTTCATCAAGAACGGATCGTGCAGCTGTTGGAGTGACGGGTAGAGGAAGTCGTGGACGCTGTCCGCGGTCTTCAAGCCCCTGAGCACCAACAGCCGAGCGATGGCGGGACAATTGGGGAACTGGGCCGCCAATTGCTCCTGGGCAATGCGTTCGTCGGATGTTAGAGGTAAGTAATTCCATTTACTTATCATTTATGTTAGTTTTTTAATATGCAATAACAGGGGCTCACCGCCGCAGAGCAATGAGCTAGTGGAGAAAATATGTGTATCAAATTGAAGACCAAATAATTACGCCACCGGTTTTCAAGAAGCCCCGTTGATAGGATGCCACCAATGGCCTTGAAGTCCCAATTTCCAGCCACAAAATTACTTAAAAAGGCACGTTTTTCAAAGAAAAGCAGACACAAAATCACGAGCCTAGCATCAATTTTACAATAATTTAACACTCGTGACTGCGCATCAAACCGCCATAACCGACCTTGATTCTTTCACTAACACTTTAAACCAATGCACTTAACCTGCTGAAAAACAAAATCGCCAATCAGTCTAATAACCAATTGGCGATTATCTCATCTGAGGTCGCTAGCGGACTCGAACCGCTGTGCCCGGTTTTGCAGACCGGTGACTAAACCACTCATCCAAGCGACCCTTCGCGTTTAGCGGTGCAAAATTACTGCGGTTTTTTGACCTGTGCAACTTTATCGGCACATTTTTTCACAGAATTTTTCTCCGGCTTTTGGCAGATGTCCTTCAATTTACATGCTGCACAGGCAGTTAGGGCCGATTTCTTGTCGTTTGCAGCGCGCCACACAGCACGCACTGCAGCGAACAAAGCCACCGCCACGATGGCACCCGCCAGGACATATTGCACCGTTTCACTCATTTATTCTTTTTAGTCTTGAAGTTTTTCCTGATCATGGTGGACAGCTTTGCCGGGGTCAGATCGGCAGGATACTCGGTAAAAGGCAACACCGTTTGGCAACCATTATTAAACTCGCTGCAGCCAAACCCCGTATTGCCCTTCAAGATATGGCCCTTGCCGCACACCGGACACGGGATCTCCTCGAAGTTCTTCGGGCGTGGCGCACGTGCCTTTTTGGACTTCTCCTCACCACCAGCCGATGGCGTCTTGGGCTTTGCGGGCATGCCCTGCTCAACTGCAATGCTGCCACCGGTGTTGTCGCGCAAGACATTGAGAACGATCTCGCCAATCATTTGCTTGAGTTCATCAATAAATTGGGCTGCACTGTATTCACCTCTTTCAATTTCGCGCAACTTTTTCTCCCACAAACCCGTAAGTGATGCACTCTTAAGTAAAGGTTCATGTATGGTGTCTATCAGTTGGATGCCAGCCATCGTGGGCGAGATGCTCTTGCGCTCCTTGCGGATGTAGCGACGCTTGAAGAGCGTCTCGATGATGGCGGCACGTGTCGAGGGCCGGCCGATGCCGTTCTCCTTCATGGCATCACGCAGTTCCTCATCATCGACCGTCTTACCGGCTGTCTCCATGGCCCGCAGCAGGGTGCCCTCGGTATAAGGCTTGGGCGGCTGCGTGGTACGTTTGAGCAACGAGGGCTCATGCGGTCCGCTTTCCCCTTTCTCGAAGTGCGGCATCACGCTATTGTCCTCATCGTCAGGCTTTTCCTTACCTTCATCATCGGTGTTCTCATCTCCAGGCTTGTTGAACAACTCGCGCCAGCCCGGCTTGAGAATTTCTTTACCTGTAGCCTTGAAGCCGTACTCGCCCACTCGAGCCATCACCGTGGTCGTATTGAACTCACAGTCAGGGTAAAACGCCGCAATGAAGCGCATGGCGATAAGGTGGTAGACACGCTTCTCTTCGGGCGTCATCGCAACGGTAGCCGGATTGACATTGGTGGGTATGATGGCATGGTGATCAGTCACTTTGCTGTTGTCAAAGACCTTCTTGGTCTTGGGTAACTTGTTGAGCGCCAGCAAGGTGGCCGTCAAGTTGGCATAAGGGACCATTGCCTGCAAAATGCCGGGCACCTGCGGATAGATGTCATCGCTCAGGTAGGTGGTGTCAACACGGGGATAGGTCGTCGCTTTTTTCTCATAGAGCGACTGGATGGTCTTGAGCGCCTCGTCGGCCGACATGCCGAACTTCTTGTTGCACTCCACCTGCAGGCTCGTCAAGTCAAACAGGCGTGGTGGCGCCTCACGACCTTTCTTGGTCTCAACCGATGTCACCTCAAGCGGCAACTCCTTGATATTCTCAACGATAGCACTGGCTTCCCCTTCTGTCTTGAAGCGGCCTCGTGTGCTGTTGAACGTCACGCCACGGTATTTGGTCTTGAGTTCCCAGTAATCCTCGGGAACAAAATTCTCTATCTCACGATAACGGGCGACAATCATGGCCAACGTGGGCGTCTGCACACGTCCCACCGAGAGTACATCACGCGACTGAGAGTATTTCAAGGTATACAGGCGCGTGGCATTCATGCCGAGAATCCAGTCGCCGATGGCTCGGGAAAGACCCGCAAAATACAGATTATCAAAGTCTTTAGCGTCCTTAAGTTCCTGAAACCCCTTGCGGATGCTCTCGTCGGTCAACGACGAAATCCACAAGCGCTTAACCGGCTTGTCGCAGCCTGCCTTCTGGTACACCCAGCGCTGAATGAGTTCACCTTCCTGGCCGGCATCACCGCAATTAATGACCTCCTCGGCCGTAGCGATCAGACTTTTTATCACATTAAACTGTTGCTCGATACCTTTATCATCTTTCAGCTTAATACCAAAGCGTTGCGGTATCATCGGCAGTTGCCCAAGCGTCCATCTTTTCCACTGGTCAAGGTAGTCGTTCGGGGCCTTGAGTTCGCAAAGGTGTCCGAAAGTCCACGTCACCTGATAGCCATTGCCCTCAAAGTAGCCATCGTGCCTTTCATTGGCACCAAGCAGGCGGGCAATGTCACGAGCGACACTGGGTTTCTCGGTTACGCAGACTTTCATGAGTGAACAGCTAAGAGTTAAGAGTTAATAGTTACAATGCTATCACTAAAAGTTTAGAGTATTACTTCAGGAATGTGCACTTTATTCGCCGAGTTTTTGGGCTTTGGCTTCGTTCCAGAGTTCGTCCATCTCGGCGAGCGTCAACTCGTTGACGTGACGACCCTGCTCATTAGCCTTTTGCTCAATATAGTTGAAACGGGCGATGAACTTGCGGTTAGTGCGCTCCAGAGCGTTGTCGGGACGCACACCATAGAGGCGCGCCGCATTGACCAGCGAGAAGAACAAGTCACCGAACTCCTTTTCACGGTCCACGTCAGTATCCTTCTTCAACTCGGCTTCCACCTCGCTGAATTCCTCGCGCACCTTGTCCCAAACGTCCTCACGCTTCTGCCAATCGAAGCCAACGTTGGCGGCTTTCTCCTGGACACGCTCCGCCTTGATGAGCGACGGCAGGCTGCGGGGCACTCCACTGAGCACCATTTTGTTACCGTCTTTTTCGCTCATCTTGATCAGTTCCCAATTCTTGAGCACTTGGGCGGCCGTGTCGGCCTTTTCCTCACCGAAAACATGCGGATGGCGGTACACCAGTTTATCGCACAGGGCATCGCACACGTCGGCGATGTCAAATTGACCCTTCTCGTCGCCGATTTTGGCATAAAAGACAATGTGCAGCAGCACGTCGCCCAATTCCTTGCGGATTTTATCGTCGTCCTCACCCATGATGGCATCGGCGAGCTCCATGGTTTCTTCGATGGTGTTGGGACGCAGGCTCTCGTTGGTCTGTTTGCGATCCCACGGGCACTTCACGCGCAACTCGTCAAGAATGTCGAGCAGGCGTCCGAAGGCCTCCAGTTTCTTCTCTCTGCTGTTGTTTGGCATTGTTACAAAGTGGTTATATCGTTTTCAGACCACAAAATTACTCATTTTTTTGAAAAACATAGTAACTTTGCCCTATGAGAAGAATCACCAACGCGTCGATTTAGCCCACATTAAAGAAACATACGCCAAGCTTAACAGACATGACTTATCTCAACATAGACGGTTCCTCGAGGACATTCCCTCAAGACAGAGATATACAATTCATCTGTGAGGGACACAAATACATCCACACGCCCACGGGGACCGAACTGACACCCGTGAGCACAGTCTATTCCAGATATTTCAAGCAATTCGACACCGCCCACTGGGCCGCCATCAAAGCGAGAGAGAGAGGCATTGAGCCCGAGGACATGGCCGACCAATGGAAATGCAATGGTGATTGTGCCAGCTTTGCCGGCACCCATATGCACGCCCAGATAGAACGCTATTTCTATGGAAATCTTAACCTTGACCCTGTATGCACATTCACCCACACCAGCATTTACCGCCATGTTGTCAAGAAGATAGACATCAGCAAAGAGTTGAAACTTTTCCATAATTTCATTGCCAAGTATTCTCATATCAAGCCTTTCCGCACCGAGTGGTGCGTCTATGACCTGGGGCTGAAAATCGCCGGCACCATTGACCTCGTGTGCCGTACTGGTGAGAATGAAGTTGAGCTATTTGACTGGAAACGCAGCAACAAGATTATCGACCAATTCAGCAAGCAACCTATAGACCAGTCCCGATTTGGCAACCATGCTATTCATGGACTCGAATATATTCCCGATACCAGCTATTGGCACTACGTGTTACAACAAAACCTCTACCGTTACATTCTGGAGCATAACTATGGCCTCAAAGTCACTGCTATGCATCTGGTCGTACTGCACCCCGACTATCCCTCTTATTATGTGGTTAAGGTTGACGATGCCACATCAGCTATTGACACCATCGTCAAGGACCTCAAAAGCCGGCTACACTAAACACATCTACACTTCATAATTATAAAATCTAAAGCGTTTTCTTTGGCTGGAGGGCGCTTTTGATGTACCTTTGCAGCCAATTTTAGAAACTTGTATCACCGAAAACTATAATGAGAAGAAAATCACTGCTGATTGTCCTGTGTGCTACACTACTGGGAATCAATGCCATGGCACAAGGAAACAACACCCGCATGGGTGGTGACGAGAACGATGACACCGAGTCGCTCGCCGAGCGCATCTTCAACCTTGAGAAGAAGACGGAAGCCTTCAATTTCCACATCAACTTCGCTTCGAGCCTGATGGCCGAGGACGCCAATCACGGCGAATGGGACAGCAAATTCATCTGCCGCGACCTGCGCCTGGACATCAAAGGCGATATCACGCCCAAGGTGTTCTACCGTATCCGTCACCGCTTCAACAGCAACCAGACGGCGAAAGGCCTGGACCGCTTTGCCAAGGCAACCGATATCATGATGGTGGGCTACCGTCCCAGCAGCAAGGTGGATATCGCCGCCGGCAAGCTGTGCCAGATCTGGGGCGGTTTTGAGTACGACCAGAACCCCATGGAAATCTACCGCTATAGTGACCTGATTGACATGATGGACATCTTCATGGCCGGCGCGATGGTAAGTTACCGTCCCGTGCCCACCCAGGAAGTCGCTTTTCAGATAACCAACAGCTACAACGGCGCGTTCACCGAGGACCTGGGCGAAGACCCGCAGATTGTCACCAGCGACCTGCAGCAATCCGAGAAGCTGAGCCGCAGCCGTGCCCCGTTCACCTACATTCTGAACTGGAACGGCAACTTCCTGCAGAACCAACTGCAGACCCGCTGGGCGTGGGGTCTACAGACACAGGCCAAGCACAAGTACTCGCGCATGATCACGCTGGGCCAGCGGCTGAACCTGCCGAATTACCAGCTGTACTTCGACTACTTCGGCGAGTGGGACGATGTGGATCGCCTTCACTATGCCACCACCGACCTGAAGGACTTGATTGCTCCGGGTTCAACCCATCTGGGCAAGGTACACAGCCACACTTTCATCGCCAAGATGAACTGGCAGTTCGCCCCCAAGTGGAACCTGATGCTCAAGGGCACTTATGAGACGACGAGCATCGCCAAGATCGAGGACCTTCACAACTATCGCAAGTCAATCGGCTACCTTGCCAGCATGGAATACTGGCCCGTGGAAAAGCTCGACTTCCGAGTCTTCCTCGCCTATCTGGGTCACAAATACGACTTCAACAAGGCGTGTGGTCTTGAGGACTACAACACCAACCGCGTGGAGCTCGGCTTCATGTACCGCATCAAGTGCTATTGAGGCTCTTCAATGACGGCGGCATAGCCACCCACGGGACAAAATGCCATAGCAGTGCTGCTGACCGCAGGATTAAGAGCCACAGCAAAACCGTGGCTCACAGAACCCAGCCAGAACCACTGACTATAAAAACACAGACTGCCATCCCCGTTCATGGGAATGGCAGTCTTGATATAAAAAGGAGGTTTTAATAATTATTTTGAGTTATTATTTTATAATGTGAGGAATTTACTCTACTTTTGTGGGAAGTTTAGATAGACATGATGAAATACCTGAGTCTGCCTGACAACTCGACACGCATTCTTCCGTTCTACTTGGCAATGGAGGAGTATGCCGCACGCATCATTAAAGAGGATGACATCTTCTTTATGTGGCAGGTAGAGCCGACGGTCATCTTTGGACGCAACCAGTTGATTGCCAACGAAGTGAACGTTGACTATTGCCATGAGCACGGCATCGCCTTCTACCGCCGTCGCAGCGGTGGCGGCTGCGTGTATGCCGACCAAGATAACATCATGTTCAGCTACATCACGCGCAGCGACGAGGTGCAGACGACTTTCACGCGTTACACCAGTGCCGTTGCCGAGATGTTGTGCGACCTTGGACTTAACGCCAGCGCCAGTGACCGCAACGACGTGCTGATCGGCTGCCGCAAGGTTAGCGGGAACGCGTTCTACCACATCCCCGGCCGCAGCATCGTGCACGGCACCATGCTGTTTGACACCAACATGGAGCATATGCTCAATGCCATCACGCCATCGCGTGAAAAGTTGACGAGCAAGGGCGTGGAGTCGGTGCGCAACCACATCACGACGTTGAGAGAGCACTTGTCGATGGGCATTGAGGACTTTAAGGTCCACGTCCGCAAGACGCTGTGCGACGGTGAAATCCGTCTCAATGCCGACGACGTAGCCGAGATAGAACGGCTCACCCTACCCTATCTGGACCCATCGTTCCTGTGGGGCAACGACCCCAGTTGCGAAGTCAAACGCGGTGGGCGCATTGAGGGTGTGGGCAGCCTTCACGTGAATGTGGAGCTCAACCACGACACGATACACGACCTGCAGCTGTCCGGCGATTTCCTGCCATTGCGCAACGATGTTCGCGAGATGTTGCTCGACAAGTTGCGCGGCGTGAGACCCGAAGCCGATGACCTGAGAGCAGCCTTAGCCGACTGTGACACAAGGCAATGGATACTGAACCTAACAAACGAACAATTGATAAAACTGTTAGCTTTTAGCCATTAGCTATCAGATTTTAGAAACTAAAAACATTAGAACTTATAATATTAACCAATTAAAAACCATTTTAAACCGTGACTGAAGAAATCAAAGTTACCTGTCTGCATGACAGGCACGTAGCGCAAGGCGCTCTCATGTCCCCCTTTGCTGGTTACGACATGCCCATCCAGTATGTAGATATCACCACTGAGCACAATGCAGTGCGCCAGAAGGTGGGTGTTTTTGACGTGTCACACATGGGCGAGGTGGAAATCACCGGCCCCGATGCCGCCAAGTTCACCAACTACATCTTCACCAATGACATCAACGCCATCAAGGCCGGCCAGATTCTGTACGGCATGATGCTGTATCCCGATGGCGGCACTGTCGACGACCTGTTGGTTTACCGTGTTGACGACAACGACTACTTCCTGGTCATCAACGCTGCCAACATCGACAAGGACGTGGCATGGATCATGGAGCAGGCCAAGAACTTCGACGTGAAGGTTGACCACCAGAGTGAACTGTACGGCCAGATCGCCGTTCAGGGTCCCGATGCCGAGAAGACCATGAGCGCTGTGCTGAATATCGACACCACCGACCTGACGTTCTATACTTTCAAGAAAATGGAATATGACGGCAAGACCATCATCGTCAGCCGCACCGGTTACACCGGCGAGGATGGCTTTGAGGTATATGCCGATCCCGCCATCATCTGCAAGATGTGGGATATGCTCATGGATGCCGGCGTGCAGGCCTGTGGTCTGGGTTGCCGCGACACCCTGCGCTTCGAGGCAGGTCTGCCCCTGTATGGCGACGAGCTGACTGCTGAGATTTCACCTATTGCCGCAACCTTCGGCATGTTCGTGAAGCTCGACAAGGAAGGCGGCTTCATCGGCCGTGATGCCTGCGCCCAGCAGAAGGCTGAAGGCACCCCCAAGAAGCTGGTGGGTCTGGAGCTTGAAGGCAAGGCTATTCCCCGCCACGGCTATGAGGTGCTTGACGGCGAGAACGTGGTTGGTTACATCACCACCGGCTATCACAGCATCACGCTGGACAAGAGCGTGGCCTTTGCACTGGTTGACCGCGCCGTTGGCGCCCTGGGCAACACGCTGAACGTTCGCATCCGCAAGAAAGTGTTCCCCGCCACCGTTGTGAAGAAACGCTTCTACACGCCCAATTATAAGAAATAAGGCTTTAGGTTTTAGGCTTTAGGATAAACTTTTTTAGAAAACAACATATTAACTAATTAATTTTATAACAACAATGAGTAAGATTATCGACGGACTCTATTACAGCGAGTCACATGAGTATGTAAAGGTAGAAGGCGACTTCGGTTTTATTGGTATCACCGACTTTGCACAGCACGAACTGGGCAACGTGGTTTATGTTGACATGCCCGAGGTTGACGATGAGGTAACCGCAGGTGAGGAGTTTGGCGCCGTTGAGAGCGTTAAGGCTGCCAGCGACCTGATGTCACCCGTCAGCGGCACTGTTGTCGAGGTGAACGAAGCCCTCGAGGACGAGCCCGGCCTGATCAACAAGGATGCCTTTGAGAACTGGATCATCAAGGTTGAGTTGAGCGACAAGAGCGAGCTCGACGGCCTGATGGATGCCGCCGCCTACAAAGACATGATCGGCGAATAATTAAAGAATTGAATAAAAGGCAATAAAGTCCTTAAGGACCTTAACGACCTTAAGGACTTTTGAATCTTTTCAAAAAAAACAAAACCGTCTATTAATCAATGAGTTATAAATTTTTTCCGCACACCGACGAGGAGCTGAAGGCCATGCTCAGCACGGCTGGAGTCAAATCGCTGGACGACCTCTATCAGGATGTGCCCCAGGAGCTGCAACTCAAGAAGGAGTATGAGCTTCCCGAGGCCATGAGCGAGATTGAAGTGCGCCGCTTCTTTGACGGCCTGGGCATGGGCAACATCACCATGCGCACCTTCCTGGGCGCCGGTTACTATGACCACTACAGCCCCGCCGTCGTTCAAGACATCTTGAAGCGCAGCGAGTTCCTCACCGCCTACACCCCCTATCAAGCCGAGATTTCGCAGGGAACCCTGCAATACATCTTTGAATACCAGAGCATGATGGCCGAGTTGACCGGCATGGAAGTGTCTAACGCCTCCATGTATGACGGCACGACGGCCACTGCCGAGGCCATGATGATGGCTGTTTCCAACGCCAAGAAGCGCAAACGCGTTCTGGTGAGCGAGACCATCAGCCCCTATGTGCTGCGCGTGGTAAAGACCTACGCCAAGTACCAGGGCATCCAGATTGACATGGTTCCCGCCAAGGGTGGCGTGATGGACCATGAAGCCCTCAAGGTGGAACTGGAGAAGGACGATGTGGCCGGCGTAATCGTTGCCACGCCCAACTTCTACGGTATCCTCGAGGACTACACCGGTGTTGCCGAGATGTGCCACGAGCACAAGGCATTGTTGATCATGCACTGCGTGGCCACTGCATTGAGCGTTGTCAAGTCGCCCGCCGAGTGGGGTGCCGACATCGCAGTGGGTGACGGCCAGAGCCTGGGTATCCCCCTGAACTATGGCGGTCCCTATGTGGGCTTCCTGTGCACGACCAAGAAGCTGATCCGCAAGATGCCGGGCCGCATCGTTGGTGCTACCAAAGATGCCGATGGCAAGCGCGCCTTCGTCCTCACCCTGCAAGCCCGCGAGCAGCACATCCGCCGCGAAAAGGCCACGAGCAACATCTGCTCCAACCAGAGCCTGATGGCGCTGTATGTGACCATCTACATGGGCCTGATGGGTGCCAAGGGTCTGAAGGAAGTGAACTCCATCAGCTACAGCAACGCCCACTACCTGGCCGAGAACCTGGTGAAGACCGGCCTGTTCGAGATGGCTTATCCCGACAAGCCCTTCCTCAACGAGTTTGCCGTGAAGACCAAACTCAATATCGACGAATTGCAGGAATACTGCAACGAGGAGTACCTGCAGTGCGGTCTCAAGATTGCCGACGACACTCTGCTGATCGCCGTGACCGAGACCTACAGCCGCGAGGATTGTGACGACCTTGTTGACGCATGTGTAACCTTTAACGAAGAAAAGGAGGGCAAGTAAGTTATGAATAACACTTTTTACGGTAAACTCATATTTGAGTTGTCACAGAATGGCCGTCAGGGTTATTCCCTGCCCGAGAACAGGTGTGCCGAGTACAAGATGAGCGATCTGCCCAAGGAGCTGATGCGTGAAAACACGCCCCTGCTGCCTGAGGTGGACGAGCTGAGCGTTGTACGCCACTACACCAACATGAGTAACAACAACTTCGGTGTGGACACGGGTTTCTATCCTCTAGGTTCCTGCACGATGAAGTATAACCCCAAGATCAACGAGGAAATCGCCGCTCATCGCGAGTTCACCGGCCTGCACCCGCTGCAGAACCCCGATACCACTCAGGGCGCCCTCGCCGTTTACTACTTCCTGCAGACCAGTCTGGCCGAGATTTCCGGCCTGAAGGAGTTCACGCTGAATCCCTATGCCGGCGCCCATGGCGAGTTGACCGGTCTGATGATCATGCGCGGTTACCACCTGGAGCGTGGCGACGTGAAGCGCACCAAGGTCATCATCCCCGACAGCGCCCACGGCACCAATCCCGCCAGTTCGGCCGTCTGCGGCCTTGACGTTGTGGTTGTGAAGAGTCGTCCCGACGGCACCGTCGATGTTGACGACCTGCGTCCCCTGCTCGACGACACCATCGCCGGCATGATGATGACCAACCCCAACACGCTGGGTATCTTTGAGCACAACATCGGCGAAATCGCCAAGGCGGTTCACGATTGCGGTGGCTTGATGTACTACGACGGCGCCAACCTGAACCCCATGCTGGGTAAGGTACGTCCCGGTGACATCGGCTTTGACATCATGCACATCAACCTGCACAAGACCTTCTCGACACCTCACGGTGGCGGCGGTCCCGGCAGTGGTCCCGTCGGCGTGCGTGAGGGTCTGGAGCACCTGCTCCCCAACCCCCGCGTCGTGAAAGTCGAGGAAGAGGATTACGACTACTTCAAGCTCGAGTGCAGCGACAAGTCCATCGGCAGCATCAGCGGTCATCTGGGCAACTTCGGCGTGATGATGCGCGCCCTGGCCTACATCCTGACCCTGGGCCGCGACCAGCTCAAGTGGGTCGGTCCGCTGGCTACCCTCAACGCCAACTACATCAAGGAGTCGTTGAAAGACGTTTATGAGCTGCCCATCGGCGGTGTGTGCAAACACGAGTTCGTCTATGACGGTCTGAAGGACAAGTCCACCGGCGTTACCACGCTTGACGTGGCCAAGCGTCTGTTGGACTACGGCTTCCATGCTCCCACCATCTACTTCCCCTTGCTGTTCCACGAGGCCCTCATGGTAGAGCCCACCGAGAACGAGAGCAAGCAGACCCTTGACGAGTTCATCCGCATCATGCGCGTGATTGCTCAGGAGGCTAAGGATGATCCCGAGATGGTGAAGACCGCACCGCACAACACGCCCGTTCGTCGCCTCGACGACACTCAGGCCGCTTTGCACCCCATCGTGACCTGGCGCGAGCTTGTTGCCGACAGCCAAGCTGCTGAATAATCAGCATCTTTCCTGATTAGTGATTAGAGATGAGTGATTAGCGAGGTAATGCCTCCGGCCAATCAACCAGTCTCTAATCACTAATCTATAACCGTTAATCACAAATCATTTATCTATTATGTTTGACATTATTATAATTGGTGCCGGACCCGGCGGTTATGAGACCGCTGCCGACGCTGCCGCACACGGCCTGACCGTCGCCATCGTGGAGCGAGACCAGATGGGTGGCACCTGCCTGAACCGTGGTTGCATCCCCACCAAGGCCCTGTGCCGCAACGCCGAGGTCATCAACCTCATGCGTGAGGCCGAGGTCTGGGGTGTGAAGACTGGTGAGATGGCCTTTGATTACGCGCCCGTTTTTGAGCGCAAGGAGGCTGTCGTGAAGCAGTTGCGAAGTCGGAGGCCAAG